>PLYW01000074.1 GCA_003151875.1 Acidobacteriaceae bacterium
GCGGTATCAGGAGTTATCCCCCGCCGCTGGTGCACAATCTCTGCAATACGTGTCACCGGAACATGCAGATCAAGCGCCAGCCGGTTCATGCTGATGCCCAGCGTCGCCATAAAATCTTCCCGCAGAATTTCCCCGGGATGAATGGGCGGAAGTTTTTCGGCCTTAGCCATGGTCCCTCCTAGTGATAATCGATAATTTCGACATCGTAGGCATCGCCATTGCGCCAGATAAAGCAGATGCGCCACTGGTCGTTGATGCGAATGCTGTGCTGCCCTTCCCGATCACCTCGCAGCGCTTCCAGGTGATTGCCAGGCGGCGACCTCAAATCGCGAAGTTCGGCGGCGATATCCAACTGCCGCAGCTTTCGCTGGGCCACCCGTTCGCAACCCCGAAAGCGTTTGACCCGCTGCCGGCGGTGAAGCTGTTCGGTCTCCCGTGATCGGAAAGACTTAATCACCTTTTCAGCGTATCACGGACTACGTTAAACGTACAGCGTTAAGACCAACCATAACTCTGCCCGGCCCCTTCCGTTCGTATAATCAACACGAGTCCCACCTGTGTCAGTCATCTGCAATCTGGCCGACGACATCAAACGCCTCGCCACCGAGGCTGGCTTCGATCGCGCCGGCATAGCCGGAGTGGCCGACACGGCGGAGCACCACTTTTTCCCCGGATGGATCGCCGACGGCCGCGCGGGGGAGATGAAGTACCTCGAAGCGCGCAACGAAACTGGCGAGTTGAAGCGCGCGTCGCTGTCCAACGCCGCTCCCTGGGCACGTTCCGTGGTGGTATGCGCCGTGAATTACAACACGGGCGAGCCGTACTCGACGCACGCCGGCACGACCACGCAGGGGTGGATCTCGCGCTACGCGTGGTCGCAACGCGATTATCACGAGGTGGTACTCGGAAAGCTACGCGCGCTGGAAGCCGGGCTGCTGCGAATGTGCGAAGGGCAAAAGATGCCAGCGCCGCGTACCTGGTGTTACGTGGACACTGGTCCGGTCATCGAGCGGATCTTTGCCCAGTACGCTGGGATCGGCTGGATTGGCAAGAACACCTGCATCCTGAATGAACACTTGGGGTCGTGGCTCTTCCTTGGAGTCATGCTGACGTCGCTGGAGCTCACGCCTGATCTGCCTCCCCCCGATCGCTGCGGCTCGTGCACGCGCTGCCTCGACGCTTGTCCGACCGACGCCTTCCCTGCCCCGTATCAACTCGACGCGACCCGGTGCATCTCGTATCTAACCATCGAAAAACGCGGCACCATTCCTGAAGACCTGCGCTCCGGCATGGGCCGGCAGGTGTTCGGCTGCGATATTTGTCAGGACGTTTGCCCGTGGAACCGCGAAGCCCCCGTGACCAAGGCGCCGGAGCTTCAGCCCCGGGCTGCACTCGTGAATCCTGATCTGGAGTGGCTGGCGGGCTTGGGCCTGGAAGAGTTTCGCGAAGTGTTCCGCGGGTCGCCGGTGAAGCGCGCGCATTTCAACGGCCTGCGGCGAAATGTTGCGCTCGCGCTCGGCAACAGCGGTGAAGAGCGGTTTTTGCCCGCACTCAAAGAACTGAGCCGCGATGAAGACGGGATGGTTGCGGAACACGCGCGCTGGGCCCTGCGGCGCTTGCGCGGTGAACTCGCGCGATCTTCCGCGAAATGACAACCGCACAATTTCTGGCTATAAAGAAGGGATGAACGAAGCCCTCAGCCGGCGCCTTAGCCAGCCGCAGTTCGCCGACCCCATGCAAGAAGCTCTGCTGGGTCTGCTGGTCGCAGCCACTACGCTGAATGACCTGATGGATGAACTTTGCGAAATGCACCGCATTACGCGCCCGCAGTACAACGTGCTGCGCATTCTGCGGGGCGTCCATCCCCAAGGGCACGCGCGTTGCGAGATCGCCCGCCGCATGATCGACCGCGCTCCCGATGTCACTCGTCTGGTGGACCGGCTGCAGGCCCGTGGTCTGGTGAGACGGTCGCGTGGAAAGGAGGACCAGCGCCAAACCCTGACCAGCATCACCGCCAAAGGATTGAAGCTGCTCGCCAGAATGCAGCCCCAGATTGACGCCGCCGTGGGCGCCCGCCTTGGCAGGCTGAATGACGCCGACTACCGCGAATTGAGCCGCCTGTGCGGCCTGATCCTGGAACCCGATTCGGCGGAATGATTCGGCGGCCCTTAGGCCGTGCGGGAGCTGCTATTTTCCCGGGACGCTTGCCGGTGCAAACAACAGCAGATTCCTCGCTTCGCGCGTAATGACAATTCCAACGTAATGGCAATTCCAGGCGGCTTGAATCTTCTTCTCGCCGGTCACATCCAATATTATGTGTTGTAACACAGTTATTGCTGTTGCAACACGGTTAGGGCACGCAGCCCCGAGGTGCGATTTATGCATAACATGCTCATCGTTAATTCGAGTCCCCGCAGCAATTCGGTCTCGCGCCGCTTGACGGCGTACTTCGCCGACGAGTGGAAGGCGAAGCACCCGGATACCCGCGTGATCGAGCGCGATCTGACTGTGGACTCGCCGCCCTTCGTGAGCGAAGCCTGGATTCAAGCGTCCTACACTCCGCCAGCCCAGCGAACGCCGGCGCAACAACAGGCACTGCAGCTTTCCGATGCGCTTATCGAGGAACTAATGGCCGCCGACGTGATCGTGCTCGGAGTGCCCATGCACAACTTCTCGATTCCGGCTTCCTTAAAGGCATGGTTCGATCTGGTGACCCGCGCGGGCAAGACCTTCAGCTACAGCGACAAAGGGCCAAAGGGACTGCTACCGGCGGGAAAACAGGTGGTGGCAATTGTCTCCCGCGGCGGAGTATTCGACGAGGGGCCAGCCCCGGCATCCTCCGACTTCCAAGTTCCCTACTTGCGGCATATGCTGAGCTTCTTGGGCTTGGAGGAGGTGACCGTTATCGCCGCCGATCGGCAGGGATTTGGAGCGGAAGTGGCGCAGCAATCAGTGGACAATGCAGTCCAGAAACTGTCAGCGCTGGCCGCGCATTTGCCTTCGACGGCTGCTCTGGCGGCTTAAGGCTAGCTTGCCGCCAAAAAGAAAACCCTCCCTGGCGGGAGGGTTAGTAGTTTTGGCCGCACTCGGAAGCCCTGCAAAGCGACGCCAATGTGAAGCTGCTTCCGCGTGGCGCAGACGTCTTACACGCGCTGCACGTTAGCGGCCTGGAAGCCCTTTGGACCTTTTGTGAGGTCGAACTCCACTGTTTCGCCCTCGTTCAGGCTGCGGTATCCGTTCTCCTGGATAGCTGAGAAATGCACGAATACATCCTCGCCCGTAGATCTTTGGATGAATCCGTATCCTTTGGCTCCGTTAAACCACTTGACTGTACCTTTCTCTCTCACAAACTTACTCCTTTCGCCTGATGAACTTGGAAAACCCCTGCTGCGCGAACGTTCCGAACAGAACCCTGAGGGAGAGGGATCGGAGGACGTCTCAACGTTGCCGGGAAACAAGGGTTGCGCTAAGCTTCGCAGTTTTCGGCAATGAAAAAGCTCCCTGAATCGTTCTGGCGGAGTAATGCGTCCGCGACAGAGCCAATCCCTGGAGTCGGTACAATGCGTGAAATTCGACTGCTGACACAAACATCAACCCAAATCCGCGTTTCGGTTCGACCGAAAGCTCCTCTTTTGCCCATTCGAGAGGGGAGCAGGAGATAATTACAGGAACTCGGCATTCTGGCAAGTCTTTTCATCACAGTGCGTTGGT
>PLYW01000196.1 GCA_003151875.1 Acidobacteriaceae bacterium
CCGGTTGGCCCAACGATTCCGACCAGTTGGCCGGGCTTGATGTGGAAGCTGACGTCTCCCAGCACTTTAGCATCGACAGAATAGCCAAACGCCACATGGTCAAAGACAATGTCACCCTTGATCAAGCCCGGCGCGATGGCGTCGGCGCGCTCCGGAAGGGTTGAGTCGGTGTCGAGGATTGAGCGGATGCGATCGACGCCAACCGCGGCTTGCGCAATCGCATTGGTGGTGGTAGCCAGGTCCTTGACCGGCTTGAAGAACTTGCTCAGATACGACAGATACACGGTGAGCGCGCCGATCGTCATCGCTCCAGCCAGGATGAGCGCGGCCCCGCGCCACAGCACCACGGCGGTACACAACGCGACGGTAACGGCCACTATCGGGGAGAGCAACGACTTTATGCGGCGGGCGGCCAGAGCAGCATTCACGGTAGCTTGACTTACGGCCTTCAGTTCCTCCTGTTCCAGGTCCTGGCGTCCGAAGGCCTTGACGACCCGCATGGATTCCAGACCCTGCTGCACCACCGCGACGATTTCCGATTGCTCTTTGCGGACTTCATGGGTGGCTTTCTTCACCGCCTTCTTGAATCGCGAGACAAAGAACAGCAGGAAGGGGGTCACGCCAACCGCGATCAGGGTAAAGTCCCAATTGAGCCAGAACATCAGACCGAGCATGGCGACGATGGTGAGCAGGTCAACCAGGATGTTCAGAGTCGAGGAGGAGGCGAAGCCCTGAATGGTCTGAATATCGGTGGTCATCGTGCTCAGAAGAGCCCCCGTCTGATGGGTATCGTAGTAGCTGAGCGAAAGGCGCTGCAAATGATGGTAGGTCCGCATCCGCAGATCATTGGCCACCCACTGGCCGACGCTCTCGGTGTAATAGTTGTCGATATACGAGGCTATCGCGCCGACCAAAGCAATCGCCACGAACGCCAGTGCAGCGAGTCCAGCCACCTGCAACTTGCTTCCCCCGTCCAACATGGGCCGGACCAGGTGGTCAAGCCAGGGCGACATCTTGTGGTTGCCCACAACATTGTCGATGATGATCTTCAGCGGCCACGGCCCCGCCAAGCTCATGGCAGTTTCGACCATCATGGCGAGCAGAATGATGACCAACTGGCCACGATATGGGCGGACTAGTTCACGAATTAGGCGAAACATGCCGCGATTCCTTTTTTGCTGCAGGCGGGGTAGGTCCCGCGGGTCGAATTGCTTTCGCTAAGCTGCCATTTCACCACGATTGCAGCGGTTTAGGAACTGTCAATTGTGAGAGGTGAGCTGGCAACAAGATAGGCGTACTGACGATCAGCAACCGGGGGTTCTTCGGCGATCGTCCCCGCGGGGATACCGGTAGGGAGCGAACGGTCGAAGCCACCCCTAAGGCGAGGTGCAGGTCAGTGCGATAGATTTCCCCGCAATTCGGTGCCAGAGATGGAAGCATCCAGCAACTCCATGTAGTGCATCACGGGCAAGGGATGTCCCGCTTCGTTCAGCATCGCCCTGATTTGCAATTGGCATCCAGGATTGCCGGTGGCCACCGCCTGAGCGGGCGTCGCGATAATCCTCTCCGCCTTGCGCTGGCCCAGTTGGTGGGCCGTCTCCTGCTGCACCAGACCGTAGAGACCTGCCGAGCCGCAACAGAGCGCGGCCTCGGAAAGCTCCAATAATTCCAGTCCGGGGATGGTCCGTAGCATGGCGCGCGGCTGTTCCCGTAGTCCCTGGGCATGCTGCAGGTGACAGGGATCATGGAAAGCGACACGCAACGCCAGCGGGCGCCGCGGGGCGCGTGGTTGTAACTCCGCCAGGACCTCGGATACGTCCTTACATTTGGCGGAAAACGCAATGGCGCGGTCGCGATACTGGGGATCGTCGCGCAGCAAATATCCGTAGTCCTTGAGCGTGTGTCCGCAACCAGCGGCGTTGACCACGATGGTATCGACGGGCAACGGCTCGAACAGGTCGATCAACCTGCGCGCGTTGTCGAGAGCTTGCTGTTCCTGGCCCAAGTCCATCATCAGGGCGCCGCAACAGCCCTGCTCCGGCGGCACCAGCACTTCACAACCCTCGGCTGCCAGGACGCGCGCGGTCGCCGCATTGACCTGGCCCATAAACACACTCTGCACGCAGCCGGTCAGCAAGACGACGGAGCGGCGCTTCTCTCCCTGCGCGGCGATGCGCGGCGGCAGCACCGCCGAGGTGCCAGGCTGTGACAAATCGGGCAGCATCTGCTCCATGGCACGCAAGCTACTGGGCAGCAATGCGGTCAGGCGCAGGGCCCGCATGAGCCGCTGCAAACCCAACCGCTGATAAGCGCGCAGTGGTGCCATCAGCTTTCGCATGCGCGCCGGACGGCTGAATATCGCGGCGACCATCCGCCGCAGCGCCCGCTCGTGTAGCGGCCGGCGATACTGCCGCTCCACCTGTCCGCGCATGGCTTCAATCAGCTTGCCGTACTTGACTCCGGACGGACACGAGCTGACACACGCCAGGCATCCCAGGCAATGGTCGAAGTGCGAGACGTACAACTCCGTCAAGTCCACTTCGCCCTCGATGGCCATATTGATCAGTTGAATGCGACCGCGCGGAGAGTCCTGTTCCTTCCCCCACAGCGTGTAGGTGGGGCAGGTTTGCAGGCAAAAGCCGCAATGGACGCAGGCATTCAGAAGCTCCGCGGCTGGGGGATGGTAGTCATCGAAAATTTTTCTGGTGCCGGTGGCTGGCGTCGCGAGCTGCTCTATCATATGCCCCCCACGAAACGGCCCGGATTCAGGGTGTGCCCCGGGTCGAATTTCTGCTTGATTCGTTGCATCAGCGGCAGCACATCTTTCACCGTGCCCCAAACGTCCAGTTCGTCCTTCATGGCTACGGGGCACTGCGATACGGTCATTGTTCCTTGCAGGCGGTCTACCTCACTGCGCAGGGCGTGCAGCACAGTCATCAGCGGCTGCTGGCCGGCGGCATCCAAGCGCACTTCGGCCAGTCCGGTGCCTTGCGCTACCAGTGTCACCGCAACCTCGGCGGGCCCCGCCTGCCGGAAGAGTGCATCGCAAAGCGACCCAATCTGCGAAGGCAGCACGCAGCATTTGCAAATCGCCGAGCTGCCGGGATTGACGAACAGCTTCTGCCGCTCTGTCCAGACATCGCTCGTACACTCGACAAACTCATGCGCGCCCGCGGTCCGGCCCAGCTTGGCATATTGGTCGAGCAGCGATTCGGGGATGCCTTCGAACCGCACGTGGACAAGAANNCCAGGTGTGAATCCAGAATGGCGAGCACCAGCTTGGACGCCTCCGCCGCTGTGGGCAGAGTCGCAACGTAGCTTGCGGTGGCCACCGGAATGGGGTGCAGGCGAAACACGGCGCGGGTGATTACGCCCAACGTTCCCAGCGAACCAATGGCCAGTTTGGTGAGGTCATAGCCGGCAACGTTCTTGACGACCTTGCCTCCGGCTTTAATCACGCTGCCGTCGGGNNCGAGGACCAGGTCGCGAATGGCGCCATAGCGGATGCGCAAGGTCCCGCTCTCGGCCGTCGCCAGCACGCCGCCCACCGTGGCCCGCTCCGGTTGCATGGGATCGGCGCCCAACTGCTGACCATGCTCGCGCAGCACACCCTGCAACTTGTCGATGGTGCAGCCCGCTTCCACCGTAACCGTCATGTCGCCCCAGGCATGTTCGATCACCCGGTTGAGCCGTTCCAGCGAGAGGACAAAGTCGGCCTTGCTCAGGCGATTGCCTAATCCCAACTGGGTGCCTCCACCCCGCGGAATGATGGTCAGGCCCGCGGAATTGCAGCAGCGCAGCACCTGCGCGACTTCCTGCGCCGTGCCCGGAGCAATCACGCCGATGGGTTGCACCGCTTCCACGGCATCCTCGGGCGTCGCCGGGCGCAGGTGTTCCGGGCCCACGATCGCACTCAGTTCGATCCACGCTTCGTTGTTCTGCACTTGAGCTTGGCTCATAATTTGGCTCCCGTGGCCTTCCTTGACGGCGATGGGTGGAGCACGCCTTTCAGGCGTGCATGACTGCCGTCATCTCCTGGATCGCGCTTTAGCGCCTGAGGTAATGTTTCCGTCACCTCAGCGGCTAAAGCCGATTCATTTTCGAATCCCAACTGCACCGCTGAAGCGGTGCTCCACCCTGCACTCCAATGTTCCACCCTACACACCAACTGTGTAAGCGCTTTAGTACCGTTGCGCCAGTCCCGCTATCTCGATCGGATGTGGTTCGTAAGCCACCGGCCTTTGCACCTTCGCGTCGGTGCCGGGAAACATTTTGGTCGGATTGCAAAGGTCGAACGGATCGAAGGCCGAACGCAGTCGCTGCATCGCGTCCAGGTCGGCTGCGGAAAACATGACCGGCATGAACTGCTTCTTTTCCTCGCCAATCCCGTGTTCCCCGGTAATGGAGCCGCCAGCTTCCACGCACAGGCGCAAAATGTCTTCTGCCAGCTCCATCGCTCGTTCCTCCTGGCCGGCAATGCGACGGTCATACAGCACCAGGGGATGAAGATTGCCATCTCCGGCATGAAAGACGTTGGCGACGCGCAGACTTTTCTCGGCGCTGAGGCGGTCAATCTCACCCAGGACTCGGGGCAACGCGGTACGCGGAATAACGCCGTCCTGCACCAGATAATTCGGCGAGATCCGCCCCACCGCTGCAAATGCCGCTTTGCGTCCCTTCCACACCGCCATGCGTTCCGCTTCGGTCTTGGCCAGACGCAACTCCCAGGCCCCGCACGATTGGCACATCGGACCGACTTTTTCCATCAGCAGCTCGACCTCGCGGGTGGAGCCGTCCAGTTCCACCAGCAGCAGTGCCTGGCAGTTGGGATAATTGGGGTGCACGGCCGCTTCGGCGGCCTCAAGGGNNGGTCCATAATCTCCAGGGCCGCGGGAAACATGCCCGAAGCGATGATGGCGCTAACGGCAGCACCCGCCTCGCTGCTCGAATTGAACGCAGCCATCAACGTTTGTGTGGTTTCAGGTTTCTTGATGACTCGCAGCGTAATCTTGGTGATGATCCCGAATGTTCCCTCCGAACCGACGAAAGCGCCCA
>PLYW01000250.1 GCA_003151875.1 Acidobacteriaceae bacterium
ACGGCACGGGCTACAAGTTCGTCCGGTAATGGGGGCGGGGAGGAGATGGGCGATGGGCGGGATGCGATTGCGGACCAAGTTCCTGATCGCCATGCTGCTGACTTCGGCGGGATTGACTGCGGTCTCCCTGCTGATTGTGCAACGCACCGTGGAAAATCAAGTCCGGCGCGACCTCAGCAACGACCTGGCCAACTCCGTCGAGACCTTCCGCAATGCCCAGAAGGAGCGCGAGGCGGCCCTGGCGCGTTCCGCCAAGCTGATGGCCGATCTTCCCAGCCTGAAGGCGCTCATGACATCCCATCACCCGCCCACCATTCAGGATGCGTCGGATGAGATGTTCCGCCTTTCCGGCGGCGATCTGTTTGCCCTACTCGATCCGTCCGGCCAGTTTGTGGGCTTTCACACCAAGGCGCCCGGCATCACCCGCGAGCAAGCGCAACAACTGCTGGAACATCGCAACTCGCTGGACCAGCCGTTGCAGTGGTGGTTTGCCGGCGGGCATCTTTATGAAGTCATCCTGGCGCCAATCTACTTCGGGCCCAGCACCGACAATTCGCTGCTCGGGGTAGTTGCGGTCGGCGACGAGATGAACGCCGCGGTGGCCCGCCAGGTGAGCCAGATCGCGGCCAGCCAGGTGACCATTGTTTGCGGGACTGAGGTCGTGGTCAGCACGCTCAATGCCGGTCAGAGAGGCGAGGTCGGCGCATATCTGAAGGGCCAAGCCATTCCGCGGGGTCCCATCGATTGGAAGCTGGGCGGCGAAAGCTTCGTGGTTTCGTCGCTCGCCCTGGATCCCGGCGAGGCGCCGCCGGTCGCCATGCTGGTGATGAAGTCCTACGACGAAGCCACGGCGTTCCTCAACCATCTGCGGCGGCTGTTGCTGGCGGTAGGACTGGGTGCGGTGTTCGTGGGGAGCGTGCTGGTGTACGTCACGGCCAGGACCTTCACCCGTCCCCTGGAGGAACTGGTGGACGGAGTGCGGGCCCTGGGCAAAGGCGACTTCCGCTACCCGGTCGAGGCGCGCGGCGCCAGTGAGATCGCCGAGCTTACCAATGCTTTCTCGCTCATGCGCGAGAGCCTGCATCAAGCGCAGCAGCGGCTGCTCGATGCCGAAAGATTGGCGACTATTGGAAGAATGGCCAGTTCGATTTCGCATGACTTGCGCCATCCCTTGACCGCGGTCCTGGCTAATGCCGAGTTTCTGGCCGATGCCGATCTGACCCGGCAACAGCGTGAAGAGCTTTATCAGGAGATCCGCATTGCGGTGAACCGGCTGACCGATTTGGTGGATTCGCTGCTGGAGCTGTCGCGTCCCGCCGATTCGTTGAACCTCAGCGAAGCTCCCATCGAGCGGACCATCAGCCGCGCCATTGAGCTGGTGCAAGCGCATCCCCAATTCCACAAGATCCTGGTCAGCATCGAATCGCCCGGGCTGCACAGCGCGCAATTCGATTCTCGCAAAATGGAGCGTGTCTTCTACAATCTGCTGCTCAATGGCTGCCAGGCTGCCCNNACCGACGATGGGCCCGGAGTAGAATCCTCTCTCCGCGACAAGCTTTTTCAACCATTCGTCAGCCAGGGCAAGGAGAACGGCACCGGACTGGGTCTTACGATCGCGCAGAAGATCGTGCAGGACCATGACGGTACCCTGGAACTGGAAAGCTCGGTCCCGGGGCGCACCGTGATGCAGATCGTGCTTCCCCGGATGTGCAAGAAGATCGTCACGTGGAATGGCCGGACCGCGGACGCCTCTCAACCGTTTACAGCCTAAACCCGCGGGCCGAGACCCGCACATGTCGGGGCATTCAAAACTCGTTGCGCGAGGTGTGACATGAAATTCACCAGGTGTTTGCAGGTTTCGCGTCCGGCGCTGCTGGTGGCGCTTGNNGTCCGCGAACTGAAGGAAATGGTGCTGCAACTGCAACAGCAGACCATGGCCGGCCGCGCAGAGATCTCCAACCTGCGCCAGGAACTCGAAGCCCAACGCAGCGCAGGCGGCACGGCAACCGGCGCTGAGGCGGCGGCCGACGAAGCCTCGCCGGCAATTCCGTCGTCGAGCACGGCCCAATTGCAGCATCGCGTGGACCAGATGGCCGAAGACCAGCAATTGCTCTCCGACAAGGTGGACGAACAGTATCAGACCAAGCTGGAGAGCGCCTCGAAATACCGGGTGCGCTTTTCCGGCATCGTGCTCTTCAACTTGTTCGGCAACAGCGGCTATCCGGATAACGCGGACGTCCCCACATGGGTGCTCAAACCCGATCCCATGGACTCGCCGGGCTCGGTGGGAGGCACGCTGCGGCAATCGATTCTCGGCTTCGAGGTCTTTGGGCCAGACGTCTTTGGGGCGCACTCCAGCGGCAACGTCAACCTTGATTTCGGCGGCGGATTCCCCGCTACCTACAACGGCGTGAACTCCGGTGTGGTGCGATTGCGTACTGCGGCCGTTCGCCTGGATTGGAAGGACACCTCCGTGATCGCCGGGCAGGAAGGCTTGTTCCTTTCGCCGCA
>PLYW01000292.1 GCA_003151875.1 Acidobacteriaceae bacterium
CCTTCAGACCCAGGCTGGTGACTTCACGGACAGCCTTGATCACGTTGATCTTGTTGGGGCCCACCGCGGTGAGCACGACCGCAAACTCGGTCTTCTCTTCCGCCGGGGCCGCTGCTGCGGCGCCCGCGCCGGCTCCGCCTGCCATCATGACGGGGGCCGCAGCCGCCGCCGAGACGCCAAGGCGATCTTCCAACTTCTTTACCAGGGCCGCCGCATCCAGAAGCGAGAGCCCTACGATTTGATCTTCCAACTGCTGCAAATCCGCCATGTGTTTATCCACCTATTGGTTATTCGTTGTGTTGATTTCGTTACCTGTCTTCGAGGCTTCCAATGTGCCGTCTTCATGCCAGACTCACGCAGGCTGCACGCCTCACAACGGATAACGCAAATCCTAAGGAAGCGCTTGCGCACTCCCAAACTCGTGTATGCCCAGGCCTAAGCCTGCGCTTCTGCCGCCGCAGGTTCAGCCGCCGGCATTGCCGGCGCCGCTTCCTCTGCGCCACCAAACTTGTTCTTCTCCACACCCTGGTTGATCACGATCGCCAGATCGCGCCCAATGGCGTTCATCACCGTTACCAGGCGCTGCGCCGGAGCGTTCATCAAGAACAGCAGCTTGGAGTGGATCTCCTGCTTCGACGGCATGCTGGCCAGCGCGTCAATGTCCTTAATCGCGATGACGCGGCCATCCACAATGCCGACCTTGAAGGTGTACTCCGGATTGTCCTTGGCATACTTACTGAGCGCCTTGGCTAGGGCCACCGGATCGCCGCCCGTGTAAGCGATGGAGGTAACTCCAGCGAGGCCCTTCATGGCCTCCTCCACCTTGGTTCCCTGGGCGGCGCGTTCCGCCAGCGTGTTCTTCACCACGCGATAATGCCCGCCCGCGCTGCGGACGGCCTTGCGCAGTTCAAAATCCTTCTGCACGGTCAGCTTGCTGAACGTGCCTACCACGGCGTGGCTTGCGCTCTGGAACTCTTCCTTGAGCTGCTCGACCTGCTCGATCTTTCTTGCTCTTGTGACAGCCATGTTCGAATCCTTTTTCCGGGCGCTCGAAAGGCGCCTCTTTACGCGTTAGCCTAGGCTCGCGCCGCTGCTTCCACCGCCGCGGTGTCAATGGCAACACCCGGACCCATGGTGGAGCTGAGATAGCAACCCTTGATGTACTTGCCCTTGGCCACCGTGGGCTTTGCCTTGATCACGCTGTTGATGACCGTGGCGGCATTCTCCACCAGCTTCTCTGGCGGGAACGAAATCTTGCCCACCGGCACGTGCACCAGGGCGGTCTTGTCGGTGCGAAACTCTACCTTGCCGGCCTTGGTTTCCCTGACCGCCGCAGCCACATCGAAGGTCACGGTCCCGGTCTTCGGGTTCGGCATGAGCCCGCGCGGACCCAGCACTTTGCCTAGCCGGCCCACCGACTTCATCATGTCGGGCGTGGCGATCACGGCGTCGAAGTCCGTCCAGTTTTCCTTCTGGATCTTCTCCACCATATCTTCGCCGCCGACGATATCGGCGCCCGCCGCTTCGGCCTCGCGCACCTTTTCGCCACTGGCGATGACCAGCACTTTCTTAGTCTTGCCCAGCCCGTGCGGCAGGACCACAGTGCCGCGGACCATCTGGTCGGCGTGCTTGGGATCGACTCCCAGGCGCATCGTCAAGTCCACGGTCTCGTCGAACTTGGCGTACTTCACTTTCTGCAAAAGGGGCACCGCGTCCTGAAGCGTGTACGAACGAGCCTCGACGGCGGCGCGCGCCTTCCCGATATTCTTTCCGAATTTCCTCATTGCTCTCCTCGTCTCCCACCGCCGTCCCCTGCTGCCGGAGGGCCGTGGTATCTACGACTGATCGGGTAGTGCGGCGCTTCAGCGCCGCGTTTCCCGTACTGCTACATTTTCTTGTTTCCGTACCCGAGATAAAAATCTCGGGTACGGAAACAGAATTCATAAGGGCGTTGTACGCTGGCCTAAAGGCCAGCACTACCCGAACAAAGCCCGTACCGCCGACTCTATCCGCGACCCGCTACGCNNGAGCCCTTGGCCACGCCCGCGGCCCGCTTCAACAGAATGGAAGCCGGAGGCGTTTTGGTGATGAAGGTAAAGGTGCGATCGCTGTACACCGACACCACCACCGGGATGATCAGGCCGTCGAGTTCCTTGGCGTTGGTCCTGGCGTTGAACTGCTTGCAGAACTCCATGATGTTGATCTGCGCCTGACCCAGCGCCGGGCCCACTGGAGGGGCCGGAGTGGCCTTGCCCGCTGCAATCTGCAACTTCACCGAACCTGTAATCTTCTTTGCCATATTTGCTCTTCAAGCGGGCCGCAAGCGCCCGCATTCGTTATCTGCCCTTCTATGCCGCAGTCAATGCCAGCGCGTCGGTCATCGGGACCAGCTTATTGATTCCGTAATCCACCGTAAGGCCAAGACTGTTCAGCGTGTGCCACCCAAGGACTTCCATATCGCCCGCTTCGGCTAAAACCACATTGTCGCCGCCCGTGAAGCCGTCGGTAGCCACGAACACCGGCGCCAAATCCCGCTCGATCATGTGACCTTCAATCGTGCGGAACTGCATCCGCCGAACCGGACGTATTCCCAAGGGCTCAAGCCTCGCTCGTGAAACCCAGCTGTATGCGGCGCCCGTGTCCACCAGGACATCGAGTTCTTCGACGCGGGCTGGGCTCGCCGGGTTCCATACTCGCAACTTTGCCGTAAAAGTGCCCATGCTACGTAATGACCTTCTCGACCTGCCCAAATCCCAGCTCCACCGGGGTCGAGCGCCCAAAGATGGTGACCATCACTTTCAGCGTCTCGCGGTCTTCGTTGACCTCGTCCACCACGCCGGTGAAGCTGGCGAATGGACCCTCGCTGATGCGCACCGACTCGTTCTTCTCGAACTTGACCTTGAGCTTGGGCTTTTCCTTGCTGTCGGCGACGCGGTACACAATCTGGTTGACTTCTTCCTCCGACAGCGGAGTGGGCTGCTGGCCGGTGCCCACAAATCCCGTCACCCGCGGCGTACCCTTGACCACGTGCCACACGGTATCGTCCATGTCCATCTCGACCAGCACGTAGCCGGGATAGAACATGCGCTCGCTGGTGTATTTCTTGCCGCCGCGTACCTCGGTCACCGACTCGGTGGGAATCAGCACCCGGCCAATCCTGTG
>PLYW01000140.1 GCA_003151875.1 Acidobacteriaceae bacterium
GTTGGGGGTTGTGGGCCGGACTCCCTACAGCAGCACGATCGCGGGGGTTTCGCCATTCACGAACTGGTACGGGGCTGTGGGAGTCAATGTCAACATACCGATCTTCAACGGCTTTCTTTATCCCGCGCGATCGCGGGAGGCAGCATTGCGCGCACAGGCCGACCAAGAGCAACTCCGCGATTTGAAAGACCGGGTGGCCAATGACGTCCGCGCCAGTTGGCTAAACGCCATCACCGCATTTAACCGGATTGACGTCACGCAGCAGTTCGTCGATCAGACCAACCTGGCGGTAGATTTGTCGCAGACGCGCTACAACCTCGGCTTGAGTTCAATTGTCGAATTGAGTCAGGCGCAATTGCAGCAGACGGAAGCTGCAATCCAGTTCGCTGCGGCCAAATACCAATACCAGATTGCGCAGTCGGTATTGCGCTTCCAGATTGCATCGTCTTCGCCCAGCGTGCCATGACCCTCCAGGTCTAAACTAGGATTCATGCTGCAATCACACAAGAAGGCAATCTCTGCCATCAAGGATTCCGANNCAACTGGAAAGCTAGACCAATTTCCGCCGGCGGTGAACCCGTGCTCCTTCCCCCTCTTGCACTTTCAGCCCGGCCCCAGGCCGGAGACCCGCCCCGCCTCCAAGATTGGTGAGTTGTAGGTTTCGGCAAGGGCTGATAACGTCGAGCGCGGTAAATTGAAGGAGACGAATGATGAAGGCGACCCAAAGGCGCGGTGTAATGAAGGTATTGGCGGTGGATGTAGGCGGGACCCACGTCAAAATGCTCGCCGCGGGACAGGGGCAGCCACGCAAGTTCGTCTCGGGCCCGACATTGACGCCGCGACGGATGGTTGCCGAGACCAAGAGTCTAGCTAGCGAGTGGCAGTACGATGTGGTGTCGATTGGTTATCCCGGGGTAGTGATGCAGGGGCGGCCCATCTCAGAGCCGCACAACCTGGCGCGCGGATGGGTGGGTTTCAAATTTGAAAAGGCATTTGGGCTCCCGGTGAAGGTGATCAACGACGCCGCCATGCAAGCTCTCGGGAGCTACAAAAAGGGGCGGATGCTGTTCCTTGGGCTGGGGACCGGTCTGGGCTCCACGATGATTGTGGACGGAGAGGTGCAACCGATGGAACTGGCCCACCTTCCTTACAAGAAAGCAACGTACGAGGACTACGTTGGCCTGCGCGGACTCAAGCGGCTGGGCAGGAAAAAGTGGCAGCGTTGCGTCTTTGACGTCGTTGCCCGCTTAGCGGCAGCCTTGGAGCCTGACGACATCGTGCTGGGTGGCGGCAACGTCAAGAAGTTGAGAGAACTGCCTCCGGGCTGTCGGGTGGGCAACAACGCGAATGCCTTTCTCGGTGGTTTTCGCTTGTGGGCAGACGGGCTGAGCATCTTCATGGCAAAATCGCC
Source organism: Acidobacteriaceae bacterium (assembly GCA_003151875.1). Classification (GTDB taxonomy): domain Bacteria; phylum Acidobacteriota; class Terriglobia; order Terriglobales; family Acidobacteriaceae; genus Bog-257. The sequence goes on from PLYW01000140.1 coordinate 1,412, forward strand.
CCAACTCTTTTCGCCTCACGTGCTGCAGTGGAGGCGGAAGATCCGCTACCAGGCGAAAAGAAAAAGAAGAAGAAGCGGAGCAGCTAGAAGATGAAGATGAAGAAGACCGGTAAAGGCAGCTAGAGTCCAACGATTTTTCTGAGCAGAGGGAGCGGGTTATGCAACTCGGAATGGTAGGTCTGGGAAGAATGGGCGCCAACATGGTGCGGCGGCTGATCAAAGCGGGCCACGAGTGCGTGGTCTTCGATATGTCGCCGAAATCGGTGGAAGCGTTAGTGAAGGAAAAGGCGGTGGGGTCGTCCTCGCTGCAGGATTTCGTCAGCAAGCTGACCAAGCCGCGGGCGGTGTGGTTGATGATCCCGGCAGCAGTCGTGGACGAGACCATCTCCGGAATCGTGCCCTACCTCGAGGCTGAGGACATCCTCATCGACGGCGGCAATTCCTATTACATCGACGATATTCGCCGGGGGAACCAGCTTGCGTCCAAGGGCATTCACTACGTGGATGTCGGCACCAGCGGCGGCGTGTGGGGTCTGGAGCGCGGCTACTGCATGATGATTGGCGGCCCGAATTCGGCGGTGCAGCACCTCGATCCCATCTTCAAAACTATTGCACCGGGCATCGGCGACATACCGCGGACGCCGGGACGCGAGAAGCTGGGCGGCACGGCCGAACAGGGTTATCTGCACTGCGGACCCAGCGGTGGCGGACACTTCGTCAAGATGGTGCACAACGGAATCGAGTACGGCATCATGGCCGCTTACGCCGAGGGGCTCAACATTCTGCGCTCCGCCAACGTGGGCAAGCAGACCCACGCGATCGACGCCGAGACCACTCCCTTGCGCGATCCGGAACACTACCAGTACGACTTCAACCTGACCGACGTCACTGAGGTGTGGCGGCGAGGCAGCGTGATCGCTTCCTGGCTGTTGGACCTGACAGCCTCAGCCTTGGCGGGAGATCCCGAGCTCGCGAAATTCGCCGGCCGGGTGTCGGACTCTGGCGAAGGGCGCTGGACCATCAAGGCCTCCATCGATGAGGCGGTGCCCAGCCCAGTCCTCACTACCGCGCTCTACGAGCGCTTCAGCTCGCGCGGCGAAGCCGACTTTGCCGACAAACTTTTGTCGGCGATGCGTTATGAGTTCGGCGGCCACCTGGAGAAAACGGCGGGGAAGTGAGAGGCAGTAACGATTGACGATCGCGGGCTGTAGCAGAAAGGCGACAACGCTCCATGTTGCCGCTGCAGGACGTGCATCAGGACTGGGTTTTGCTGGCTGCCCAAAATGCGAACGACAACATTCGCCAGAGTGGGCAGCCACCATTGCCTACGGGAGTGTCGGCGTGTAAAGGTCCCGCTGACGATAAGTCCGGTAGGACCACTGATTCGCCTGCAATTGGTAAACAACTGAGCCGGTAGTTGGGTCCACCTCCGTAGCTTGCGAGGAGTGGCCGGACGGGAGGTTGACGAGGCCGTTGCCGAAGCTGGCATAAATACCGTAGGGAGGCGAAATCAGCAGCTGCGCACTGCCCAGGGCCGCAGAATATTGACCCAGATCGGCGGAGGTCTGAATACTGACCGTGTGCGTCCCTTCTGCAACATAAAACACCATACCTCGACTGTTTCCGCCGCCGCACTGGAAGTGGCGCAGATTGCCGTCGTCGAAAACGGTGAGCACCTCAAGGGCGCCGGTTTGAACTTGAAATGCGGCGTCGTGCTGGTGAGTGAACCATGGATAGACGTTGGGATCGCCGCAGGTCTGATGGGGTGGATTCGAGATGGTGAAATCGCCAAAGGGGCCCATTCTCCACAGCAGGCTTCCGTCACCGCGCCCGTTTTGGTAGTTGACCTTTATGACCCAGTCCTGACTGCGTTCGGAGAGGAGGATATTACCGTCCCCCGTGAGCTGGGCGGAGTTGGTGTGCAACCAATCGTTGGCCTGGGTAAAGTTGTGATTGAAATCCGGGCAGCCGCCAGCTCCGCGCAAGCATAAATCGCCCAGGGTGGCGGCGCGGCTGAGGTCCTGGTGAGCAAACGAATCCCAGGCCCACACCAGTTGCATATTGTGGTCCAGAATCAGAATCATGTCGCCGATGATGTCCACCGGGTGCTGCTGCGTGCCCCCCTGCTCGGTGGTTGAGACGACATCGCGGCTGCCCAGCAAGAGAATATTGCCGTTGGGCAAACGCCGGGTTTCATGGGTGTTGAACGAATCCATGGTCGGGTACCCTTGTGCCGCCAGTTGTTCGTTCAGGATCTCAACGTTGGTTGCCAGAGTTAAGTTCCCAGCAAGGTCGTACTCGGTGAGATTTGTATTCGTCAGCGAAAAACTGTTTCCGCCCGATTCCATGCGGGTGATGATCACTTGGTTGGGGTAGTACCACAGGACATTTCCCGACAGGTCCGTAGCCATCGGCCAGAAGTGAAAAGGGGTAGCGAAGGCTGGAAGCAAGTGGAACAGCACCACAGGAAATGCCCCGTCGTGTTGGGTCGGCGACACGTTTACCACCATGCTTAACCCGGGAAATCCCGAAGGAAGAGCCCCCGTAGTGAACGACTGGTCAGGACCCGAAGTGAGAAAACCGGCGGCGAATTCCTCCCAGTGCATCAGGTACTGAGTGGAGGGGAGCATGCCCGCAACCAGAAAGTTGGCGCTGCTTTGCGAACAGGGCACGGCGTTGGTCGTGCTCGACGCCTGCGCCCCATTCTGCTTGAAGCGAACCCGAATCGAGTGACCTGAGGTGCATGGCCCTGCGCTGAACAACGCCACCAGGGGGTGTGCGGTTCGATTGACGGCCGAACCCCCGCTAACTGTGACCCACGGTTCGAGCACGTATGGCACCGAAACCGGTGGGTAAACAGTGTAGGGCTGCGTGGTGATGTCTCGCACCACAACCGTGACCGAATAGGTTCCTTCCACGGTATGGGGGACCCAGGTGAAGGAGTTGGCCAGATCGAAATCGCGCACGATTTGACTCTGGCCTTGCAGCGCAGCACTGAATTGATAGTCGTACGTGTCGCCGGGAGGACCACCCTGCACGGTCGCTGTCCACAGGATGCTGGTATCGAGCATTTGCGGACTAGACAAACTTGGGCTTAGCGTAATTGTTACGGACGGAGCTTTGATAGCCGCAATGGCAATACTGGACAATAAGGTCAATCCAAGCAAGGTCAGAAGACCGGCACAACATACTTTAGACACAACAAACCTCCCGGGGGGCACACGTGATGGGAAAGCACAAGTGCGCCTTGTTCCTTCCCGCGATATTTCGTTAGGAGCAGCAGGGTTTCTTTCTAGGGCTCAAAATGAAAAAAACTATACACCATCCGGCCTACCCTGGCATAGCGGAAACGTTTCCCTCAGAGAAGGCACTCAAGAAATGGCTATGCGTCGGTGGTTTCGGCGTTACGGTGCGCCTGAGCCGCCAAACGGACGCTAAAGCTTGCGTCCCTCGCGCGGTATCGTTCGCCCTTAACTAAAGTGCGATAATCGATTCACGTCGCAGTGGCCCTGTAGCTCAGATGGATAGAGCAGCGGTTTCCTAAACCGAAGGTCGGCAGTTCAACTCTGCCCAGGGCCTCCATCCCATCACGCTGAAAGCGCACTAGATAACGGCAGGGGTTGCCGTTGTCTTCCAAGCTTCTGTTGCCACTTCGTTGCCAGATAACGATTCAGGCAATGCCTGTTGCAGTTTCTCCATCGCGTCGGCCACTTGCGTGGGGACCGTCTTGATGTAGTACGTGCTGGTGGTGCTTACGTTGGCGTGACGCAGTATTTGCTGAATCACCTTCTCCTGGGACTCGGGTTGGGACAGACAGAACGATGCCCCGAGCGCTGGGCCCAGCCGAAGGAAGAATAGCGCTCCGGAATGCCTCGAAGGGGTATATAGTGTGGGGCTGTTGGGAGCTAAAACGGAAATTCCGGTCAAATTGAGAGAGTTCTGTCACACCCACTTTGGATCCCCGGCTTCTGGTGTTCGGCTGGTGCCCATGGAAGGTATGCGGGGGTTTGCCGCGCTGCTGGTGTTTTTTGTTCATTTCGACAGCCTATTTCGACCTTACTCCCGGGCGAGATCTTTCGCCTCCTCATTCGCGGACGTCGCGGGTAGCCTTGGACATACAGGAGTTGATTTGTTTTTCGTCCTGAGCGGCTTCCTGATATACGGGATATTGATCAAAAAGCATCCGAGCACAAAAGCGTTCATTTTGCGGAGACTACGACGGCTCTACCCTGTATTCTTGGTGGTTCTTGGTTTGTATTTGGTGTTGTCTATCGTCTTCCCGAGCCACTCGAAACTACCACACTCGTTGTCGCAGGCTCTGATTTTGATCGGTGCGAATCTGCTGATGTTGCCAGGCATGACAAGCATCACTGCCATCATCACGGTTGCGTGGTCTCTGAGCTATGAGTAGTTTTTTTACCTGACACTTCCTCTGGTGATTGCGGTGTTTGGGCTTCGGCGCTGGAATCCATGGCATCGGGTTGCGTTCTTTCTCTTTCTCGTTCTCGCCAAATATGTCTTGTGGTCGTGGGGTATGTCTGGGCACATTCGAGCGATTCTGTTCGGCGCAGGAATCATCTTGTGGGAGTTCGTGGAACAAGGAATTCCACGCTTTTTGAATCGCTGGACAGAATATGTGGTGGCTGTGGCGTTCGTTGTGAATATGTTGGCAATCGGATTGATTGGCGCGAAGCACGGGGAGACAATCCTGGTCCTCTCCAAGGTCCCTCATTTCTACACGCCATCGCTTTTTGTTTCACTGCTGCTTTTCACTCTGTATGCCACGTTCTTTAATGGTTTCCTGAGCAGAGCGTTTTCTTGGGATTATCTTCGCTGGATGGGAAATATCAGCTATTCCTATTACCTGATCCACGGACTTGCCTTGCAAGGTGTGAAATTGGTTGTAAACCATTTCTTCCCACCGGCGGAGTATTCGGCGCTCTTCGATGTGTTTCTCCTCGTGGTGTGCATCTCGTTCACGGTCCTGTGCGGGGCGCTGGTGTTCCTTTTTGTCGAGAAGCCCCTGTCATGGACTACACGTGGACATGATCCACTGGATCGTTTATCTCACCACGGTGTCCCGAGCGCCGCCGAGTTACACACAACGTCAATAGATGGACGGGTGGAGGAACCAGACGGAACTCCGGCAGCAATGCATCACTTCTCCACACCGGCGTAACGCTCGCCCGCAATACTTCCTGCTGAGGTTCTCCTGCAGCGGGCATGTTTAGCTTCTTAAGTCCCTAAACTAATCCGCCCTTAAAGCGCGAGAGAAACCCGACCTGCCCCAAAAGCCCAAGACCTACATGCTCCAAGGTGTCACAAAATCCAGCGTACAGATCAAACATGAAAGGATTTTCCGCTTAAGTACATGGGTGCGCGGATATTCATCGGGATGTCGTACCAAGTCTGGGCTGAGTGGGAATGCGCATTCAAATAGAGTTGATAACGCAACCTCTTTGGCATCGCACACCCCGACCGCTAGGCGTTCGGCTCGTCGAAGAGG
>PLYW01000303.1 GCA_003151875.1 Acidobacteriaceae bacterium
ACGTCGTTATAGACAGGATGACAATCCAAGAAATCACATGCGCTCATGAATAGTGAACGCTCGCACTACCCGTTCCAGCAGGTACACCACTCCTGAAACCGAACTACTATTCGTTCTCGGTCCCAAACCCCTTCAGCATTTGCTGCAAGTCGAGCTGCTGCTGCTCCATCTGCTTCTGCAGTTCCTGCATTTCCTGCTGGAACTGCGGCGTCCAGTTCTTCATCGACTCCTGGATGTCCTGCCGCATCTGATCGAGCTGTTCCTGGGTGGGCATGGACTTCGCGATGTCGCGAGTCATCTTCTCCATCTGCTTCTGCGTGGGCATGGCAGACTTTTCGATTTCGCGCGTCATCTTTTCCATGTCCTTCTGTTTCAGCTTCATCGACTTTTCAATCTCGCGGCGCATCTGTTCCAGCTCTTGCTGGCTGGGCTGCACGGCCGCCAGCATTTCTTCCTGGCTGGCCTCAAGCTGGGGACGCAGCTCCTCCATTTCCTGCCCTAGGGCTTGCATCTGCTCGTCAACATCGCCCCAGTTCTCGCCAAGCACTTTCGAGGAATCTGCCGGCTGCGGAAGATGCATCACGACGGTCTGCTCGTGTTTCTCGCGGACCACGGTGATGGACACCTGGCTCGCCCGGACCCGCAGCACGCGCCGCCAGTCGGCCAAGTCGTGGATGGTTTCATTGTTCAGCCTGACGATCACGTCGCCCGCCTTCAGGCCAGCCGCATCCGCAGGACTGCCTTTTTCCACCGAGCGCACCATGATGCCGGTCCCTGCCGGCACATTGAAGAAGTCGGCCAACTGCGGACACAAGCTCTCCACCATCAAACCATGGCGCGAAGAAAGCGCGGCGAAGGATGGAATCTCGATATCGGGGACAACGCCGGGCGCCGCTACCGGACCGGCGAACCGCGGACCCCCGGCCAAGAAGGCCTGTCCGTGAGTCGTGACTTGCGGCCATCTTCCCAAAGTCACTTTGACGTCTTTGGTCTCACCACCGCGGACCACGGTCACCGTCACGGTCTTGCCGGGCTGGGCCGTGTGGATCATGTTGCCCAATTGTTCGGGTGATTCGACCTTCGATCCGTTTAAGCCGACGATGACGTCATTCTCTTTCAATCCCGCCTTACATGCGGGACCGTCGCGGTCGAGATCGGTAATCACCGCGCCGTTGGGATTGGCCAATTTCAGCGCGGAGACCTGCTGTGGGGTGACCTCGTCGATGTGCACCCCGAGATAAGCGGTCTGGTGCGGATCCGACCCTGCCGGACCACCTGAGAGGGGCTCGGCCGCCACCGGCGCCGCCATTGCGGCTGCCAGCAGGATGACGACCAGACCATGCATAATCATCGTAATTTTGCGCATAAGTCCTACCTTAATGTGCTTGCCAGTGTGACTGCCGAAAATCGATCTGTCCCATGATGGTTCGGACTTTCAACACTGGGCCGCCCCCATTTAACGTCCCTTCCGCGAACATCGACCTGGGGGCAAAGTTGTTGCCTTCTTTGGTAATCCGCAGTCCGGAAAACTCGGAGGCGATGCCATGGCCGGTCGCCATGTCCGACGAGGCATGCACCGTGACCGGCAACTCTTTTGGCAGATAGACGATTACATCGCCGGCTGCGGTATGCAGCGATGAATCCGCGAAGCTGCCACGCTTGCCCACAAACTCCGCCGTAATCCCGCCGGCTCCGGTTTCCACCTGCGCGCCCTGACTCAGATTGAACAGGTCGACACTGCCGCCCCCCGTACTGACCTGCACCCGCCCCTTGGCGCTGTCCAGATGGACACTCCCTCCGGTCGTTCCGGCCACGACCGCCCCGTTCACGTCACCCAGATTGAGATTGCCTCCGCCAGAGCTTACCCCCAGATCACCGCCGCACTTGCGCACGTCAATATTGCCCGCGCCGGTTTGAATAAAGCCTCCCTTCATAGAACCGACGTACACCTTACCTCCGCCAATGTTGATGTGCATTTGTCCGGCGGCGTTCTTGATGTGAACGTCCCCGCCTGCGGTAATCAGCGAGAAATCGGAGCCCAGACGTCCGACCTCCACATTTCCGCCGCCGCTGGTAATTTTCACCGATCCATCCAGATTGTCGAGCGTGACCGAACCTGCACCGGTCGCGCCCAGAACGGTAGCCACGATGGAACTAAANNACCAGGAACTCAGCGCTGAACCGGTTCAGGTTCCGGGTCGCCAGCCGGCCTTCGATGAAGTCGCCTTCCGCGTTCTTGATGGTGTAAATATGCATCTGCTCAAATTGTCGCCGCGCCGCTTCCTGGCTGGGAGCGTACGAGCGTTTGCGGATGATATACGTCAGGCGCGGCGAACTTCCTCGCACCTGCACCGATCCCAGGTCGGTGGTAATGCGGACCTGGCGCGAAGCGGGCAATGTCCCGGTGATCTCCTCCACCCACGAATTGCCGTCGCGGTACACTCGCGATTGCTGCGCCCACAGCGGAAGCGCAACCGCCATCGCCAATAAGGCTGCGGCCGCTGTCCATTTGCGGCTGCTCGCCGCACCCGGTGCGCCGCAGTCTTCCCGCCCCGCCTTTCTCAGCGCCGCTCTAAATTGCCAACCCTGCTTCAACCAATCCTCTTTCCGGGAGCCAATGCACAAAGATCTGCAACACCGTTTCTCCGCCTAGTAAATATTGGGCATCGTGGCCAGCACGCGCTTGGACTCGGTGCGAATGTATTCACTGGGATCTTCCTTCGACAACTGTTGCAGGACCATGCGCACGCTGCTGTCGGTGCGGACCGGTTCCAGCGCGTGCAGGGCGCCGCTGCGCACTCCCAGATTGCTGTCGTCCAGCAGGGCTTCCAGCACCGCATTGCGCACCCGGACGTCCTGTTTCACGAAGGGCCCTACTCCATCCAGCGCCATCAGGCGCACCCCGGGATTGCTGTCGTACCGCAGCGCGTAGGTCAGGGTCTCGCGCACGCGAGGATCGTCAGCTTTGCTGGTCAGCACATCCACGGAGTTCAGACGCACGCCGGAATTCTCGTTGCTCTTGGCGGCATAGAGCAACAGGTCCTGCACTTTCGGATCGGAGACCGGTCCCTGGACCGACGCCGGCAGGCGTTTGTCATATTGAACTTTGACGTTGCCGCTGCCAGGTTGTTTCTCGATGGAGGTAATGCCGCCGATGGAAGCTTCTACCGGGAGAGTCGTGGACGTTGCCGCAATGGGTCCCTTCGCGCTGTACATGGCGCCGAGGCCGCCGCCAAAGCCGGCCAGAAAGATGATCGTGGCCAGCGCGGGTGAGAAACGCACCTGGCGCATCCACGCCATGGGATCGAAGGCGAGGCGATGGTACCAGGCGCGATTCTGCTGCGCGGTCTCCAGCGACTCCTGCAGGCGCATGCGCGCCGCCGCCAGAAAGCTCGCCGACGGCTCTTGTACAGGCAGCGCGTTCATCTGCTCCTGGAACTGCTGCTGCGCCACCAACTCGGCCGCGCAGTCCGGGCAGCGCCGGATGTGCTGCTCCAACTCGTGGCGCGCGTCGTCAGCCAGCTCGTCGTATAAATAGAGCGCGGTGTTCTGTTGTACCCATTCGCAATTCATGACTACTACCTCTATCAATTCTTTCCTGGGCAGAGCGTCTTCAAAGTCCGCACTTGGCGGTTCGCCCTTGGCATTTAGCATTTAGCATTTGGCATTTGGCATTTGGCCAAAACCCCGGCTTGTGGGACCTGACCAAGCTCTCCTCGCCAAGTGCTAATTGCCAAGTGCTCATCCCTTCACGCTCTTCAGTGCAGCGCGCAGTTTCTGCGTGCCGCGAAATAGCGTGTTCTTCGCCGTTTCTTCCGTCGTATTCAAAATCTCGCCAATGGTGCGCAGCTTCANNTCGCCGCCAGCTCGCGCCGCATCAGGTCGCGCTCCGGACTGGCCCCCGGTCGCTGATCAGCGACCTGATCCAGCAGGTTGTAGGTGCCGCCCTCCGAGTCGGTCGTGATCCCCGAATCTTCTTTGCGCACCTGCCGTTTGCGCAGGAGATCGAGACACAGATTGGTCGCGATGCGGTAGATCCAGGTATAAAACGAGCACTCGAAACGGAAGTTGCCTATGTTCCGGTAGGCCTTGAGAAACGCCTCCTGGTAAATGTCCTGGGCATCCTGCTCCGAGCGGGTCAGGTGATAGGCGAGGCGCAGCACGGCGCCATCGTACTGGCGCACCAGTTCCTCGAACGCGGCGTGATTGCCACGTTGTGCTTCCCGGATCAGCTCCGTGTCATTCATGCGGCTCTGGGCCTGCCCCGCCATCGACCCTCGGTCAGATGGAGTAGAGGACGTCTTGTCCGCCTCCCGCCGCGCCACGGAAGAACGGAGCCCCGGGCCAAGCACCCCACCACGCGCAAACCCGGCGCGTGGCCGGGGCCCCGCGCCAACCGTGAGAGGAACTGCTACCGCTTCGGCCGGCATGTCTGGTTTCTACCTGGTCTGTAATTAGCAAGCCCAATTCTTGTGCCTGCAACTACATAGACGGGCGGGGGCGGAAACCGTGAGCGGTCATTATAGACGCCTCACTTAGTAGATACGTGGCTGGAGCGGAATGGTTCACGGGGCCAAGGAACCTGCAGTCGTTGACTGACTCCACCTTAGCTAAGTAAACTTAGCTAATGAGCTACACGGTACATCAGGCCAAAACCAATCTCTCGCGGCTGATTAAGGAGGCCCAGAGCGGCAAGGAAGTCGTTATTACGCGCGGCAAACAGCCGGTTGCGAAGATCATTCCCATCGCCAGTGCAGCTAAGAAGCGCATTCCAGACATGCTCAAGGGCCAAATCTGGTCCGCACCCGATGCGTTCGATCCACTCACCGACGAGGAAATGCGCGAGTTGGGATTTGAATGATCGCGCTGCTGGATACGCATGCGCTGCGATGGTGGTTAGACGGATCTGTTCGATTGTCGCCTTCGGCGCGAAGCGCAATCGACGCCACAGCCAATTCAATGGTCGTGTCCGCCGTGGTGCCGTGGGAGCTTGCAATCAAGACGAACACTGGCAAGTTCGATTCCCAAGTCTTGTTGTCACGATGGGCCAAGATTCTCGAGGTACAAGGCTTCTCCGAGTTGCCCATCGATTCCAGCCACGCCATCCGGGCTGGCCTGTTGCCCCGCCATCACAATGACCCATTTGATCGCGTGCTCGCTGCGCAGGCACAAGCTACGGGCTGGCCGATCATCAGCGCCGATGCGGTCTTCGATCTCTACGGCGTCCGCCGGATCTGGTAAGGAGTTGGTAAGCCGCGGCGTCACTCCAGCGTGCGAGCTTCGGAACCTGGCTACTTCGCCTCAGCCTTGCCCAGGCGAAGACCGTACTTCTTGCCGCATTCCCCCTGGCGGAAGGCTGCGCGGAGTGCGGCATCATCGGTCCCTTTAGCCATCTCGGCTGACCAGTCCGCAACTTTCTGGTCGCACCACTGCCGCGATCCTTCGGGATAGTCGGGCTTCACCACCGGCTCCACGATGGGGGCGGGCGTGGGGCCGGGGCTGGCAGTGGGACTGGGCTTGTTGTGCTGCCAGATTGCCAGGCCGCCCAGGCCGCCGACTGCCGTGATCAGCGCCGCGACACCGGTTAGGATGCCCGGCAAAGATGTCCAGAAGGAACTGCGTTCAGAGCCTTGGTCCGCCATTAGATGGTCCTCTTGCCGTTGGTGCTGGTTGCTTCTCGATAGTGCGCGGCAACCGTCACCCGGCCTTGCATTTCCTTACTTAAACTGGAAGCGAGTGCGTACATCCTAATGCGATTCGACTCCGAGTACCAGCACTTTCGCGTCCGGGTCGAACAGCGCCCTCAAGCAATGCAAAAAGGTAAAAGGCGGGACACAGCGTGCCTCGCCTTTCGAAGAGATTTTCCCGCGCGGGGACTCGGACCCGCGTGTCGTCAATTCTGGTTCGCCAGAGTCACCACCAGCTAGGCTTCTGCGCCGGCTTCTTCCACCGGAGCGGCCTCGGCGATTGCTTCTCTGTTGATGATGACCTTGAGTTGCACGGTCACGTCCTTGTGCAACTTCACCGGCACATTGAACTCGCCGACATGCTTTAGCGGCTCGTCGAGCTGGATTTTGCGGCGATCGATCTGCACGCCCTTGTGCTCCAGTTCGTGGGCGATGTCAGCCGAGGTCACCGAGCCAAAGAGCTGATCGCGCTCGCCCGACTTGCGGGTGAAGCTCACGGTCACGCCCTCGACCTGCTGCGCCAAAGCCTGGGCATCGCCCTTCTCGCGGGCAGAGCGCCGCACCGCCGAGGCCTTCATCTGATCGATGACGGCGCGATTGGCAGCGGTGGCTTCAATCGCCAGCTTCTTGGGGATGAGATAGTTGCGGCCATAGCCCTCGGCGACCTTCACCACTTCGCCGCGGGAGCCGAGCTTCGTTATGTCTTCTTTCAGAATGACTTCCATGAATAGAACTCCGTCGAATCTTGATTGGCGAGGCTCCCAGCTAATGCCCTTCGTCTCCATACCGGCAGCTAGGTACTAGAAGCCATCCTTCGAAATCGCTTTGTATCAGGGCACGGCTTCAAGCCGTGCCGCAACGAGTCAGTAAAGACTTGGGCTTCAGCCCCGAGGTATTGTTTTTGCAAGGGCTAAAGCCCTTACCTTTCCTGCGCTTCGTTCGGCACGACTAAAGTCGGGCCCTGATACGAAGCCCTAACCCCTGACTACTGACAACTGGCAACTGGCAACTGGTTCTACCTTCCCCCAAACGGTAGCAGCGCGATGTTGCGCGCCTGCTTGATGGCATCGGCGAGACGCCGTTGGTGGGGTGTGCACACACCGGTCAGACGGCGAGGCACAATCTTCCCGGCCTCGGAGACAAAACCCGAGAGCAGCCGGACGTCCTTGTAGTTAATGCCGTCGATCTTCTCCACGCAGAACTTGCAAACCTTCTTGCGACGGAAGAACTTCCGCCCGCCGCCACCACCACCGCCGGGACCTCCAGGGCCGCCGCCGGGCCGCGCACCGGGACGAGGTCCACGAGGCGCACCATACCCGCCTCCGCCGCCCCCGCTTTCGCGAGGAGCGCCGCCATCTGCACGCGCCGTGGGTGCGTCCGTCGTTGCGGCGCCCGCTCCGGGGGCCGCATTCCTATTGGATTCGTCTGCCATGATTCTCCTTCGTTACTCGGTTGGCCTCACGGAAACCTCTCGCCGTCAGGCACAGTCCCTGCAGGACTGTAGTTCTATATTGACCGGACGCGCTGGCCCTATGGACCTCTGCGCGCAAATGTTTTAAGCGCTAACCGGCTCTGATTCTGCGCCCGCTGGCGAAGCCGGATCGGGCGCGACTTCCGGCGGCGCTGCCGCTGCCGCTTCTGCCGCAGCTTCGGCCGCTGCTTCGGCCGCCGCCGACGCGGCTGCCGCCTGCCTTCCCTTGCCGCGGACCTTGGTGTCGCGGATCGCCTTGATTTTGGCCAGCCGCTTCTGCTCTTCATCGATCCGCACGGTGATGAACTTGATCACCGGTTCAGTCACGCGCAGGCGGCGCTCCACTTCCTTCACCATGGCGCCTTCGCCTTCCAGGACCATCAGCATGTAAATGCCATCCTGGAACTTGCGCACGGTGTAGGCCAGCCGGCGCTTGCCCATGCGCTCCATGCTTTTCACCGATCCGCCGGCACCGCCGACCTGCGTCTCCAGACTGGATATCAGTTTGTCCTGGTCCTCTTCCAGCATGTCGGGACGGACGATGAACATCAATTCATAAGTACGTTGCATTCTGTTCTCTCCTGAGCTGTCAGCCATCAGCTATGAGCCCTCAGCCAGTTCGCTCTTGGTGTTTCGCCCGGCGCCCCATCCTTTTGCCCGCTTTTGGCGAAAGCGTGGGACCGCCGTTCTACTTCTGTTGTCATCCTGAGCGCAGGCGGCCTGTCTTTGGTCGCCGGAGTCGAAGGACCCCTATCGCTCGAATGACCTTCCAAAACCTTCGGCCGTCCGTACGGACTTGAAGCTCGAAACTCGAAACTTGAAACTGCACTTCTTAACTAGCCACTAACCTCTGACCCCTGATCACTGGCTTCTTCCGGCCTGCGATTGAAGCGGTTCATGGCCGCCTGCACGCCTTCGCCGAGAATCACTCGCGCCGCCTCGGCCGCCAAATCCACAATCTGGTCAACGGCCGCAAGCTGCGACTTCTTGAACTGCGACAACACATAACGTGCGCCGTCGCCTACCGGATGATCGGGCGCAATACCCATCCGGACCCGCGCAATTTCCTGCGTGCCCAGCGCGTCAATCACCGATTCCACGCCGTTGTGTCCCGCCGAGCGGCCGCGTGGCCGGACCCTCAAAGTCCCGAACGGCAGGTCCATCTCGTCGTACAGCAGCACCAGGTCCTGCTCCGGCTGCACTTCGTACTCGCGGACCAACTCGCGCACCGCAGCGCCGCTCAGGTTCATAAAGGTTTCCGGCTTGGCCAGCAGCACTTCGTGACCGGCGATGCGCGTCCGCGCGGTTTGCGCGCGGCAATGGCGATTGTCCACGCGCACGCCGCATTGTTCGGCAATGCGGTCCACCGCCAGAAACCCCAGGTTGTGCGGCGTGAACTGGTATTCGATGCCCGGATTGCCGAGCCCGACGATCAGCTTCACGGCGCTTACTTCTTCTTCTCAGACTTTTCAGACTTTCCGGATTTCTCGGCCTTCTCCGGCTTGGCTGCCTTGTCGCCGCCCTCGGCAGCTTCGCCTTCGGTCTCCTGCTTGCCCTTCTTGATGACCTCGGGCTCGGCGGCCGCCGCTTCAGCTTCCACCACACCCTCGGCCGGCGCGGCTTCCACAACTTCTTTCACCGCGGTAACGTGGGCAACGGCCTGGTTCTCGTCGGTGATGAACTTCACCTTGGCATCGTGCGCCAGGTCCGCGACGCGAATCGTTTGGCCGAACTCCAGCGCGCTGGCGTCGGCAACCAGGTGGCCCGGAATGTCGCCCGGCAAACATTCGATTTCTACCTCGCGCAACATCTGCTCCAGGATGCCACCCTGCAACTTAACGCCGGGAGCTTCGCCCTTGAGCACGATGGGAACGCTCACGCGCAACACCTTGTCCATGGCGATGCGCTTCAGGTCCACGTGCAGCAGCGCACTCTTGATGGGCTCAAACTGCCAGTCCACGATCATCACTTTGGCGGCTTGACCCTCCAGGCTGAGATCGAAAATCGAGTTGTGCCCGGTCGCCGAATTCAGGATGCGCCGCATTTGCTTGGGATCGACAGCGATGGTCTGAGCCGGCTGGCCTGCGCCATATACGACGGCCGGAATCATGCCGCTGGCACGCAGCCGGCGGGCGTCATTCTTGCTGCCACCTTGCCGCGGCTTGGCTTCTACGTTCTTGTCTGCTGTTGCTGTAGCCATAATCTTGTCCTTTATAAAAACAATCTGCTGACCGAAGTCTCCTCGTGAATCGACTGAATGGTGCGCCCGATCAATCCCGCGATCGACAGCACCTTGATCTTGGGCTCGTTGCGCCCCGCCTCTGTCAGCGGGATGGTGTTGGTCACCACCACTTCGGCCAACCCCGACTGCGAAATCCGTTCCACCGCCGGCCCGGAAAGTACNNCAAGTCTTCACCAGCGTACCGGCGGTATCGATAATGTCGTCGAGGATGAGACAGGTGCGGTTCGTCACATCACCGATGACGTGCATCACCTCGGTCACATCCGCTTCCACGCGGCGCTTGTCCACAATGGCCAGCGCCGATTCCATCTTCTTGGCGAAGAAGCGGGCGCGCTCCACGCCACCTGCATCCGGCGAAACCACGGTCAAATCCGGAAACTGCTTCTCCCGGAAGTAGCCCACCAGCACCGGCGACGCGAACACATGGTCCACCGGAATATTGAAGAAGCCCTGGATCTGCGGCGCGTGCAGATCGACCACCAGCGCCCGATCGGCCCCCGCCGTGGTCAACAAGTCGGCCACCAGCTTCGACGAAATCGGCACTCGCGGCTTGTCTTTACGGTCCTGCCGCGCATAGCCGAAGTACGGAATCACCACCGTGATGCGGCGTGCCGAGGCGCGCTTCAGCGCATCAATCAGCAGCAGCAACTGCATCAGGTGCAAATCCACCGGGTCGCACGTGGGCTGCACCATGAAAACGTCGGCCCCGCGCACGTTCTCCTCGATCTGCACATAGGTCTCGCCGTCGGAGAACCTGGAAATGCAAGCTTGCCCGAGCGGCAAACCCAGGAACGTGCAAATGTCCCGGGCCAGAGCATCGTTGGCCGTGCCGGAAAAAATCTTCCACTTGTCATCCTGGCGCGCCCGCACCGGCTTCGGTTTGGCATCGCCTGCGGGATGAGCTTGGGACTGCTGGGCGACCGTTGCCGTGCCTTCGCCGGCTACGCCCGCCGTGTGCACCGTGCTCGGTTTTGCTGCCGTTTCCATCGAATCAAATACCCCCGCTTCACCTGGTTGAGTTACACGCTGGGTCTTGAAAATTAGCCTTCAGCTATCAGCCGTCAGCTTTCAGCCAATGCGATGATTCGTCGCTGTTGGCCGAAGCCTTAGCTTCTAGCTCTTGGCCTGCAAACCTTGAACCTGATTCCCTGGCAACTGACTACTGGCAACTGGTTCTTGGCTGGGCGGCCAGGATTCGAACCTGGACAAAGTGCTCCAAAGGCACTTGACCTACCATTAGTCGACCGCCCAGTGAAGCAATTAGCAACTAGCAGCTAGCAACTAGTTGCTCTCGTTGTTCGCACCCTTCGCCAAAGGCGGAGACGCACCAGCTAGTTGCTAGTTGCTAGTTGCTTCCAATACTCTTCCCGCGTCAGCGTTGTGGTTGCAACCGCCGCGTGTCCCACGGCGCTCATCCTGGCTGCCGCCGCTAGCGCCTCTTCGCCGGTACCGAACACTCCATACAACGTTGACCCGGAGCCGGACAGGGATGCATAGCGCGCACCTTCGCGCTGCAAGACACGTTTTACCTCACGCAAATCGGGATACTCAGGAAAGACGACGCGTTCGAAGTCGTTCTCGATCCCGGCTCGGACGAGGTCGAGAAGCGGTGTCTCGGCCCGGTCCCCGCCTACCGCGGGAACACCGGATGCAGG
>PLYW01000017.1 GCA_003151875.1 Acidobacteriaceae bacterium
GGCTGTGTTTCTGTTTGCCCGCCGCTACGTAAGCCTCAACCTGCATCTTGGCGGCCCCCTGCAAGTTCTCTTCGGAAAGATACCCGTTGTCCGCCAGCTCCGGTCCTTTCAGAATCCGCGATTCCGGGTCGGTGAAGTTGTACTGCGCCTTCGGGGCCGGCTTCACCTTTCCTTGTTCTTCCTTGCCCTTGCCTTCGGCTTCCGCCTCGGCTCGAGCCCGCTCTTGCAGCGCCCGCTTCGCCTCCCGGATGCGTCGCAACCGTTCTTCCCGCCGCTGCAGTTCGGCTGGCAGTTCGTCCCCCAAACTATGGGGGCCGTACTCGGCATCTTCCTCCGCATCAGCAGTAGCCTCTATTTTCCGCGATTCATTGTTATAGTGCGCTACTTTTATGCGGGGTTGCGTAAAGTACATACTTCCGAAAGGAAAAGGAAGAGGGAGAGAAGGCTAAGTCTGGACAGTAATACCGCTTGGTCTGACTCCCGAGATCGGCAGCATTTCCCGAACGACGCCAATTATTGCCATCGCCTCTTCGAGTGAAACCCCAGACTCGCGGACTTCGTTAAGCAATCTCTCAGCTAGTTCCAAAACGGACTTTTGTTTATTCTCTTTCATTTCGCCTCATTTTCTTCTTGACAATGCGAAAGCGGTTTGGCATAATTAAACCATCATGAATCGCTTAACCAGTGAAAAGAGAGTGCAAGTAATTGGATGCTTAATCGAGGGATGCTCCATCCGATCAACCGTTCGACTGACGGGCGTTGCCATGAAAACCGTTATGCGCGTGCTGGTCGAAGTTGGCGAAGTCTGCGCCGATTATCAGGACAAAGTGTTCCGCAATCTCGGTTCCCGCCGCTTGCAGCTTGACGAGATGTGGTGCTGGATTTACTGCAAGGAAAAGAACCGCACGGAAGAGATTGCCAAAGCGCATCCCGATGCTGGCGACATCTGGCTATGGACTGCGGTTGATGCCGACTCGAAATTAGTACCCGTTTGGAAGCTTGGACAGCGCGACACTCGCACTGCTGTTGACTTCGTTTGCGATCTTGCTTCCCGCCTCAAGAATCGCGTACAGGTTACGACTGACGGCCATCGGCCCTACGTTGAAGCGGTTGAGACCGCCTTTGGCCGCGACGTGGACTATTCGATATTGCAGAAAATTTACGGTTCTGCGATGGAGAACGAAACCCGCTATTCTCCATCGCAGGTCATCGGCATCGAAGTGCGCGACGTGATCGGCAATGCTGATCCGAAGCACATCTCAACCAGCTACGTGGAGCGCCAGAACTGGACTGTCCGAACCAAGATGCGCCGCTATACCCGCTTGTCGAATGGGTTTTCCCGCAAGTTGCGCAACCATGCCGCATCTGTGGCCCTAAACTACTTCGCGTACAACTTCATTCAGATTCACCGTTCGTTGCGCACTTCGCCCGCACAGGCCGCTAGCGTCACAGACAAACTGTGGAGCGTTGCCGATCTGGTTGCTCTGTGGGAATCATACGAAAGACAAGAAAAAGAGACGGCTGCCTAGACATTCAGCCTATCAATTGCCTGCCGAAGTTTTACCTGCCAAACATCCGATTCAAATTCTTCCTGCGTTATGACCACAGGAATTGTCCTGGAGTTTGGATTCAACTGTAGCCACAGTTCATAGCCAGCACCATTTACCATTGTGCCGCAGGAGATTTCGTACATACTAGGTGCTAGCTCTTTGACGTAAGCCTTGATTAGCTCGGTTTCGGCGGTCGGACTGAGGTCGCTCGGCATTAGTAAGTACCAGCCTGATAAAATGCCGACGTGGGCCGGAAGCATTTCTCGGATGCACCCGACTGTAAATCGGGAGAACTGGGTTG
Source organism: Acidobacteriaceae bacterium (assembly GCA_003151875.1). Lineage (GTDB taxonomy): Bacteria > Acidobacteriota > Terriglobia > Terriglobales > Acidobacteriaceae > Bog-257. The sequence continues at coordinate 1,852 of PLYW01000017.1, forward strand.
GAATCCCAGCCGGTCCATCGTCGGCATTCTGTTCCCGAGGTCAATCAGAACCATTTCGAACGTGGCTCTGAAATTTACCCTCGGAGCAAGGAGACGTAACGCCATGTCTCGAACACCGCGTTACATCATCCTGATTATCCGAATCAGATACGACCTCACGGTCGTCCTGGTTTGGATAACTCGCTGCCCCTCTCAGAACATCGGGAGGGGCTTTTTTAACTTGACGTTCCGTGAAGATCAGCCATGCGTTCCGCTTGAACACTCCATTGTCGGGAACGCCTGAAAAGGCAGCCCTGCCTTCTCAAATAAGCGTAAACGTGGTATATCACGCTGTCAAGAGAAAGCAATGCTGGTTTTGCCGTTGAATCCCTAGATTGTCAAAGATCGGTAAGGCACTTGCGTTGCCATTCGGCCACTGAGGTCGATTCAAAGTAGCGCACTACCGAAGAGACGTTATTGGGCTTTGGAGCGTGTTGCGACAAAGCGGCCCCGTCGAGAAGGGGTATTGGGAGGAGGTCATGCCAGCGGCGGGAGACTACGTCTGCTCTAGCGGGGAACAACTATTGGATGGCCGTTATCGCAATAAATGTCCTTCGTGTTCCATGTGGGCCGCTCTAGGAGAATCTGTTGTTTGGTGGTGCCATGTGGCCGGATTGCGATGAGTTCTGTTAGAGCTTCGCACTCTCCGTTTTCGCATTTGGCAACGATGGAAATCCAGACCGGGTCGCTGCGGGACAGTGCGTCGAACTGTCCCACCACCTGCCTTTGGTCATAGTTCCAGGAAAAGCATTTCGTACAGCGCTGGCACACGAACACCAGAAATGGTTCGCCCGTGGTTGCCACTTGCCGATTACGGATTATTTCTGCAAGGGTAGTTTCGAACAGAGGCGTGCTGAACCTGCAATACGGACACACTGCACCGTACCAGGACTGGGGCATTTTGATTTCCTCGGGTGGATTCTCATACCAAGCGGGAAAATTGTCCAATTTATTCTGCGCCTACCAGTACAGAACGCGAAATACAGCGTAACAGTTGAGGGAGGGGCCCCTACCTGGCAAAGTACAGCAGGGCGAAGATGTAAATCCACAATGCCGCCATGAAGTGCCAATACCAGGCGGTTACGTCGAGTACGATGCGGCGCGTCTCCGGCGGGCGATGCAGCCACGTCGTCATCCCGGCATACAGGAGCGCGAGAATTCCTCCGACCAGGTGCACGGCGTGGACGCCGGTCAGCATGTAAAAGAACGAACTGCTGATGCTGGTGGCGAAGGTGGTATTGGTCAAGCGCAGCTGATGCCACGCATAACCCTGTCCGGCAAGGAAGGCGACGCCAAGGACGACCGTCGTCCAGATCCAGGGAAGGGCATGGCTGGCGCTCACGCGAATGCCGGGCATGCCGACAATGGGCGCCAGAGCTACATCTTCGGCGGCGCGCCGCCGCGCAAACTCCAGAACAAAACTGCTCAACAGCAGGATGAAGGTGTTGACCACCAGTAACCTGACGGGAAGGGCCAGCGGCACCCAGTTGCTGACATAGTCATTGCTCGACGGGTCCCAGACGGCCCCTGCTTTGCGCACCACGTAAGCTGTGGTGAAGGAGACGAAGAGCATGATCACCGAAGACAGCGCCAACATCAGCCCCAGGCGATAGCGGCGCAAGCGCTCGCCGTAGCTGGGCATATCGTCGTCGCCGCCACGGCCACCGCCTCCGTCCCCGTTACCTGGCCAGCCTGGAGTGGGACCTCGGCCTCCGCCGCCTCGCGACGTCCTCGGTACCCGAATGCTGATTCCGCGGCTCACGACTGCAATACCCTTGGATAGCCTTCCGCCTTGCCATGGTTTTCGCGGCGTGCTGGCTGGATAACGATTTGAGAGCGCTGGTGTTGGAACGCGGCCACCCCACGTTGGGCCCTCGTCACAATTCCCTGTGACATTATGATGCGTTACCGGCGGGGAACTCAACTCACCGGCAGGGTTATATTTTAGGGATGGGGAATGTCCCTGCCGCCCGAGACTCTGGCCGGGCGAAAGCTAACCATCTCAGAAGCTTTGGATTGAGTGAGGACTCACAATACGGCGGCGAGTCGCTGCCCGACTCATGAAGCGCATACTCATCATCACCGTTGTTGTTCTTGCGGGCATTCTGTATCTGGCCGACCTAGTGTCGGTGCGGTTCCGGATTCCCGCCCGCGACACCTTCGGCACGGTGACGGTCCACACCTACTACGTGGTCAAGTTGAAGAATGGACGGACCGAGTACGATTACGCGGGCGACCACGACATAAGTTGCTCCAATTCCGTGTTTCCGCAGTTCAGAGTGAAGCCCTGCTGGTACGCCCGCCGGCACACTGAGGAACAGATCAAGATTGACTCCGGCAGTCCGAACAACCCGCATCTGTTTTGAGGGCCGCTGTTCGCTATTCGCTCTTCGCAAAACTAGTCCGGCATGACGCCGTTCGCCGCGGCGAACATCCGAGGGCCAACGGCGAGGAATGCCGGTCTGCCTTAGCATGTGACTAGCGAACGGCGAAAAGCGAACAGCGTCTTCCGCAGCCTTCCCACTTGCATCCTGATCGACT
>PLYW01000322.1 GCA_003151875.1 Acidobacteriaceae bacterium
GTCCTGTTTGGCATCGGCGCCCTGGTCACGGTGGTGTTGGAGATGCTCGGCGTCTCGTCCATGGTCTTCGCCCTGGGAATTTACCTCCCGCTGCAACTGACCACGCCCATACTGGCTGGCGGGTTCCTCTCGCACCTGGTGAACAAGCGCGCCGACAAGACTGGCGGTGACAGTGGCCGCAGCATACGCGAGCGTGGCGTCATCGTCGCCGGCGGACTCATGGCGGGCGGAGCGCTGGGCGGCGTCTTCGGCGCGGCCTTGCGCCTGCTGCCGAAATATAGCGAAGACATGGTCCACACCCCGTTTTATTCGAATGAGCCGGTGTCGCAGATGGTTTCCGCGCTGATGTTCGTTGGGCTATGCTTGTACGTGTGGTTTAGATCGATCCAAGGAAAGAAGGCCTCATAATGGACCAGCTAGCACGATTTGTAGCCGAGGCCGTTCTCGGCATTGACACGCTTTGGGGCGGAGACGTGATGTGTGCGTCGGGAACGGGACGCTTCATTGCGGACTCGTGGTTCTCCGACGAACCGCTTCCCCCTGCTTACACCACGTCTGCCGCGGCGCGAGTGCGCGAAACCGGAGGCGTCGGCGGCAAGACGGTCGATCGCGAGGCGGTCGAAGCCTATTTGCGCGAGGTAGACCTGCCGAAAGCGATAGACGGAATGTGCGCCGAGGCAGAGAAAATCGGCGGGCTGCGCGGCCAATATCTTGCCGGCCTCGCGCGCTCCCTCACGACGATGTGGGAGCTGGCGATGGAGATCCTCGGCAAGGGCAAGCCGGTTCCCTACGAGCGGTGCGTCCAGGCCTCGACCGGCAAGCTGCCGGAGCCGTCGCAGCCGGAAGCCAAGCGCGATCGAGTTGCCCAGTTGCTGGACCGTGGCGGATATTCGACGGCGAAGTCCGGCGGCTTGCTGGGCGCCGTGGATGCCTGGCGCCGCGAGCGTATCGTTCCGATGGCGTCGGTGCGCGCGTTGGGCGCGGCGGTGATCGCGTACTTCGACAATCTCAGTGCGGCGAACCTGCTACCCCTTTTGCCGAAGGAACTGTCGGCTGTGCCACGCGCCAATATCAACTTCCTGCCCATCAAGGACGCGTGGTTCTCCGGCTCCATGAATTATCTGGGCCGCGCTCGCAACGCCGATGGCAGCCCGAAATACGAGGCCAGCTACGAGATCAATGCCTCGTTGCAAATGAGCTTTCCGGAGTTCCAACAACTGGTCAGCCATGAAGTCGTGCCCGGACACGTGACTACCTTTGCGTATCTTCAAAATCTGTACGTTCGCGGGCTGGCCGGTTTCGAGGCCACTGTCCTGACCATGAACACGCGTGCTGCCACGCTGTTTGAAGGACTCGCCAATAACGCCATCCTGATCGCGCACGGCGTGACCGAGATCGAGCAACTGCCGGACGAAGACATGCAGATCGGCGTGCTGCTGGCGCTGTTGCAGGATGACGCCAAGAACCAGTCGTCGTATCTCACCTGGGGCGAAGGCAAGCCGCAAGCCGAAGTGGCTGCGACCCTGCGCCGTGACTTTCTGGTGAGCGAGGAGCGTGCCGACAAACTGTCGGGCGCGTGGGGACGGCATCCGCTGCTGGGCCGCATGTATCTTCCGGCGTACCGCTCCGGTACGGAGAAGGTCGCGCAGTTGCGGCGAACGTTCCCATCAGAGCGCGTGCTTCCCGCGATCTATGGCTGCTTCGGGCTGGTGGATATTCAAACCGTGGATGAGGTACTAAGGGTAGGGAAGGCGCAAGGGCACGTGTAGTCAGCTCCCATCGAGGCAAAGGAAGCTTGGGCGGCCCGCCCTGCTCCCACCCTGTCCGCAACTGCAGCGGACAAGGGTGGGGCACCGCGTTTAGACCACGAGCTGAACGTCCGTTCGGCGGAAATCCTCACCCTTGGCCAACAGTGGCTCACCGGAGCTCCGGGCGAGAGCATACGCAAAACAATCGCCGAAATTGAGTGCCGCGGGATGCCGGCCCTTGCCGAACATGCGCCAGGCCCGGCGCGCTATCTCCACCTGGTCCGCATCCACAGGCACGATTTGCAGGGCAGCACGATACACAAACAGGTCGAATTCGCGGCCCAGTGCCTCGCCGCGCCGCGCCTCAAGCACAATGCCGGTCTCCAGCAGATTGGCCGCCGAGAGCAGACACACCGGCGCTGAAATGATGGCATTGAGGAATGGTTCGCGCTCGGCCTCCGCCAGGAAGATGGCCAGTAATGCCGAGGTGTCAATCACCATGAGCGTGGGACCCCATGCTGGTCGTATCCGAGGATCTCGTCCTCGGTGCGAGTGTCCACTGTGGGTATGGCATCGACCCGGCGCAGGATCTCCTCCAGCGCTTCTCGCGTCCGACGATTTGGCCGCCCGCGTCCCATCCGATCCAGACGTTCCGCCAGGGACCGCTGTATCGCTTCAGTGATGGATTCACCAGCCTGCTCCGCAACCTGTCGGGCGAGCCGCTCGGTCGTTTCGTTCTTGATGCTGAGGGCCAAAAAACCTCCTGACTCGGAAGGTAGAATTACATAAAGCAATATATAATGCAATATGGCAAGACGAATTATAGGTCTCCCCAAGCCGGACTTCGCGTTTACCTGACAACCTGCTCCGCCGCCACTGGCTCCATGTGCGCGGTGAAGTGCCGCAGGAACGGCGCTTCATACGTGAGATGCATCCCGTGTATCTCCTCGCGGCGCTTCCATACCGCGAGGATCACTTCGATCACGTAATCAATGTGGCTCTGGGTATAAACGCGGCGCGGAATCGCCAGCCGCACCAGGTCCATGGTGGCTGCCGCCCCAAACATCAGCGTGCCAATCTCGACGGAGCGAATGCCGCCCTCCAGATACAACTCCGCCGCCAGCGCCACGCCGGGGAGCTGGTCCAAGGGAATGTGCGGCAGGAAGGCGCGCGCGTCGAGATAAATGGCGTGCCCGCCCGGTGGCTGCACGATGGGAACTCCTTGCTCGGCGATGTGGTTTCCCAGATAGGCAGTGGAAGCGATGCGGTAGCGCAAATAATCTTCCTCCAGCGACTCCTGCACGCCCACGGCGATGGCCTCCAGGTCGCGCCCGGCCAGACCGCCATACGTCGGATAACCCTCGGTGAGGATGAGCAGATCTTTTTCCTGACCCGCCAGCACCGAATTATTGGTGCACAGAAAGCCGCCAATGTTGGCCATGCCATCTTTCTTCGCCGACATGGTGCAGCCGTCACCGAGCGCGAACATCTCCTGCGCAATCTGCTTGGGAGTCTTTGCCGCGTAGCCTTCTTCGCGCAGCTTGATGAAGTAGGCATTCTCGGCGAAGCGGCAGGCGTCGAAGTAAAGCGGAATGCCGTGCTTACGGCAAACCGCGCTGACGGCGCGAGCGTTCTCCATCGAGACCGGCTGCCCGCCGCCGGAGTTGTTGGTGATAGTGAGCATGACCAGCGGAATGCGTTCACGGCCAACACGGGCGATTAAATTCTCCAGCCCGGCCACATCCATGTTCCCTTTGAAGGGAAGCCGCGTCGCCGGATGACGGGCCTCGGGGATCGGCCGGTCCGCGGCTTCGGCGCCCACGAATTCTATGTTGGCGCGCGTGGTGTCGAAGTGCGTGTTATTGGGGACGACGTCGCCCTTCTTGCACATCACGCTGAACAGAATGCGTTCGGCGGCGCGCCCCTGATGGGTCGGGATCACATGCTGGTAGCCAAAGATGTCCTGGACGGAATCGCGGAAATGGTCGAAGCTGCGGCTGCCGGCGTAGCTCTCGTCGCCCAGCATGATCGCCGCCCATTGCTGGGTTGACATCGCGCCGGTGCCCGAATCGGTGAGCAGGTCAATCAGCACATCGTCGGCGGGAAGGAGAAACAGGTTATAGTGCGCCGCCCGCAGATGCTGCTCGCGCTCTTTGCGGGTGGTCCAGCGGATGGGTTCGACGCTCTTGATGCGAAACGGTTCGATGATGGTTTTGGTCAGCATGGCGCAGCACTCCTTAGGAATGACAATATTATCTTTTGTTGCTGATGATTGTCGGCTGGACTGTGCCGGCTAGAGCGCTTCGCGTTGCTGCACCGCGTGGTGGGCCAATTGGTTGGCCTCGCAGTTGTCTTCCCGCTGAATGTGCTCGATGGAGAAGTCAACCGCCCGCGCCAGTTTGCGGCAGGTCCAGTTCAGGGAATGCAGGCGCGAGCTGCGGCAGGCGTATTCGCCGGTCATCTGCTTGACCATCACTTCGGAGTCGGAATAAACATGCAGCGTCTTGGCCTTGACGGCGATCGCGTGCTGCAGGGCCTCGAGCAGGGCCACGTATTCGGCTACGTTATTGTCCTGATGCCCGATCCAGCGGGCGATGCGCGTGATTTCGCCGTCGTGGCTTTCAATCACGACGCCAATCCCGGAGGGCCCGGGATTTCCGTGCGAGCCGCCGTCCACGTAGGCTACGAGATCGGGCATTCCACTCCTACCTACCCACAATGCTTCAGCGCGTCGAATTCGTCAAGCGCCAATTTTGGTTCTCCCTAGTCTATCGTACGGATGCTACAACTCTGTGAAAAAGATGTGAATTGACTTCGGATAATAATAAAGGCCATGCAAAAGGAGCGTGATTTCTGTCGCTTAGGCGAATAGATTCGCACATGAAAATAAACTGCACTTGCACCAACCTTGGGCGTTGACAATTTCTCATCCTGCTGTAGGATCACACATGTCGACGGCAGAAAAGGACAGGCAAACATAATAGTAGCCAGTCCGAAGTAAGCTGGGTGATCGGTTCCGAGGGGTGACCCGGAGGAACCGCCAGACCCGAAAAAACCGACTGCGCTGCGAGGCGTCAGCCGGGGTCAGGGACCGCGAAAGCGGTGATCGCACCAAGGGCTGTGACGGTACATGCGTCCACGCCAGTGGCTCCCTCGCAGGAGTCGGCGGCTAGAGCATAACCAAAGTCACAGCCT
>PLYW01000338.1 GCA_003151875.1 Acidobacteriaceae bacterium
ACAGGCCATATCACAACCAATCCCGACCGCGGAGGCCTTCGGCGCGGTAAAGATCAGTAGGGAATATAAGGATCCTTCGACACGCCCGTCGAGCGGCTCGCCAGGAGGACAGAGTTGTAGGCCGAAAGCTGACGGCTGAAAGCTGAAGGCTTTCTACGCCGGAGCGATCCTCATGCTCAGGTCCACGGCCGGGGCGGAATGGGTCAACGCTCCCACCGAAATGAAGTTCACTCCAGTTTCAGCGTAGGTGCGCACGTTTTCCAGGGTGATTCCGCCCGAAGCTTCCAGCGGCACATCCCGATCCAGTTGCCGGACACGCTCTACCGCCTGGCGCACATCCTCCGGCGACATGTTGTCGAGCAAGACCGCTTCGGCGCCATGCTCCAGGACAGCCTCAAGTTCGTCCAGCGAGCGCACCTCAATTTCGACGATCTGCGAGCCGCGCCGATTGTGCAGCGCGCGTTGCAGCGCAGCCACCGCCCCGCCGGCAAGCGCAATGTGGTTGTTCTTGATGAGCACACCATCGCTGAGGTCGAGGCGATGGTTGATGCCTCCGCCGCAACTTACCGCGTACTTGTCGAGCACGCGCAGCCCCGGCGCAGTCTTGCGGGTGTCCAGGATCACCGTGCCGGTGCCCGCCACCGCGTCCACGTAGCGGCGCGTCAGCGTGGCAATGCCGCTCATGCGCTGCAGGATGTTCAAGATCACACGCTCGCACGACAACACCACGCGCGCATTGTGGACAATGACCGCGACCGATTGCCCTTTGCGCAAGCGCACCCCGTCAAAGATTTCGGTGTGGCTGATGACCTCGGGATGCGAGGTGACAGTGCCGTCCAGCACGGCGAAGACGTCGAGGATTCGGTGAATGCAACTCACCCCGGAGAGCACGCAGTCCTGCTTGGCGAGAATGGTGCCCGAGGCGCGCTGGTTGGGATCGATGCAGGCGTAGGTGGTGGCATCGCGGGTGGCGCGATCTTCCTGCAAGGCGTTTTCCAGGATTGCGGTGATGCGGCGGCTTGTCCAATCCACGATCGATCTCCCCGGAGCTACGTCGCGCGGCTAAGCGCCTAACTCTCCCAACGCTTCGTTTGCCTTCTGGACCAACATTTCGACTTCGCCTTTGCGCTTCCTCAATCCCTCGACGACGTGTGCCGGGGCTTTGGCAAGAAAGGCGTCATTGTTCAACTGCGCAGTCGCGCGCGTCAACTCTTGCGTCAGCCTGGCCAGCTCTTTGCTGAGGCGGTCGCGTTCGGCAGTCGCATCCATCTTGCGCTCGTAGAGCACCCGCACATCGAAGCGAGCGGTGCTGCGTGCGCCCGCAGACTTCGACAGCGATGTCTCTACGAAGGTAATCGCTTCCACACTCGCCAAGCGTTCCACCGCGTTACGGTTGCGCTCGATCAAGGAGCGAATGTCGCCGTCGGCGAAGATCTCAATCGCCACCTTCTGCTTGGGTTCGATCTTCAATTCAGCCCGGACGTTGCGCACGCCTTCGATCAAATCTTGCATGATCGCCATCTCGGTTTCGGCGTCTGCGTCCACCTGCGACGGGTCAACCGTTGGATACGCAGCCAGCGCAATCGATTTGAGCGGCGGCTTGCCATCATACACGGCATGCCAGAGCTCTTCGGTAATGAAGGGCATGAACGGCGACAACATGCGCAATGCGCCTTCGAAGATGCTGATCAGATTCGCATACGCTACGCGCGCCTGCTCGCGATCGTCGGCAGTCAGGCGCGGCTTGATCAGTTCCAGATACCAGTCGCAGTACTCGCCCCAGAAGAAGTGATAGACCACGTGGGCCGCTTCATGGAAGCGGTAGGTCTCCAGCGCTTCGTGCATCTGTTGCGCAACCCGATTGAAGCGCGAAAGAATCCAGCGGTCGTCGAGNNACGTTCATGAACAGGAAGCGCGCGGCATTCCAAATCTTGTTGGCGAAGGCGCGATAGCTCTGGGTGCGGCTCTCCGAAAAGGCGATGTCGGTCCCCGGCGCGGCCATCGAGGCCAGTGTGAAGCGCACGGCGTCGGTGCCGTACTGCTCGATGATCTCGATGGGATCCATCACGTTGCCCTTGGTCTTCGACATCTTCTGACGCTCGGCGTCCCGCACCAGCGCGTGGATGTAAACGCTGTGGAAGGGCACGTCGCCCTGCTTGTGCCCGCGCATGAAGTGGCAGTTCATCATGATCATGCGCGCCACCCAGAAGAACAGGATGTCGAAGCCGGTGATCAGCAGCGTCGTGGGGTAGAACGCGTCGAGGTCGGGCGTGCTGTCAGGCCAACCCAGCGCCGAGCACGGCAACAAGCCCGACGAGAACCAGGTGTCGAGCACGTCGTTGTCTTGCTCCAGATGGCTACCGCCGCACTTGGTGCATTGGGTGGGCGTTTCCCGCGCGACCATGATTTCGGGGCAATCTTTGCAATGCCACGCGGGAATGCGATGTCCCCACCACAATTGCCGCGAGATGCACCAGTCGTGAATGTTGCGCATCCACTCGAAATAGGTCTTGGAGTAATTGTCCGGCACGAACTTGACGTCGCCGTTCTCCACCACCGCGATGGCGCGATCGGCCAGCGGCTGGATCTTGACGAACCACTGCGTCGAAAGCCGCGGCTCCACGATGGTCTTGCAGCGATCGCACTTGCCCAGCGGGACAACGTAGTCCTTTGTGCCGACCAGAAAGCCGCCTTGCTCAAGGTCTTCCAGCACCTTCTGCCGCGCCTCGAAACGGTCCAGCCCTTTGTAGGGTCCGGCGTTCTCGTTCATCTGCGCGACTTCGTTCATCACGTCAATCTGCGGCAGGTGGTTGCGGAGGCCCGCCTCGAAATCGTTGGGATCGTGCGACGGCGTGACCTTCACTGCGCCGGTCCCGAACTCGGGATTGGCGAGGATGTCGTCGGTGATGATGGGGATCTCGCGATTCATCAGCGGCAGCAGAACTTTCTTGCCGTGCAGATGGCGGTAGCGCTCGTCGGCGGAATTCACTGCGACCGCAGTGTCGCCCAACATGGTTTCGGGACGCGTGGTGGCGACCACGATGGAGTCGTCTTTGGACCCGATCACCGGATAACGGATTTCGTAGATTTTGCCTGGCGTGTCTTCGTGCATCACTTCCAGATCGGACACGGCAGTGACGCATCGCGGACACCAGTTCACGATGTACTTGCCGCGATAGATCAGTCCTTCTTCGTGCAGGCGGACGAATGCCTCACGCACGGCGCGCGACATGCGCTCGTCCATGGTGAAGTACTCGCGTGACCAGTCCACGGAAGCGCCGAGGCGCTTCATCTGTTGCAGAATGACTCCGCCATAGTGCTGCTTCCAGTCCCAGACGCGGGCGATGAAGGCCTCGCGGCCCAGGTCGCGGCGGTTCTTGCCTTCGGCAGCGAGTTGGCGCTCCACCATCAACTGGGTGGCGATGCCGGCATGATCGGTGCCCGGCAACCACAGCGTGCGCAGCCCCTGCATGCGCTTCCAGCGCACGATGATGTCGATCTCGGTGTGCTCTAACATGTGGCCCATGTGCAAGTTACCGGTGACATTGGGCGGCGGCAGGGTCACCGTGAAGGTGGGCTGGCCACGGACCGTGGAAAGTTCCACGTGGAACAGCTTTTCGTGGACCCAGTATTCAGCCCAACGCGGTTCAATGGCGCCCGGTTCGTAGGCCTTGGGAAGATCGTGAGGCATTGCAATCCGTTCTGCGAATGAAGCTTTCGCCTTCGATATTACAAGGAACAGTAGTCAGTAGTCAGTAGCCGGTAGGCAGTTCAGCGGCAATTCTCGCAACGTGACACCAGCACGACGTAAAAAAAAGCGCAGCCGAAGCTGCGCTCTCGACCCATCGTGCCATCAGAACGGCCAATGATGCTTCTTCTTTTTCTTCGACGAGCTTTCCTTGTTGCTGTCGGCCGGCGGGGCGGACTGCTGCGCTGAACCGCTGCCAGCCGCGGGCGCCGGCTGCGTGCTGTCGGAACTGGAGGAAGCAGCGGCATCGTTCCCTTGTGCTGGCGGCGGAGTGGCCGCGTCAGGCG
>PLYW01000340.1 GCA_003151875.1 Acidobacteriaceae bacterium
GATGGCGCCCTTTTTGCCGGTGCGGCGTTGCTCCTCACGATCGATCTGGAGCCGCAGCTCGCGAATCAGGATGGTCCACATGCGGGCGTTGCTGTTCAGCAGGATTTGCAGGTTCTGGTCCCGCAGAAAGGTGATCTCGCTGCTCATGTTGTTGAGCAGACTTTCCATGTGGTTGAGATCGGTTCGCATTTGCGCCAGATCGTCACCCGCTTCGCCAGACGATGGCTGCGTCGCGGCTTGCCCCGCGGTGTCTGCCTGACTTTGCCCGCCCTGAGCCGACGGACTGAGCCGCCCGCCAGCGCTTTGTGCCCATAATGACGAACTCAACAGAAGGAGAAAAAACATTTGCCGCATCATCGCCGCACCCCCTCCCAAAGTGTAATCGCTCGAACCGTCCCTGGAGACGGCCGCCTTTAGCGCGAGTCGAATTCAATCTCCGGAGTGGCTGCCAGCAGACTGCGCGTGTAGGGATGCTGCGGCGCAGTGGTGATCTGCTCGGTGGCGCCCACCTCCACCAGTTCTCCGCGCTGCATGACCGCGATGCGGTTGGCGAGATAGCGCACGATGGGCATCGAATGCGAGATGAAGAGGTAGGTTAAGGAGAAATCGCGCTGCAGTTGCTTCAGCAGATTGACGATCTGCGAACCGACGCTGACATCGAGCGCGGAGACCGGTTCGTCGGCGACGATGAATCGTGGCCGCAGCACCAGGGCGCGCGCGATCCCGACGCGTTGGCGCTGTCCCCCGCTGAATTCATGCGGGTAGCGCCCGAGAGCCGAGGCATCCATTCCCACGGCACGCATCGCCTCGGCTGCGCGTTGGCGGCGGTCGGCACGGCCGTCGGTTGCATGGATGGCCATGGGTTCGCAGACAATCTGCTCGACCGTCATGCGAGGATCGAGCGAGCCGAACGGGTCCTGGAAGATGATCTGCATGTCGCGCCGCAAGGTGCGGAGTTGGGCTCCGCCGACGCGTAATACGTCGTGACCATCGAAGAACACCTCACCTGAGTCTGGTTCGATGAGCCGCAGCAGCAATCGCCCCAAGGTGCTCTTGCCGGAGCCGGATTCGCCAACCAGCCCCAGCGTCTCACCGGACTCGATTGCCAGCGACACGTCGTTGACGGCACGCACCTGCCCCGATGTTCCGGTTCCAAACATGGTTTGACCGGAGCTGAAGGTCTTGGTGAGGTTGCGGGCTTCCAGCAGAGGCATGACTGGCGATGGTAACAAATGGCGGTGAGAGTGGTGTCATGCTAGCGAGTGTTCGGTCCAGTCGCTTGAGTGAAAATCCAAATTGCGTAGATGCCGCGTGGGCCATGGTTCTTGCCAGATTTTCACAATTGCGCGCGCCGCCGCCGTGGCCACGGACTGAGTTTCCCATTTGGCGAAATCCGCGAAATTAGCGTCCCAAATTGCCCATCGCCAAGCTTGATTTTCAGGGTTGCACAAAAATTCGGCATGCCCCTGTGGACGAGCTGCACTCGATTGAAAACAGAGGAGATAAAATTGCGAAAAATTTGTTGACATTCGCCGTGGCAGGAGTAAAAACACACTCGTTCCTTGACAGTTTTGCAGTTGTTCCAAGTCGGCAGAGACTAAAGGCTGAAGCGAGTTCACTGCGTCTGCTTCTTCGGGAGCGGACACAGAAGAACCACTAAGGTAGGCAGCGACTGCTGGCTGAGGAAAACGCGAGACTGGTCGAGGACAAGACGGAATCCCGAGGCGTTGAGCGGTTATTCCGGCTGGTGACGAGCCCAAACTTCAAGCTGAACATGCCCTGCGTACGCCAGTACCAGTTGCACAGTCCAGCAGGAACTGAATGCAAGTCACTGGTCGAGAACAACGGCCCAACATAGCCCTCGGGATTCTTTATTGATTCACAGTCCTCCCCCGTCTGTGGATTACGTCCCGTAACTCCCAACTGCACCTGAAATCAACCTGCGGGCCGGAATGTTCGTTCCGGCCTGCATCTCATTGTCCGCCGCCCCTGCCTTGCCGAGTGCGAGCCGGGAACCAGCCGGAGTAAAATCTTGACAGCCATGGCTGACCTCTTTGCTCCCGCCCAGCCTCCCGCGCAACAGCGCAACTGGATGCCTATCGTTATGGGCCTGATTGCCGTGGTGGTGGTGATTGCGATCATCATCGCGTTCACGCGCAGCCACGCACCAACCGGCCCGCAGACCAATCCTTATGCGGCCAAGCTGCAGCTCTCGAATCCCAAGCTGAGCGCTGCGGAAAATTATGTTGGCGGCACGGTCACATATCTCGATGTAAATATCGCGAACACGGGCGACAGAGCGTTGGTGGGCGCTGACATGAAGGCGGTGTTTAAGAACACCCTGGACCAGGTGGTACAGACCGAGACCCTGCCGCTGCATGTGCTGGCGGAAAACCAGATGGGCGGATATCCCGACCTGGTGGACCTGGGCCGCTCGCCGATTGCTCCGGGCCAGACCAAGACGGTCCGTGTGACCCTGGAGCACATCTCCGCCGACTGGAGCCGGAACTACCCTGAGATTGAGCTGGTGAATTTAAAGCTGAAGTAGATCCCCCCTGCGTGGGGCTCCGTCGCATTGCATCTCCACAGACTGTCATCACGAAAGGCCTTTAGGCGTCAGGGATCTGCTGCTTGGCCGTCATCGTCCCAGACGCAAGCAACAGCAGATTCCTCGCTTCGCTCGTAATGACAACTCCAGAAGNNTGCCAAGTGATAACTGCGAAGTGCCAATGCCCAGCTGCTCCGCTAGAATGAACCTGCATGTCCGACGTCAAGACAACGCGCCTCACGGAGATGGTGAAAGCCGCGGGTTGAGCCAGCAAGCTAAGTCCGGCGGTGCTGGACTCAGTGCTTGGGAAATTAGCCCGGCAACACGATCCTAACGTCCTCATCGGCTTCGAAACAGCCGACGACGCTGGCGTGTATCAACTCACGCCCGAGCTGGCGCTCGTCCAAACTGTCGATTTTTTTACCCCCATCGTTGACGATCCCTACGTCTTCGGACAGATCGCGGCCAGCAACGCGCTCAGCGACGTTTACGCCATGGGCGGGAGGCCTATCAGCGCGCTGGCACTGGTTTGTTTTCCCGACAGCGGCGACCTCAAAGTGCTGGAGGAGATGCTGGCCGGCGGACTGTCGAAGATGATCGAGGCGCACTGTACCGTGATCGGCGGGCACAGCATTCGCGACGAAGAGATCAAGCTCGGCTACGCGGTGACCGGAACCATTCATCCGCAGAAAGTGCTGGCAAACAGTGGCGCGAAGGCTGGCGACCGCCTCGTCTTCACCAAGGCGATCGGCACCGGCGTGATCTCGACGGCGATCAAACGCGGCAAAGCCGGGGCCGCATGGGTCCGCGACGCGGTGCGCTCCATGACCACACTGAACAAAGCCGCGGCGGAGATCGTCACCTCATCGCCCGGATTCGAGGTGCACGGCATGACGGACGTCACCGGCTTCGGGCTGATCGGTCATGCGCGCGAGATGGCCATCGGATCGGGCGTTAGCCTGCGAATTCATGCCTCGCGCGTGCCTCTGCTGGAAGGCGCCCTCGAATGCGTTCGCGCCGGATACGTTCCCGGAGGCCTGAAGGCGAACCGCAACTTCGCCGAAAGTTGTGTCGAGTTTGAGGAAGCCGTGCCCGAGGAGATTCGCACCCTGCTGTTCGATCCGCAGACGGCGGGAGGATTGCTGATCTCGGTCGCGGAAAAAGACGCGGAGCCTTTAGTTGCAGCGTTGCGCAACTCTGCAATCGACGCCGTCGAAATCGGCGAAGTCATCCCCAAACAAAAGCCGCTCATCAGGGTGTCAGCCTAAGCTACCTTCGTCAGATTGCAGCCAGCAGTTGGTAGTTGGCTGCACAAGACTCGACGATTCGGCGCCTACCGTGTCCCGGATTCCTCTCGTAACGCGTTCGCAACAAGCCGAACGACTCCAGCAAATCGACATCGCGGCTTACCGCCCGGGTATCTCGTTTCAATCCACTCGCAAGGTCAGATACAGGAACTGCCTTTCCCCGGGCCACGCGCAGAAGACGGACACGCTCTGCCGACAGCACTCTCAACATGTCTCTCACATCCTCGAACGTCACGGTAATTTCGGGCGCGATCGGTCCGCCGCGATCAAGCTTGCGAGCGTGTTCCCGCGCCCGGCGAAAGAACCCTCCTGCACCGTCGGCAGTCACCCATACTTTAGTGCTCCGCTTCATCTTCGCGCCTCCATTTGAAAAAATAGCCTACCCCTCGGGGTGGGCTATGGCCAACGGCTTGTCTTACGCCTGTGCCGGACGCTCCGGGGCCACGTTGGGCTGCTGGCCGAGGGCCGGTTTCAGCACCTGCTGCACGTCGTCCTTGGGCGGTTGAGCGTTGGGATCGACGCGCTCCGGAAGCTCCTTGCCTTCGATGAGCATCTCGATCTCGCCGGCGTCGATGACCTCGCGCACCAGCAGCGTGGCGGCAATCTTTTCCAGGATCGGTCCATTGTTCTTCAGGATGTTGGTCGCCGATTGGTAACCTTCGTCCACGAAGCGACGAACTTCCTGGTCGATCTTCCGCGCCGTCTCCTCGCTGAAGTCGCGGTGCTGGCTGATCTCGCGGCCCAGGAAGATTTGCTCTTCCTTCTTGCCGAAGGTCATCGGCCCCAGCGTGGACATGCCAAACTCGCAAACCATTTTGCGCGCCAGGTCCGACGCCTGCTCGATGTCGTTGCCGGCGCCGGTGGTCATGGTATGCAGGAACAACTCCTCAGCCACGCGGCCGCCCATCATGATGGCCAGTCGCGTTTCCAGATAGTCGCGGGTGTAGGTGTGCTTGTCATCAACCGGTAGCTGCATGGTGACGCCCAGCGCCATGCCGCGCGGGATGATGGTCACCTTGTGCAGCGGGTCGGAGTGCTCGCGCAGGGCTGCGACCAGCGCGTGGCCGGCCTCGTGATACGCAGTCACCCGCTTCTCTTCGTCCGAGAGCAACATGGATTTGCGCTCGGCGCCCATCAGCACTTTGTCCTTGGCCTGCTCGAAATCCCACATCAGCACCGTCTTGCGGTTCTGCCGGGCGGCAACCAAGGCGGCCTCATTCACCATGTTGGCCAAGTCAGCGCCGGAGAATCCCGGCGTGCCACGGGCCAGCACAGCAAGATTGACGTCGTCATTAAGCGGGATCTTGCGGGTATGCACACGCAGGATTTCTTCGCGGCCACGGACATCGGGACGCGAGACCACTACGCGGCGATCGAAGCGGCCGGGACGCAGCAGCGCCGGATCGAGCACGTCAGGACGGTTGGTAGCCGCGATCAGAATGACGCCGTCATTGGACTCGAAGCCGTCCATCTCGACCAGCAACTGGTTCAGGGTCTGTTCGCGCTCGTCGTGTCCGCCGCCCAGGCCTGCGCCACGATGGCGGCCCACGGCGTCAATTTCGTCGATGAAGATGATGCAGGGCGCGTTCTTCTTGCCCTGCTCGAAGAGATCGCGGACGCGGCTTGCGCCGACGCCGACGAACATCTCCACAAAATCCGAGCCCGAGATGCTGAAGAAGGGCACGTTGGCTTCGCCCGCCACCGCGCGCGCCAGCAACGTTTTGCCGGTTCCCGGAGGCCCAACCAGCAGCACACCTTTGGGAATGCGTCCGCCCAGCTTCTGGAACTTCTGCGCTTCGCGCAGAAATTCGATGATCTCTTTCAGCTCTTCCTTGGCTTCATCCACGCCGGCGACGTCTTTGAACGTCACCTTCTTCTGCTGCATGGAGAGCAATCGCGCTTTGCTCTTGCCAAAGGACAGCGCCTTGTTGCCGCCACTCTGCATCTGGCGGATCATGATGAACCACAGCGCGCCCAGCAGGACAAACGGCGCCAGGTTGAGCAGCCAGGAGGGCCAGCCCCCCGATGCCGGGTC
Organism: Acidobacteriaceae bacterium; assembly: GCA_003151875.1. Lineage (GTDB taxonomy): Bacteria > Acidobacteriota > Terriglobia > Terriglobales > Acidobacteriaceae > Bog-257. The sequence continues at coordinate 5,891 of PLYW01000340.1, forward strand.
CTTCACCGTGATGTTGACCTTCTTGTCCTGAAGGATCTTGTACATGTCCGGATAGTTCCCCGGAACCGTGACATGGAACCCAGCCTTGTCGTTCTTGAACTTGCCACTAACCTCCTGGCCGTTCATCGTCACCTCAGTGACGTTGCTCTGATCCACTTGGGAAAGAAACTCGGAGAGGTTAATTTCGCGTGGCTTGGCGCTCGAGCTGCCAGCCTTGACGACCTGCCACAGCAGAACGCCCGACAACACGATGACCAGCCAGAAAACGACTGTTTTGACCGTCGAATTCACTAAAAACTCCTGTGTAACGGAACAGACACAAAGTGCGCCCTACACTTTAGATGCTACGCTTACACGCCGGATGTACAAATTCGGCATTCTTTTAGATTGTAACTCGTGCCTAAACGGAACGGCACGAAAGCGTTAAAGAAAATTAGCACTTCGCAATTGGCAGTTAGCAAATGGCAAAACCGTCGCTCAGGGCGAACCGTTTCAATGAGTGACCG
>PLYW01000026.1 GCA_003151875.1 Acidobacteriaceae bacterium
ACCTGGTTCTACTATGGATCGCGTTATGGCGAGTGGCTCGGCGTCACACGCACCGCCGATCCTGAGGACTTCCTGCCGGCGCAACTGGAACAGTCTCCGGCAACCGCCTCAGGCTACATCACGGTCGCCGAATACTATGCGGATTCGGGAAAACTGGATCGCGCGGTGGNNGTTCTCTACTGGCGTCAGCAGAAGCGCCCCGAGGCTGTGGCGGAATGGAAAGCGGCGTTGGAGTTGCTGGATGTGCAGGTGCACCAGCGCGTGGTGCCCCCGAGTTTCTGGTCTACCTTCGCTTATGTCATGGACCACATCGCCAACCGTCATGTGGCCGCCGAGCTTCGCCCCCAGTCGGATGCTGTGTTGCGAGACTACGTGCGGCAGAATGGCACGTACCGGGTCGAGGAACTCTTGCGCGCCGGATACACCGCCGTCGGTGATCCCCAGGCAGGCATCGCATTTCTGCTGGAGCTGGCATCGATCGCGCCTGATCCGAATGGCGTTCTGCAGTTGCTGGTTAATGCCCGGTGGATTCCGGCTCGGATGCGGAATCCGGTTTACGAGCAGGTCATCGCGCACCTGCAGTCCCAACTCCCAGCCGTCGGAGATGCCTCCAGGGAGTATGCCGAACAGAATCTCCGGTCATGGCAAGCTCGCTATGCGATGCACCTTGTCGAGTTGCAGGAGTTTGACCAGGCTGCGGCGGTCCTGCAACCCCAGGAAGAACCCACCGCGCAGGAGCTTGAGATTCATCTCCGCATTGCGCTAGCCAAAGGGGAGTTCGATTCCATACTGGCGCAGTATCGAGCGAATCCAGACAAAGCTCCCAAGGCAGAGAGCTTGCGGCAGGCTGCGACCGCTTTGCAGGCCGCAGGACAGCTTCCGGCAGCGCGCAAGATACTGGAGTTCCTGTTTACCCAGGAGATCGGCGCGCATCAGCTGAATTCAGCCAACATGCTTGGGCTTGCCGAGATTCGCCTGCAGGACGGCGACACGGCCGGGGCGATGGAGGTGCTGGACCGTCTGGTGCTGGTCGTCGGTCAGCCGTTTGAAAATCTCGATCCCGCCGCGACCTTGCTCTCGCGCAATGGACGCCATGCGGAGGCTGTCGGGTTCCTCTCCAAGCTGGTAAAAGCCAAGCCTTGGGACGAGGGCGCGCGCCTTCATCTCGCGCAGGAGGAAATCGCCGCCGGTCAAGACGATGCGCGAGCACGTGCGCTGGCTACGGACATTGCCAGCGATCCACAGGCTGCGTACACCGACCGGCGCGCCGCAGCGGCAATGCTCACAGGCCGAGGCAGTGGCGCGGAACTGGGCAGCGGAGAGCTCGACTTTATTGCCTATGGCACGGGCTCGTCCGATAAGCCCTACTTCGACGCCGCGGGCCTCCTTGCCGCCAAGAAGATGAACGCCGCCGCTTCGGCCGCCCGCCTGCTGGAGAGAGCGTTGGCCGACGCCCCTGACAATGAGACGATTCGCGTGTCTTTGTTCTATGCGCTCGCCGGCCTGAACCAGGATCGGCTGGCGCTATCCAGCATCGAGCCGCTCCTGCAGACGGGCTACCTGCCGATAGGCTACAACCCACGCTCCGACGATCAGGAAGCTGAGCCGGGAGAGTCATCGCCGGAGAATCCGGATGCCGCAGCGGAACAGGAGACTGTTACCAATCTCCATGCGGAAACGGGGTCAGGCGAACGAGTAACTTTGGCTGCTGCCGTTGCCAAGGTCTATTGGAACCTGGGCAATCTGGAAGCTGCCCTGAAGTACTACCGTGCGGCCCTCCATCTGAAACCATCGGACGCGGCGCGGGCTGAGATCACGAAAAACATCAATGCCATCCGGACGGTGGTCCGCAGAAATGCCAACAATGCTCAGCGCATGCCCGTGATCCACCAAGCCATTGATCAGGAACACCTGGTGCGCCCACGCCTGCTGGCGGCCGCCAAGGCCCCGCCACCAGCGAAGCCCGAGCACCGCACAAAAGGGGGACTCGCACAATGAAGCGAATCGCAGCCCTGTCCATTCTTGTTCTGCTGGTCGTCGCGGCTTGGGCGACCTATGAAGACGTTGCACGGCCAGAGCCCTCGTTTGCGCGGCTGATGCCGCAGGACGCCGTGCTCTTCCTTGAAGCCCAGGACTTCAGCGGCATTCTTCGCGACTGGAACTTGTCACCGGAAAAACAAGTTTGGCTGACGACCGCCAATCACGAAGTGTTCAGCCGTTCCCGACTTCTCTTGCGGCTCCAACAGGCGCAGGACGAATTCTCCTCCGCCGCCGGCTTGTCGCCCGACATGTCTTTCTTGAGCGAGGTTGCTGGGGGCCAAAGCGCCCTCGGAATCTACGACATCGGCAAGCTGGAGCTTCTCTATGTAACACGACTGCCATCGGCGCACGCGATGCAATCCGGAATCTGGCAGCAGCGGGCGAAATTCGAGACCCGGCAGGTCGATGGAAAGCAGTTTTACGTGCGCACCGATCCGCAATCACAGCGCGTGGTGGCTTTCGCCATCGATGACGACTATCTGGTCCTGGGGACACGCGAAGACCTGGTTGCCGGAGCACTGTCTCTGCTTGCCGGCAAGAAAGCGGCCGCGTTGAACCAGCAAGGCTGGTTTGTGAATGCCGTCAAAGCGGCCAAAGACCCTGGTGAACTGCGCATGGTGATTCATCTTGCCGAGGTGACAAAGACGCCGCAGTTCCGCACCTACTGGCTGCAGCAGAACATTACCGAGTTGCGGCAGTACGAGTCCTCGGTCAGCGACTTGTTCCGTTCCTCCGGCGTCTATCGCGAAGAGCGCAGCTTGTTGCTGAAGAATGCCCCGGAGAGCGCAGCCGACGACGCCGATGGTGGCCCCGAAGTGGCAGAACTGATGCGCCTTATTCCGCCGGACGCCGGCTTCTATCGCGCATTTGCCGTGTCGCCCCAGGACGACACGCTTGCATTGTTGCAGCAGAAGATTCTGGCGCCAGGGCTTGGACCTGCACCGGCTTCCCAGGTTGCACCCAACGTGAACCTGGGCGATCAGGCGGTGGGCAATGCATCGAACCTCGACGTCCGCATTGACACTCCCCCGTCCTCCGGTGCGGCGGAAAACAGCGGCGACGCTGCGTTACGGGAGTTGCTCAAGAAGGC
>PLYW01000377.1 GCA_003151875.1 Acidobacteriaceae bacterium
ACTAAGATATTTCCCGTCAAGGCATGACCTCGCAGGAAACGACCCTAACGCCCGCCACTGTTAATTCCGCCGCCTTCGGAAAGGCTGGCTTCTTCTCCGTGGATGGCAAAGTGGACGCCCAGCCTCTGTACCTGAACCCGCAAACCGACACCATCAGCGGTATTCGTGACAGCACCGTGTTCGTGGCCACGGAGAATGACAGCGTCTACGCCTTCGGCGCCAACAGCGGCACGCAGTTTTGGAGAGTTTCAGCGCTCGGCCAGGGCGAGACGACCAGCGATAATCACGGATGCAGCCAGATTTCCCCGCAAATCGGAATCACCGCCACCCCGGTGATCGACCGCCAGCAAGGACCGTCCGGGGCCATCTACTTTGTGGCCATGTCCAAAGATTCTTCGGGCCATTACCACCAGCGTCTTCATGCTCTTGATCTCAAGACCGGCGCCGAGCTGTTCGGTGGTCCCAAGGAAATTACAGCAACCTATCCCGGCACCGGCGACGGCAGCCAGGGCGGGATGGTCATCTTCGCCCCCGGACAATTTGCCGAACGCGCCGGCCTGCTGGAGATGGGCGGAACCATTTATCTGGCTTTCACCTCGCATTGCGACCAGCGTCCCTACACCGGATGGGTGATGGCCTACAATGCGCAGACGCTGGCGCAAACGTCGGTAATTGACGTCACCCCGAACGGCAACGAGGGCGCAATCTGGATGGCTGGCGCCGGCCTGGCGGGCGATACCCAGGCGCTCTATTTTCTCGACGGTAACGGCACCTTTGATACCACGCTCAACGGCCAGGGATTTCCCAGCAATGGCGACTACGGCAACTCGTTTATGAAGATCTCCATCACCGGTCAGCTCGCGGTTGCCGACTACTTCGCCATGTTCAACACGGTGCAGGAATCAGACAGCGATGAAGACCTCGGCTCGGGCGGCGCCATGATATTGCCCGATCTCACCGATGACCAGGGTCATGTGCACCACTTGGCCGTGGGAGCAGGGAAAGACACTAACATCTACGTGGTTGATCGCGACAACATGGGAAAATTCAATCCCAATAACGACAGCGCGATCTATCAGGAGATCGACGGGGTGCTCCCGGGAGGCGTGTGGGCCATGCCCGCCTACTTCAACAACACCGTTTATTACGGTTCCGTGGGAAGCCCGCTGAAGGCGTTTAGCATTAGCAATGCCAGACTGTTCACCTCTCCGACCAGCCAAACGGCAACGTCGTTCACCTATCCCGGGACTACACCCAGCGTATCCGCCAATGGGACCTCGAATGGAATTGTTTGGGCAATCGAAAACACCAGCCCGGCGGTGCTGCATGCCTATGACGCCACCAATCTTTCGCATGAACTGTACAACAGCAACCAGGCTGGATCGCGCGACCAGTTTGGAGCGGGCAACAAGTTCATCACGCCCGCGATCGTGAACGGCAAAGTTTTCGTGGGCACGCAGAACGGAGTGGCCGTGTTCGGACTGCTGCAGTAACGGAGCAATATTGAGTCCTTGACTAAGAACCGGGTAACGTACTCCGAGATAAGAGTGAGGAGCAGCGGTGTTGCGAATCATAGACGCCACCGGGGAAAGACGTTATGCTAGTCCAAGTTAAGGAGTGGAGAAATCATGCTTCGAAAATTCGCGAGAATTTCTTTATGGATGGTTCCCATCCTATTTGTGGGTGTAACTGCGGCGTCGCAGTATGGCGCAGCGCAAATGTCGGGCGACAAAACGTCCGCCGCCCAGCAGACTGTGACCGGTTGTCTTGAGAAAGGTCTTGAACCCGGAGGATTTTTTCTCATCGGCGCCAACAATCAGCATTGGGAGCTTTATCAGAACGACAAGGTTTCCCTTGCCGATCACGTCGGCCAGACGGTTGCCGTGAGTGGCATCCTTCCCAAGCGATCGGCAGCGCAAGAGGAAAAAAGCCAGCCGTTCGAAAAGAAGGAAACCGGGAGCAGGAAGCACGGCGACTTTGAGGTCTCCGGTCTGAAGGTGGTAAGCCCGACTTGCAGCAAATAAGGGAGTTTGGCAGGCGGCTGCCCCTCCCTTTTTCCTATCATCCCTACGAACGTAGGTGCGCGATCCCCCGCGGCTGGGCTCCGGGGCAAGCCCTTTTGCGGGACGTCTCAGCAGCCCCTTAAGCCCTTTCCGCTTCTGCCGATTTACCTCTCAGACTCCACCTTCGGATGGACGGGAGGCCCCATGCGCTATATCCTCTGTGCCGCCCTGTTGTGTAGTTGGCTCGGTGCTCAAGACAAGGCATCTGCTCCGCCCCTCTCTCCGCGTGAGGACCGAATCTTCTACGTCAACGGGATTGACTATCACTTCCTCTCGGGAACGAACTACACCGTGGTAGTGGCAGCGCACTCCGTGGCCAATCGCAAGTTCCTCGGCGTTAAGGTGCGGATCCTGAACAACGGCCAGCATTCGGTGACGGTGCGCCCGGAAGATGTGAGGGTTGAGGACGCGGTTGCGGGCCGCGAGGTAGCAACAATCTCGGCAGCGGAACTCGCCAACAAAATGCGCCGCCCCTATAACTGGTCGCGCTATGCGGTGAGCGCTGCGGCCGGACCGGCGCCTGCGGCAGGCGACCTTGAAACGGCGGACCAGCAGCACAGCGATCTCATGCGCGCCATGCGGCAGATGGCCGGCCAGATGGACAATGCGCCGCCCGTCCTTTCTACCCGGTCGTTCACCGAGACGGACGGAGAGCCGGACTCAGCTATCGCACCCCAAGCGATGCTCTCCGACGAAGTCTCCCACCTGCGCAGGAAGGAAGCCTCCCGGCCTGACGTGCTGATGCAACTCCAGCGCCAGGTTTCTCCCGATTACGTGGAGCGAACGTCGTTTCTGGCCAACACCATTCCCCCGCGGGCCGATGTTGATGGCGTCTTCTATTACCCGATGGGCAAGCTGGCACGCAATCCCGCGGCCGCGAAGAAGGCGGCGAAATCCCGCATGGTGCGCGTGACCGTGCCCGTTGGCGAGGAGAACTTTCAATTCATGCTGGCCGTGGAATAACGCGCAGGCCGCCAGTCATACTCCCGATGACCCACTATAATGGTTCGCATCATGCGTAACTTGGTGGCGTGTTGCGGCGTTGCGGTTTTCGCGTTGGCCGCCCCTTTCGCCGCGCCTGGGCAGAGTTCCGCCGCCAACCAGCAGGCCGCACTGGTCATCACCGCGCAGCCTCCGGCAAGCGCCCTGGTGGGGCGCAGCTTCAACTTTCCCCTGACCGCAACCGGTGGGGCCGCACCCTATTCGTGGCATCTTGTCGACGGACAGCTTCCTCCAGGTCTTAAGCTGCACGCGCACCCTGGAGTGATCTCTGGCGTGCCCGCGACTGCGGGCGAGTATCGCTTTACGGTCGCAGTGGCTGACTCCAGCGCGCCTCGGTTACAGGTGCAGCGCGTCATGACCATCAGCGTGATTGCCGGGCTGACCATCGACTGGAAGCAATATCCAAGTGTGCGGGGCACCACTCTCTCCGGGTCAGTGGTGGTTACAAATCAAGCCGGGCAGGACCTCGATCTCACCGTGGTCGTAGTTGCAGTGAATAGCATCGGTAGAGCGACTACCTTGGGGTATCAACACCTCACGCTTACCGCCGATCAGTCCGGCCTAGTGGTTCCGTTCGGTTCATCTCCCGGGGTTGGCACCTACGTGGTACATGCCGACGCTATCGCGCATCATCCCGGCACCCAACATATCTACCGCGCGGCTAGGCAAACCTCGCAGCCATTGCTCATAAACCAGCATTAAAGTGGGGAAAAAAGGTGTGTTACAAAATGGCGTGGGGAGGAAATAGCTTATCCCAATACCGCAAAAAATTGCACTAGAGGACATAGTAGCTGAACCAACCGGGTTACTTTGCGTGACTTACGGCTGGCTGCTTTGGCAGGTGGATTGCTCTAGTACTGGCAGGTCTGGCCCACGCCACTTTGTACGTGGGAAATTACGGTTGACAGGCCAAACAGCTCAGGATGGGCTTTGGAGGAACTTAGGCTATGCAAAACAAATGGTTGTCAGCGTTGCTGGTAATCGCGTGTGTCGCTCTGTTGTCAGGCATTGGATTCGCCAGTGCTTGTCCATCGGGAGGATACATGAGCACATATCTTACGCCAGGATTTTCCTGCGGAATTGACGACAAGACGTTCAGCCATTTCATCTACACGTCCACCTCAAGTCCGCCCGGATTTGAAATTATGGCTGGCAGCGTGGGAGTTACCCCCATCACCACGCCGTTTAATCCGGGGTTCCAGTTTAATGCGCCTTGGCATGCGTCAACATTGAGCGGCGTACTTGGTCGGGATTCTTTCTTCGAATTCCAAGTCAACGTCAACCCAGGTGGCAACCTAATCACCGACGTCAGCCTTTCCATTGGCGGTTTTGGCCAAACGGGAACTGGTTCCATAACGGTTGACGAAACCGTTTGCTTGGGCGCCACCTTCCCCGCCTGCAGCGGAGGAACAGTGCGGACGCTGGAGGTTTACGACAATAGCAGCGGATTTTTGTCGTATGACGAAATCAGTTTCGCGGGAGTAAGCGAGGTTGACGTAGAAAAGGACATATTGATCGACGCTGGCACCAATGGAGGCGCAACCCTTTCCCTGGTGACCAACCAGTTCTCGGAAGCAACTCCTGAGCCTGCCAGCATCCTGCTCTTCGGCTCCGGGGCCCTGGCTCTTGCAGGCGTGTTGCGCCGCAAGCTAAATCGCTAATTCCTTCTCGTCCCCCTTGGGTTGTGAAAAGCCGGAGCCAAAAGCTCCGGCTTTGTTGCGTGTGCTGAAGCTGGGGCCCCGAGACACAGGTTGCTGCCAGGATGGCAGCTTCGGAGCTGTACAGGCTGAGACCCACGATTGCCACGACGCTGCAAAATGAGATTGCAAGTAGGCCACGAATGGACTATGGATCGCGGCAGAAGAAATTCCAGCAGACCCTGGACGACCAGCACCTCGACGGCTTTGTAGTCACGCATCCGGCGAACCTGCGCTACCTTTGCGGTTACACCGGCAGCAACGGGCTACTGCTCTTCCTGCCCGGCCCATCACGCGCAAAGGCGGCGGTTACTGGATATCCCAAGTTAGCCGGACGCCTCACCTTCTTCACCGACGGGCGTTACAGCGAACAGGCGCGCGAGGAAGTGGCGGGCGCGCGGGTGGTTATTTGCAAGGGTCCGCTCCTGTACGACGCCGCCAAGCTCATAGGCCAGTTGACTTCAGCCACGATCGGCTTTGAGGCCGACTACACCACCGTCGCCTTCGCAGAGCTCATGCGCAAGCTGGTGCATCGGCGAATTCGCTGGAAGCCGGTGGCTGGCCTCATCATGCAGCAGCGCATGGTCAAGGACCCCGACGAGCTGCAACTCATCGCGGGAGCGGTCACGCTTGGGGCCGCTGTGTACGAAGAAGCGCTGCCAAGCCTGCGCCCCGGGATTCGGGAGTCGGAAGTTGCGGGAAAGCTGGAATATGCGGCGCGGCAAGCGGGAGCCGATGGCATGTCGTTCGAGACTATCGTCGCGGCGGGAAAGCGGGCGGCCCTGCCTCACGGGCGTGCCTCCCGTCAAGCCCTACCCCGGCGTGGATTCGTGGTGGTGGATTCCGGTGTTACACTTCGGGGCTATTGTTCCGATATGACCCGCACGGTGCATATGGGCCGAGTCAGCCGGGAAGAGCGCCGGTGGTACGAAGCGGTGCTGGAAGCCCAATTAGCGGGGATCGCAGAGGTTGTTCCGGGCATAACAGCGGGCCAAGTGGACCAAGCCGCTCGCCAAGCGCTCCGCAGGGCCAAGCTTGACAGCTACTTTAGCCATTCGACGGGACACGGCGTAGGTTTGGAGATTCACGAGCCGCCGCGCCTCGGCAAAGGGCAGGCGGAGCGGCTGGAAGCAGGCATGGTAATCACCATCGAGCCTGGAATTTATATGCCGGGTAAGGGCGGCATCCGAATCGAAGACATGGTGGTGGTCACGGACCGGGGATGCCGGGTGCTGACCCCGGTCAGCAAGGAACTGGTGGAGATTTAGCCCCCGTTCTACCGCGTAAATGCCGGATGCACCAACTCTGGAACTGCTCTAAAAGAAAGAGCATCTGTGCCGAATTCGTCCTCTTCACCGTCAGACACCGCCGCGGCTGCCAGCAGCGCTTCCGGGGCCGGTTGGGTGGCCAGCGTCTTCTCTCGCCCGGTCATGTGCATGTTCTTACTGGCCGCGGTGATCTTTCGAGATTCTCCACAAGGGATTGCAGAACCGGACATCTGGTGGCATCTGCGCAACGCCGATTATCTATTTCAATACCTCTTGTTCCCCCGCGTGGACACCTATTCGTTGGGGGCGGCGGGGTCGCCACGGCTGAACTATGAATGGCTGTCGGAAATCCCCTATCTGTTGGGCTTCGATGCCTGGGGATTGCAAGGACTTCTAGCGGTGTATTTCGCGGTGTTCACGCTGATCTATATTTGCGTCTATTACCGCTCCTGCCACGCTGGGGCCGATTACAAGAGCGCGTTCCTTGCCACTTTGCTGGCTATATTGCTGGGAGTGGTGTCCATCGGCCCTCGTGTGCTGCTGTTTGGCTGGCTGTGCATGGTGGGGCTGCTGCTGGTGCTCGATCATTTTCAGCGGACCGGGAAAGGCCTGTGGCTGTTGCCGCCGTTGTTTGCCCTGTGGGTCAACCTCCACGGTTCCTGGATCTTTGGCCTGGCCGTGCTGGGGCTGACCATTGCCGCTGGCCTGGTGGAAGGGGAGTGGGGCCTGGTGGTGGCGCGGCGTTGGTCCCCGCCGGAGCTGAAAAAACTTCTGCTGGCGTTGGGCGCCTCCCTGGCCGCGCTCTTCGTCAACCCTTTCGGCTACACGCTGGTGCGCTACCCCTTTGATTTTCTATTTCGTCAGCAGACCAATATGCAACACGTGCAAGAGTGGCAGTCCGTGGACTTTGGCCGACTGAGTGGCAAGATGGCCCTGATCATGATCTTCGCCTTGCTGGCAGCCGCCTTGTTTTCCCGGCAGAAGTGGAAGCTGGACGAGGTGCTGCTGATGGCGTTTGCTGTGGGGGCTGCGTTAGTGCATGTGCGCTTCCTTTTTTTCGCCGGCCTGATCGTGGCGCCCATCCTTGCCCAACGCCTAAAGCTGTTTCCGCCTTACCGGCGGGAACGGGACCAACCCTGGCTTAATGCCTGTGTTATGGCGGCCATCGTTGGGGCGATGATCTTTTTGTTTCCGTCAGCAGCATATCTACAGCGGAAGGTGGATGCGGATTTCCCCACGGCCGCTCTGAAATTCATGCAGGCGCAGCACCTCAACGGAAGGATCTTCAACGAATACGCCTGGGGCGGGTACATGGAATGGTACGCGCCCGACCTGAAGCCTCTCATTGATACGCGCACGGACATCTTCATATACAACGGAGTTTTTGACGACTATCTCAGAGTTACAGGCAACGATCATTCGTTCCAGATCCTGGACCGATACAAAATCGACTATGTCTTGTTACCTCCGAAACGGCAGCTGATCTACCTTCTGGAGCAATCTCCGGCGTGGCGTAGGATTTACACCGACAAGGTTGCGGCGCTGTTCGAGCGGGTACCGGGAAGTGATGCAATGGCAAAACCGTCAGCGGCACAACCGGACTAGAGCTTACCGAGTAAGTTAAGATAAAAGCCGAAGTTTCTGCCGGCCGAATGGAAGACGATGAACCAGAAAGAAATCAAGGAACTAATCGAATTTTTGGTGGAGAAGGACATCGCCGAGTTCGAGCTGCAGCGCGGCGATATGAAACTGCTGATCAAGCGGGGCGCAAGCGCCCAGCCGGCGCAGGTGGTGCAGGGCGCGCCGGCGATGGTTGCGGGGCATACGGTTGCGAGCGCGCCCCCAGCTCCCCTGCCATCGCCCACTTCGTCAACTGCCGACCGCGGAGAGCCGGCCAGCGGGGCAGCCCCGACGGCGCCCGTCGCTACGGCGGAAGCGGATTTATTTGTCCTGAAGTCGCCGATTGTCGGGACCTACTATGAGGCCCCGTCGCCCGGCGCTCCGCCCTTCGTCAAACTGGGCGATGCGGTGAAGGAGGGACAGGTGCTTTGCATCATTGAAGCCATGAAGCTGATGAACGAGATTGAGGCGGACGTGTCGGGCGTGATCGCCAAGATGTTTGTCGCCAACGGAAGCCCGGTGGAATACGGAATGCCGCTGTTCGGCATAAAGAGAGGTTAGGAGGCGCGGTTGAGCGAATATGATTCTAAGGTGTCATCCTGAGCGAGCGCAGCGAGTCGAAGGACCCCTATTCCCGCAGAAATCACGGAGTGACCACCTGGTGCAGATGCAGAATTGCGATTGCTGGCAGCCAAAGGGTTCCTTCGACTCCTCGCTGCGCTCGTCGCTCAGAATGACACTTCCGTCCATAAACAATCCAGCTGAAGGCGCGCCCTTCAAGGCGTGATCCACAGTAGATTCCCAGGCCAAGGGCCCGCACACTTTATTTCATGTTTAACAAGATCCTAATTGCGAACCGAGGGGAAATCGCCCTGCGGGTGATTTGCGCCTGCAAGGAGTTGGGCATCAAGGCGGTCGCCATCTACAGCGAGGCCGATCGCAACTCGCTGCACGTGAAGTTCGCCGACGAAGCCATCTGCATCGGTCCGCCACGCCTCCAGGAAAGCTACCTCAACATTCCGGCGGTCATCAGCGCCGCGGAAATCGCCAACGTTGAGGCCATCCATCCCGGCTACGGCCTGCTCAGCGAGAATGCTAACTTCGCCGAGGTCTGCCGCGACTGCGGAATCAAGTTCATCGGTCCGCCGCCTGAGGTCACCCGGCTGATGGGCGAAAAGGAAAAGGCGCGCGCCACCATGAAGAGGGAAGGCGTACCCATTCTGCCGGGCTCCGACGGCATCATCGCCACCGCCGACGAGGCCCTGGAGTGGGCGCGCAGCGTGGGATTTCCGCTGATCGTGAAAGCCTCGGCAGGCGGCGGCGGACGCGGCATGCGCATCATCCGCAGCGAAGACGAATTGCCCAACCTGTTTCACGCCGCGCAATCGGAGGCGGCGGCCGCCTTCGGCAACGGCAATCTCTACATGGAAAGGTTCATCGAGCGGCCGCGCCATATCGAGTTCCAGGTGCTGGCCGACGAGCACGGCAACGTAATGAGCCTGGGCGAGCGCGAGTGCAGCATCCAGCGCCGCCATCAAAAGCTGGTGGAAGAGGCGCCCTCGGTGAAGGTCACTCCCGAGTTGCGCGAACGCATTGGCGGCATCCTGGTAAAGACCTTGAGCAGCATCGGTTATATGAATGCCGGGACCGTCGAGTTTCTGATGGACGAGGACGGCAGCCTCTCCTTCATCGAGATGAATACCCGGATTCAGGTGGAGCATCCGGTCACCGAGATGACCACCGACGTTGACCTGGTGAAGGCGCAGATCATGATTGCCGCGGGCGAGAAGCTCAGCAGCGTGATCAATTACCCGGTGGTGTTTCGCGGGCACGCGATCGAGTGCCGCATCAATGCCGAGCATCCTGAGCGCTTCACTCCTTCGGCGGGAAAGATCACCGCCTTCAACATTCCCGGCGGCACCGGGGTGCGGGTTGACACCGCGGCCTATGCGGAAGGCGTCATTCCGCCGTACTATGATTCCTTGATTGCCAAGCTGGTAGTGCGGGGGCGCGACCGCGCTGAAGCCATCTCGCGCANNTGTCGCGGGCCCTGGATATGTTCGTAGTCGAAGGCATTTATACCAGTATTCCCTTGCACCGCCGCATCATGGCCGACCCGGACTTTCGCGCCGGCAATTTCGATACCAGTTTCATGGAGCGCTTGCTCGGCCAAAATCACAAGGAGGCCGCGAATAGTTAGCGGTTTTCACCACGGAGGCACGGAGGGCACAGAGTGGTTTTGAAGGGACGTGTGACCGGGTATTCACTGCTTTGCCTGGGAAGCATTGTGGCGTTAGCTGCCTGCGTTTTTCGTCGTCCAAATTTCATAATAATTAGTGGATACTTTGTTGATGGGTGGCTGCTGAAGCTGCCGATATTGATTTTAGGACTTGTCCTGGCCTCGCTCGGAGTTGTATCTCTTTTTCGTTCCGCAAATTGATACGGCGCTAACCAAATGGCTAATGTTTTCTCCGTGCGCTCCGTGCCTCCGTGGTGAAATGATTCTTATATGCACTCACCGATGAAATTACCGAAGTTGTACGCCATTCTCGACGTCGCCTGTTTTGCGCCTCCGCTACGCACCATCGCTGCCATCGCCGACTATGCCCGCGAACTGGCTATTGGCGGCGTGACCTGGCTGCAGTATCGCAACAAGGTGGGTAATACGCGCGAGATGCTAAACCACGCCCGCGAGCTTCGCCGGGTGCTGGGCAATGGCGTGACCCTGATCATGAACGATCGCGCCGACATCTGCATCGCTGCCGGTTACGAGGGCGTGCACGTCGGCCAGGACGACTTGTCGGCGGAAGGCGCGCGCACCGTGATCAGTCCCGGCCGCATTCTCGGCGTCTCCACCCACAATCTCGGGCAATTGCAGGAGGCCAATGCCGGTCCGGCGGACTACATCGCCTACGGCCCGGTATTTGCCACCCTCTCGAAACGGCGCCCCGACGCCATCGTCGGCCTGGAGGGGATTCGCGCCGCGCGCGCTGCAACCAGGAAACCGCTGGTCGCGATCGGAGGCATCACGCGCGCCAACGCGCGCGCGGTGCTCGACGCCGGAGCCGACTCGGTGGCCGTCATCTCTGATCTTTTGAGTTCCCCCACCAAAGTTGCTGAGGAATTCCTGCGCCTCATGGTGTAAATTCTTGCGAGCGCCCTCTCCACCATAACGAGGTCCCTTGGCTACAGAAACGAAGACCGTATCAATCGCCGGCGAAAGCGAATGGGTCAAAGGTCTCGGCCTGACCAGCGCCACCACCCTGGTCATGGGCTCCATGATCGGCTCCGGCATCTTCATCGTCTCGGCCGACATCGCCCGGCTGGTGGATTCGCCCGCGCTGC
>PLYW01000224.1 GCA_003151875.1 Acidobacteriaceae bacterium
TCCGCTTCCGACTTCAAGCGATCATGCAGAACGACTGCATACTCGCCGTTGTTGTCCCGGCCTATCTCCACTTCGCGAAACGTTGCCCAATCGCTGACTCCGACCCCCAGTGCTTTCAGGGTTGCTTCTTTAGCGGCGAAGCAAGCCGCATAGCGCAACGCGGGATGCTTGCCGGTGCTGCAGCGCTCGATCTCTGCGCTGGTGAAGACTCCGTTTTCCGGCCGCCAATCGCCCTGCGCGAGTTCCTCCGTGACCCGGCGGTTTTCGATAAGATCGACGCCCAAACCGATGATCACGATGAGCGACCTTTGGCTCCTCCGCTGGCCCGTGGGCAACGTCGGCTCGTCCAGCTAGGCCGCGCGGACCGTCAGCACGGGACAATGTGCGTGCTGCAACACGTGATGCAGCGTCGTCCACGGTACGTGGGTTGCAACCGCGCCACTGGGGTGCGAACCCATGATGATAAGGTCGGCGTTGCGAGCATCCGCCAGCCGGACAACTTCCTGCGCTGGGTCCCCAACTTCAACTTCCATCTCGGGCTGGGACGGCAGATCGAGGTCGGGCGGGACCAGGTGACGCAAGCGCTCGCCATCCCGGCGTTTCCACTCGATCAATTCTGCGTCCGACACGGCGTTGTTTTCGATGATATGCAGCATGGTCAATTCAGCCCGATCTTCTTCGGCCAGCGACAGCGCATAGTTCAGGGCCCGCAGAGACCCGCTGGAAAAATCGGTGGCATAAAGAATGTTGCGGAACCGATCCAGGGACAGCACCCGGACACAGGGTCCAACGGTGAGCACGGGACAGGTCGCGTGGCGCACTACTTTCTCAGCCGTCGAGCCCAACATTAGTTTGTCGATCCCTCCGCTTCCATGGGTACCCATGACAATGAGATCGATGTTCTGGTCTGACACCAGCCGCGAGAGCACCTCCCAGGTCTCACCGGCCTGCATCACGACTTCGTGAGGAAGAGATTGCAACTCCTTGTTCTGCTCCAGTTGGGCCATGTTCCTTTCCGCGTTGGGTTGCTCCAGGTCAGGCAATGCGGGCCACACGTCTGCGGTCGGAAGCGAAGCTGCTCCGGAGATCGCGTGGGCGAGGAAAAGCTTCGACTCGTAACGTTTCGCCAGGGAGATGGCGCACCGAAGAGCATTCTTCGACTCGGGAGAAAAGTCGGTTGCCAGTAGGATTTTGCTAATTGCTATGCGGGAGAGTTTAACTTGGGTAGCCAAAGTGCACCTCCATGAAGCCGGGAAGACGCCTATTCACCCGCTTACTCATCCTCTCCCTATTTGGTCAAGAAAGTCGGTGACTGAGGTCACGAGATTTGGTGATAGATAGCTGCTCGTGTCTCCTTGATGTGCAGGAAAAAGATGTGCAGGGAAAACAAGAATCCATTGTCCAGGGAAGAAGCCGCCGCCGGGCACAGGTTGGGCGTGATGTTAGCGAGTGAAAGCTAAGAACGAAGATGATGAACGCGAACGCTAATTTGGTTTTGGACCGGAATCACTGACTGGGAACTGATTCCGTCTTGCTTCGGGCACACAGCAGTGTCATGCGCTGAGTTGCAGTAAAGCGGCCCGCAGGCATCTTCTTCCCGCCGGCGAACATATCCCCTCCCGTTTTGGGAATGGAAAAGGTAGTTTCACAATGAAATTGCTGGCAACCCGGCTGGCAAACCGACACAATGAATTTGGTAGGCCCTCCCACGACGGTTGACTCATTGGGTCGGTAACTTCTAGCGGTTCTTGTCTTTATTAGACCCCGAGAGAAACCCGCCCTGTACAAGCGTGCATCTGGCACAAACCGAATCGGGATCAGCTCGTGACCAACCCATTGCGGCCTACTCAATCTCATTCGAACCTGCACCGTCACGTTGGGAACAGAGCGATGATGTTGTCCACGTGGTGCAGGCAGACGTCAAGAAGGAAAGTCCATTTGCCAGTTTAAGGAAAGTCGATTCGCCATTTTTAGGAGTAACTCCATGCATTCCACGCGCCACGTCTGGTCATCGGTTGTTGTTTTGTTCGCCGTATTGTTCGCCTTAATAACGGTGTCTCCGCTGGCTTCTGCGCAGGTGCCGCTGCAATTCGTTGCCGTAACTCCCTGCCGGGTGGTGGATACGCGCTGGGCCCCCGGTCCGTTGGGCGGTCCGGAAATTCAAGGCCAGACTTCGCGCGACTTCGCGCTCCCCAACGGCGTTTGCAGCATTCCCAATACGGCGGCGGCCTATTCGCTGAATGTCACGGTGGTTCCGCATCCCACCTTGGGATACCTGACGGTATGGCCGACGGGACAACCGCGGCCGGTGCTGTCCACGTTGAATTCTCCCAATGGCCGGGTCAAGGCGAATGCGGCCATCGTGCCGGCGGGCGACAACGAAGCCATCAGCGTGTTCGCCACCGATAACACGGACGTGGTGCTGGACATCGACGGCTATTTTGTGCCGGCGACGAGCTCGACGCTGGCGTTTTTCCCGCTCACCCCGTGCCGGGTGGCGGACACGCGCTGGCCCAACGGGCCCTTGGGAGGACCGACGCTGCAGGGTAGGGCGGAACGCGACTTCCCGGTGCTCTCCAGTTCCTGCAACATTCCGGAAAGTGCGCAAGGGTATTCGCTGAATTTCACCGCCGTGCCGCGACCCACCCTGGGTTATCTGACGGTGTGGCCGACGGGACAAGCGCAGCCGGAGGTTTCCACTTTAAACGCCACGACGGGTGTGGCCACGGCCAATGCCGCCATCGTGCCCTCGGGGACCAGCGGGGCCATCAGCGTGTACGTGACCGACAACACCGATCTGATTATCGATGTGGACGGGTACTTCGCGCCTTCGGATTCCGGCCAGAATCCGCTTTCGCTTTACACGTTACCGCCCTGCCGGGTGCTGGACACGCGGCATAGCACGGGCACATTCAGCGGCATGTTGCCGGTCACGGTGCTGACCAGCCCGTGCAGTGTTCCCAGTGCCGAGGCCTATGTGTTGAACGCGACGGTGATACCGGCGGGCGGCCATCCGGTGGGTTATCTGTCGTTGTGGCCGGACGCGGAAAATCAGCCGGTGGTGTCCACCTTGAACGCCGTCGATGGAGCGCTGACTTC
This sequence comes from Acidobacteriaceae bacterium, assembly GCA_003151875.1. Lineage (GTDB taxonomy): Bacteria > Acidobacteriota > Terriglobia > Terriglobales > Acidobacteriaceae > Bog-257. The sequence continues at coordinate 3,100 of PLYW01000224.1, forward strand.
CAACATGGCGATTGTGCCCACGCTGAATGGCTCCATCGATGCCTACGTACAAAAATCCCGCCGACCTGGCGCTGGACATCTTCAGCTACTTTGCGCCCATTGGGACGCTGAAAATCATGAACCCGGCATTGCCGTCGGCCACTTTAAATCACGCCTACAGCGCCGCACTGGGGGCGGCTGGCGGCGTCGCTCCCTACACGTGGAGCGTAACGTCAGGCAACTTGCCGCCGGGATTGAATCTGGTGAGTGTGCCTCCGAACTGGGTAATCTCGGGCACGCCCACGACGGTCGGAACGTATCCGTTCACGTTGCATGTTGCCGACTCGCAAACGCCGCCGGCCACCGCGTCGGCGCCGCTGAGCATCACGGTGAACGCGACCGTGACGCAACTGACGGTGCAGACCACGTCGCTGCCTGCGGGCACGCAGAACCTCGGCTACAACGTGATGCTGGCGGCCACCGGCGGACTCACTCCCTATACCTGGAGCGTCACCGCCGGCAGCTTGCCGCGTGGTTTGTCTTTGAACAGCGGCACGGGCGCGATCACGGGCACGCCTTCAGGAGGAGGCATCTCCAACTTCACGGTGCGGGTGACGGATTCCAATTCGCCGCCTGCCACCGCGAGCGCGCCCCTGAGCATCATCATTACACCGGCAGTGCTGCTGGGCATCACCACGACTTCGTTGCCGTCGGGCAACGTGGGCAACGCTTACAGCGCCACGCTGACCGCCATCGGCGGGGTTTATCCCTATACCTGGAGCATCACCAGCGGCACGTTGCCGACGGGTTTGCATTTGGACCCCAGCACGGGTGTGATCTCGGGCATGCCGACCACGGTGGGGACCTCGAATTTCACGGTGAAGATTGCCGATTCGGAAACCCCGCCGGTGACCGTCTCGGCGCCACTCAGCATCGTCATCAATCCGCCCACACGAGTCTTCACCCTGCTGCACAGCTTCGCCGGTCCTGATGGCAGCAACCCCGCCGCACCGCTGGTGCATGCCAGCGATGGGAACTTCTACGGAACAACCTACTCGGGTGGCGCTCATGGCGGTGCACCATCTTCAAAATCACCCCGAGCGGCACCCTGACCACGGTTTACAACTTTTGCGCTCAAACCAACTGCCATGACGGCGCCAATCCCGCAGCGATGGTACAAGCCAATGACGGGAACTTCTACGGGGTAACCACGAATGGCGGCGTACAAGGGAAGGGCACGGCTTTCAGGTTCACGCCCAGCGGCACCCTGACCACGCTTTACAGTTTTTGCGCTCAAACCCATTGCACCGATGGCGAAAGCCCTGCGTATCTGATGCAAGCCAGCGACGGCAACTTCTACGGGGTTAACCCCGTGGGCGGGGTCCACTATATTGGTGATTTCTACCGACTCAAGCCAAACGGCACGATGACCGTGCTTTACAGCTTTGACACAGTGAATGGCAAACTGCCTTACGCAGCCCTGGTGCAAGGCCCCGACGGGCAGTTGTATGGGACGGCCCCCTCGGGCGGAGGGGCCAGCGATGGCACAGCCTTCAAAATAACGTTAGGCGGCACGCTGACCTCACTGCACAACTTTTGCGTGTCATGGGACTGCGGCGACGGAGCCAAGCCTCAGGCAGGGCTGGTGCTCGGCTCGGATGGAAACTTCTACGGGACCACCTCCGAAGGCGGCAGTGGCACCGGTGGCACGGTCTTCAAGATCACCCCCGGCGGTACGCTGACCACGCTGCACGCCTTCATTCTCTCGGACAGCTACAAGCCTACTGGCGGGCTGGTACAAGGTATCGACGGCAACTTTTACGGGACAACTTACTCGGGCGGCGCTAACGCAGATGGCACGATCTTCGAACTTACCCCCAGCGGCACACTGATCACGCTGCATAGCTTCACCGGCGCCGACGGTAGCAACCCTACAGTGAAGCTCATACAAGACGCCGGCGGGTATTTGTATGGGACAACCTACACAGGCGGAGCCAACGGAGATGGCACCGTGTTCAGTCTGTCGCCCCCTCAGTGAGCCGCGACAGTTCGTTTCCCATGACGCCCTGTCCGGTGATCGACATGCGCGAGATGGGGAACGGGAACACAGCGATGATGTTGTCCACGTGGTGCCGGCAGACGTCAAGAAGGAAAGTCCATTTGCCAGTTTAAGAAACGTCGATTCGCCATTTTTAGGAGTAATTCCATGCCCTCCATGCGCCACGTCTGGTTGTCGGTTGTTGTTTTGTTCGCCTTATTATTCGCGTTGGTAGCGGTTTCTCCGCTGGCTTCTGCGCAGGTGCCGCTGCAATTTGTTGCCGTAACTCCCTGCCGGGTGGTGGACACGCGCTGGGCCCCGGGCCCGTTGGGTGGTCCGGAAATTCAAGGCCAGACCTCGCGCGATTTCGCGCTCCCCAACGGCGTTTGCAGCATTCCCAACACGGCGGCGGCCTATTCGCTGAATGTCACCGTGGTTCCGCACCCGACCTTGGGATACCTGACGGTATGGCCGACGGGACAACCGCGGCCGGTGCTGTCCACGTTGAATTCTCCCAATGGGCGGGTCAAGGCGAACGCGGCCATCGTGCCGGCGGGCGACA
>PLYW01000230.1 GCA_003151875.1 Acidobacteriaceae bacterium
CTTGGAGACCGGTGTAACCTTTTCGGTGCAGACTTGCCTTTCCGTTTTGCCGACCCGCTGCTTTGGGGAATTGCTTGCGGTCTCGTTTTGGAGATAGTCTGGCCTAACATGAGAGAAAAAGAGGCAAAGGTCGTGCGAGAGCAACTGGCTCGGCGTGGTTCAGACAATCCACATTCGTTCAAGCCAATTGCTGGCTTTCATACCTGTAGTATTTGCGGTCTTCCTAGAGGCCACAAAGTTCATGACGTAAAGGATTCCGCCAACATGGCGCCGCATTCCACGCAAGAGCAGGGCGCCACAGGACGCTCGGATACTTCATCCGACCTCACGCGGGAAAAGCCCTTGCCACCGCACCCGCAGGCCAGGTCAACGTTGTTTGGGCAAATCCGCCGCTGTCCACGGTGTCGCAAATTAAACACAGGAACCGACTTGTCCTGCTACTGGTGTGGAATGGAGCTGCCCGCAGATACTCCAGCGCCAGCGAATATTGAGCCTCCGTCCTTTGCTGGGTACGCCGAAACGGGCGGGATCCGGCGGAAGTTGCGCCTGCCGGTGCTGGGGATCCTGGTGATCGTTCTACTCCTGGCGGGTGCTGGCACTGGGTTGTGGATGCTGCGTTCCTCATTGCCAAGCAAGCCCGCAACCGCGCCTTCGTCCGTCGTTGTAACGATCTCTCCAGCGAGACCATGAAGTATCTCCGCGGGGAGTTCGCCGACGAGCTGTCGGCCATCGAAGGCAAGCCGGTGGAGTCGATCCAGTTGTCCTCGGTTTACACCCGGGTGGTGGGAATCGCCGGCCAGCCGCTGAACAGCAACAACCTTGGCCAGACCATCGTCAATGACTATGGCCGGCCTTATCAGGAAGGTTTCAATAATTACACCGGATTCACCGCGCGCGCCGAAGACGGCAGCTTGGCGTTCTACATTAACGGCGAATACCAGCACGCGCCGTCAGCGCCGGCCTACCCGCTCGGGACCAGAGAAGTGCTGGCCGCAGTCAACCTTGCCCCGGTGCAGCCCGGCGTTCCCTTTCCTGCCATCAACCGTTTCCGGCTGCTCGATACCTATGTCACCACCCGGCTGCTGGGACAGGACATATCTATTGGGAAACAGAGCCTGGACTGGGGACCGACGCAGAGTGGCTCGTTCGCCATCAGCAACAACGCCGAACCGCTCTGGATGCTGCGCCTCAATCGCAGCGAGCCGTTCTGGATTCCGGGTATGTCGCACCTGTTCGGGCCCTTCCGCTTCGACAACTTTTTTAGCAAGCTTTCCGGCCACACCCAGTTTCCGCAGGGACCCTACATGTACGGACAAAAGATCAGTTTCAAGCCCCTGGCGGAAATCTCGTTCACGCGCCGCGGCATCCGGCCCTTCCGAGGCATCGAGATTGGTTTCAGCCGCACCGCCATCTTCGCCGGCCAAGGTCATGTCCCTCTCACCTTTGGGTCATTCTGGAACAGCTTTACCAGCTTGACGAACGTTCCCACCGACGTGAAGTTCTCGCGCCACGATCCCGGCGCCCGCTTCAGCACCTTCGATTTCTCCTGGCAGCTGGGGGGATGGGTCACCCTCTACACCGACATGCTCACCCACGACGAGCTCACGCCGCTGGCCGCGTTCCGCAGAACGGCATTCAATCCCGGAATCTATGTCAGCCACTTCCCTCACCTGCCGAAGCTCGATTTCCGGGTGGAGGCCGTGGACACCAATCGCGAGGTCTTTCCGGCGCTCGGGGCCTACTTCTTTTACTACGAGGTCGTCTATCGCAACCTCTACTTGAACAACAACAGTTTGATGGGCAGCTGGATTGGTCGCGCAGCCACCGGCTACGCGGCGTGGACGACCTATACCATCAGCCCGCTCAGCAGTATTCAGCTCGGCTATCGCCGCATGAAGATCGCACCAGACTACATTCCCCGCGGGACCACGCAGAACATGGCGAGCCTGGCAGCGACCCTTCGCGTGCGCAAGCAGATGGAGCTGAAAGGTGTCCTGCAATATGAGTCCTGGCTGGTGCCGGTGCTCAATAGCCACCGGCAAGCAGACTTCACGGCTTCGTTTCAGTTGACCTGGTTTCCCAATCGCGCATTGCGGCGTTAAGGCAGTTCTGCAATCGACGTGTCCCGGGTAGTGCGGGCCTTCAGCCGGGGTCCCCAATTTGCGCCGCTTTTGCGCGAATTGGGGTGGGAGGCCCGCGTGTACGGCAAGAAGAAAAACGCTCAAGCCGCTCAGGTCTTCGACCTCGGCGGCTTAAGCGAAGGGTTTAAGCGCGGCGAAACGCAGCGCTGAAGCGCCGCATTACCTGAGCCGGCGGATACAATATTTCCGGACTCGCGTTAACCGAGTTACGGAGTGGCGCGGGCGGGTAGGCTGTGGGAACTATCCAGCTCGCGGGCCCCACGCGAATAAGTTTGCAAAGGGACCCTGCCCGCTCCGGGCATTCCAAGGTTCAAGACCGGGCTTTCTTGCCGAGCGCCCGGCGCCACGAACACCGCCTGCTTTTTCCCGATTTGCGCGCGCACGAAAGCGATCACATCCCGAAGAATGTCATCCAGACCGTGCTTGGGACGATAGTTGAGCCAGCGTTCGGCTTTTGAAATATCCGGGACGCGGCGCCCCATGTCTTCAAATCCAGGGCCATAGGCTTCGCTGTAGGGAATGTGGCAGATCGAGCTGGGCGATGCGGTGAACCTGATGATGCGGCCGGCCAGGTCGTCGATGCTGATTTCCTCGGTATTGCCTAGGTTAAAAATTTCGCCGGCCGTGCTGCCATCGGCGGCCACCGCCAGGAAGCCGTCCACTACGTCGGAAACGTATCCGAAGCAACGGGATTGCTTACCATCGCCGAAAACCGTAATTGGCTCCTGCTGCAAGGCTTGCCGTATGAAGGTAGGCACAACCATGCCATAGCGTCCCGTCTGACGCGGTCCCACGGTGTTGAACAACCGCACAATCGTCACCGGCAGCTGCCGCTCGCGGTAATAGGCCAGCGCCAGGAACTCGTCGATGGCCTTGGAGCAACCGTAGGCCCAGCGGCTGTTGTAGGTGCTGCCCAGCACCAGATCGTCCCTCTCCGCAAAGGGAAACTTGTTCGACTTGCCATAAACCTCCGACGTCGACACCACCACCAGACGCCGCTGTTTCTTGGCCGCCAGCTGCAGCACCACCGCGGTCCCATCGACATTGGTCTCGATGGTTTGCACCGGGCGCTCGACCACCCGCTTCACCCCAACGGCCGCGGCGAGATGAAAAACAATGTCGGCAACGTCCACCAACTCGGCCATGAGCCGGCGGTTAAAAATAGTGTCGCCATGGAACTCGAATGCGGGGTGAAAACGAAAGGATGAAAGGTTTTCCATACTGCCCGTGGAAAGATCATCAATCGCAATCACCTCGTGCCCCAGATGCAGCAGCCGCTCGGCAAGATGCGATCCTATAAATCCGGCGCCTCCCCTAATCAGGCAACGCATGTCGGTGGTCTCCTGAAATCGTGTCGGGCAAGCGGCCTCGGTCTTGCTGGCGCTTGCTGCGGCCTAACGCCGCTGTTGCTCTCCTTCCCGAGGAAGAGCGGAATTTCTTTTCTCTAGATCGGCGCGTGGGGTTCGGTTCTTTAAAGGATTTCCCGTTGCTGCGATACCTCTCCAATTCAGAATGTCTCTACATATTTAGGTTGTAGCCGCTAATGCAACCAGATTTGCCAGCCGAAGTAATCATTGCTGGCGGAAATTTGGATTGACCAAAGCGGTCGGTGCACGGGAGCGCCTTACGGTAGCCACTAGCCTCATTCTCCTGCCAATGATTGCGGTGCTGGCCTCGGCTGTGCTCACCGGCGGCATCGTGCATCTATGCCGACGCCGGGCGTGGCTGGTCGAGCCGCGCGCTGACCGCTGGCATCGCCAGCCGGTGGCCCAGTTTGGCGGAGTCGCCATCGTCCTCAGTTTCCTGGCGGCTGGGGTTTTTACCCACCTGCACAGGCCGCTGCTGGGCGTGACCCTGCTGACGGCGGTCATGGCGATCGTCGGCTTCTGCGACGATCTTCGCTCCTGCAAGCCCGGCACCAAGCTGGCGGCGGAGTTTGTGATCGCCGCCGCGACCGTTTCCCTGGGAGTGGTTTATCCGCTGCGCAGCGCTGCCTGGGTGAACCTCGGCTTTACGGTGGTGTGGATTGTCGGCATTACCAATGCGTTCAATCTACTGGACAACATGGACGGCCTGGCCACCGGCATTGGCATTATCGCCGCCTTTGTCCTCGCGCTGCTGACCTCCGACCCGCATCTCCAGTTGCTCACGCTGACTTTTCTGGGCGCCATCAGCGGCTTCCTCTTATTCAACTTCAAGCCGGCCAAGATCTTCATGGGCGACACCGGCAGCCTGGCCATCGGCTACTACCTGGCTTGCGCCTCGGTGCTGGCGACCGAGCATGTCAGCACCGTATCGTCGATCCTGTTGGTTCCGGTGCTGGTGCTGTTTATCCCCTTGTTCGATACCTTGCTGGTAAGCGTAACCCGCCGTCTTCATGGCCGCGCCATCTCCGCCGGCGCCCGCGACCACACCTCGCACCGCCTGGTTTTACTGGGTATGAGCGAGGGCAGAGCGGTGCTGCTGCTTTACGGGTTGGCGGCATTCAGCGGCCTGCTGGCCGTGCTCTCGAAACGCCTTTGGCCCGAGCTGGGGTGGGGCGTTCTCGGCCTGTTCCTGTTGGCTGCAACCCTCTTCTGGCTCTATCTGGCGCGGCTCAAGTTGCCGGACGAATATCTTTCCCGCAGCAACGTCTTCGCCCTAGCTCTGCCCGCCTTGGTGCAGTCGGTGGCCACCAAAGCAGGCGCCGTTCTTCTCGACCTCTGCGTTGTCGCGTTGTCCCTTTACCTGGCATTCCTGCTTCGCTTTGCGCACTTCGCTCCCGCCCAGGTTCCGCAATTTCTGGCGCTCTGCTGTATCGCACTGCTGACCAAGCTTCCCCCGCTGGTGCTGTTCGGGGCCTATCGCTGGCAAGGCGCCCCGTCACTGGACACCTGTTATCGGCTGGCCAAGTCGGCCCTAGTGGGATCGCTGGGGTTCGTCGCGGCCGTGGTCTTCTGGGACCGCTTCACTGGACTCTCCCGCGGGGTTTTCGGAATTGACCTGCTGCTCACCTTCCTATTGCTGGCGGGAGTACGAGGTTCAGGCTGGCTCTTCGACCGGATTTTGCGTCCGGCCACCCGGCAACCATGCATTCTCGTGGATGGCAAGGCCTGCCGGATTACGACTTATTTCGATCAGGTCGACTCCCAGGCCGGCCGGTCAGCTTCGGCGAGAACCACCTCGCCCCAGACGATGGAGGCGGCCCAGGCATCGCTAGTACTGGGCCGATGAAAATGAAGAAACTGGTGCGCATCATCGGCCGCATGAATGGAGGCGGTCCAGCGCGGCAAGTGGCCTACCTGCACCGGGCGCTGCGCGCCTCATTTGACACCCGGCTGATCGTGGGCGCGATCGAAGACGGAGAGCAGGACATGCGCTACCTGCTGCAGGACGCCAGCGGCGTGCTCGAGGTCCCCAGCATGTCGAGGTCGGTAAGGGGATGGTCGGACCTGGTCAGCCTGGTGCGCATCACGCGGATTCTGCTGCGGGAGAAGCCCGACATTGTCCACACTCACACCGCCAAAGCCGGTGTGATTGGCCGGATCGCGGCTTTGCTGAGCGGCGTCCCGATTCGAATTCATACCTATCACGGCAATGTTTTCCAAGGCTATTTCGGAAAGACAGCCACCCGCTTGATTATGGCCACGGAACGTCTGTTGAACCGGTTTACCACGCGCGTAATCGCGATCTCGGATTCGCAGGCGGAGGAGCTTGCCGAACGCTTTCATGTGGCCCGTCGCCCACAGATCGCCATCGTGCGCAACGGCTTCGACCTTCGCGCCCTGGCTGACCTGGACAAGCTTCGTGGCCAGGCCCGTCGCCACCTGAACCTGAGCGACAACGATCGGCTGGTGGTTTGGGCGGGCCGTCTGGTTCCCATCAAGAACCTGCCCTTGCTGCTGCAGGTCGTGGGTTTGGCGGACCGCCTTCCCCAGTTGAAGTTTCTGGTGGCCGGCGATGGACCTTTGCGGCAACAGGTCGAGACGGCCGCCGCTCACGGCCGGGGAAATCTGCAGTTCCTGGGCTGGCAGAAAGACATCAAGCCGCTGCTGGCGGCCGCCGATATGGTGCTGCTGACCTCCCGCAACGAAGGCACTTCGGCATTTCTGATTGAAGCCATGGCCGCGGGCAAACCATTCATTGCCACCGCAGTGGGCGGAGTGGTTGACCTGGCCGCGCCCCCGCTGCGGGAAATCTCCAAGCATTGCCGGGCGGCGGCGAATGGATTTCTGACCCCAGCCGACCCGCAAGCGATTCTCTCGTGCATCGAGAGGCTGGCCTACTCGCCGAAGTTGGCGGCGAAGATGGGAGCGGCAGGGCGAAGCTTTGCTCTCGCCAATCATGCCCAGGAGCGGCTGGCCGAAGAGATAACCGGGCTCTACCGGCAACTGCTGGCGGGCTCGAAGGCGCGGGAGCACACCGGAGCGCCGGCGACGGCAGCAGAGGAGACCTTAACCAGGTGATGCCGCTATGAAGAGCCATGCATTTAACGTGCGCCTGCTGGGGCTTGCGGGTGTGATTTTCATCATGGGTGTTGCGCTGCTTACGCCGCGGTGCGGCTGGGCACAGGCGGACGGGCAGTTTTCGGCCCAACGGCAACGTGAGCAGCAACCACCACCGGGGCAACTAGAGGATGACCAGGACCCAGGCGAGCCACCAGACCAGACGTCTCAAGTCCTTCCGCAGTACAACGAGAGCCAGCCCTCGGAACCGGGCGAGCCGCCGGCCCAGACGTCTCAAATTCTTCAGCAGTACAACGAGAGCCAGCCCTCGGAACCGGGCGAGCCACCAGCCCAGACGTCTCAAATCCTTCAGCAGTACAACGAGAGCCGGCCCTCGCAGTCAGGCAGCGAGGTGCAGCCGCCGGCGCCGTTCAATGAGTATGAAAACGCGCCCGCCGCCCCGCCGCAATATCCGGCTCGCAGCAATGAGGACCACCCCAGCCAGCAGCAGGACGGCCTGGGTCAGGCGGCGCAACCAGGTAACGCGCGCCAAGCTGCCGAACCCCGAGTCAAGGCGCAACCATCGGAGCAGACCAGGAGGCCGGGGGGCAGCCAACCGCGCCGGCCACGGCCAATGGATCAGCGGCAGCTCCAACCCACGCCGCCGATTCCGTCCCCGAAGCCGGTCAACAATCCCTATCCCGATAATCCCGCGTTGCGGGATCTGTACCGGCAATACCGGATTCAAGGCAGCAAGACGATCGAGCGCTTTGGCGCCAGCCTCTTCCGGAACGGCGCGGGCAACCCGGATAAGCTGCCGATGGACATTC
>PLYW01000041.1 GCA_003151875.1 Acidobacteriaceae bacterium
TGCTCGACATCCACCGGAGGACTCAGGATTCCTTGGAAGGGCTGACCGTTGCCCACATGGCGGGTGTCGAAGGCCCGGCAAGGCGCCACCGCATAGAGCGACAGTCCACCCTGACCCGCGGGCGCGAAGTAGCCGTCGATATCAATCACCAATTGCGTGTTATCGGTCGCGTACACGGAGACCTCTCCGCCGGTGCCGGCGGGCACGATGGCCGCGTTGGCCACGATGGTCCCCGTCTGGTCATTCAGAGTCGAGACTACCGGCTGATTTTGACCGGTCGGCCACACCGTCAGATAGCCCACGGAATGACCGCCGGGCACTACGGTGAAATTGAACGAATACGCCGCCGGGTTGACCCCGGTGGGAATGCAGGTGCTAGTGAGCACCGGAAAGGCGCGCGGCGTCTGGGAAGACAATTGCGGCGGCCCTAGGCCGGGAGGCTTAGTCGAGTCGCGCGTGTCGGCGACGCGGCAGGGAGACAGCGGATAGAAGGCCAGCGTGGAACCCGACACCGGCTCGAAGTAGCCATCGATGTCGAGGATCACATTGGTGGTGTCGGTGACGAACACACTGACGTCTCCGCTGGTGCCCGCCGGCACAATCGCGGCGTTGGCCTTGACTCGGCCATCCGCCGAGTTCAGGGTCGAAACCACCGGCCGGCCTTCACCCGTGGGCCAGATGGTCAAGTAACCCAGCGGACCGTGCGGCACCACGGTGACATTCAGCGAATAGGCGGCAGCGGTGGCGGGAATGTTGCAGCCGCCCTCCTGCTGGACCGGGAAGTCCCGCGAGCTTCCCCCCTGAATCGCGCCGCCCGTCTGGCGGGTATCCACCAGCCGGCAGGGAGTGACAGCGACGAATTGCACCGCCGATGGCGTCGGGTTAACCAGTTGCGAGAGCGTGCCGCTGCTGCCCATGTAATTCGAGTCGCCGGAGTAGGTTGCTACGATGGCATCGGTGCCCACCGCCAACCCGGTCGTGGTGCAGACCGCAATACGCGACGAATTCAACGCCACCGCGGTGCAGCCGGGAATGGCGGCGCCGTTGGAGGTGAAGCTCACGGTGCCCGTCGGCGTCGGCGGCCCCGGAGGACCGACCGTCGCGGTTATGGTCACCAATTCCCCAAACATGGACGGATTGGGCGAACTCGTCACCGCGGTCGTGCTGGGCGGGGGAACCGTGAGACTGTAGACCGTGCCATAGTTGTTGGCCCCGCCAGTGTAGGTTGTTCCGTAGAACTTTCCGTTGACTTGTATCAGCCCGCCATTAGGGTTGACGCCGTCCGTGCCGGCGAAGCTGTGCAACGAGATCAGCGCGCCTNNGGGTGACTTTGAAGATCACGCCACCGTCGTAGGTCCCTCCTCCGGCCCCGCCGTAGAAGTTCCCGTCGCTGGTTTGCAACAGCGCTCCGTTCGGACTGCCGCCGGCCGTGCAATCCCCTTGCGGGCAAAAGGTGTAAATCACACTCGCAGCGCCGCTGGGGGTGATGCGGAAGACCGTGCCATAGCCGCTTCCGCCCAATGGGGAAACCCCGTAGTAGTTGCCATCGCGGCCTTGCAGCAGAGCTCCACTGGGGTGCTTGCCGACGGAAGAAGCAAAATAATACAAAGTATTGAAGGTACTGCCGTCGGCCGAGATCTGAAACACAGTGCCCAGATTGTCGCCCCCGCCGTTGGAGGTCACTCCATAAAAGTAGCCGTCGCTGCCCGCCACCAGTGGGCCCGGATAGCCGCCTTCTCCGTAGGTGTAATTAAAGAAGTGCAGCACGGTGAATGTCCCGCTGGGGGTGATTTTGAAGACGGAGCCTATGTCGTGCGCTCCGCCGTAATTGGCCGTGCCGTAGAAGTTCCCGTCGTGGCCTTGCACCAGAGGCGCATAAGGGTGGTAACCTTCAGGGCCAGCGAAGCTGTGCAGCGTGGTGATCGCGCCGGCGGGAGTCATTTTGAAGATCGTGCCTCCGCTGCTGGCGCCTCCCATCACGGTTGTCCCGTAGAAGTTCCCGTCGCTGGCGCGGATGAGAGATGCCGCGGGATCGGCGCCGTCAGGACAGTTGGGTTGCGGGCAAAAGTTGTAAATCGTGGTCAAGGTCTGGGCAGGCGACACAATCGCCGTCGCGGCGCAAAAGACAAATACGATGCAGACCATTTTCCATGCGCTAGATTTCTTCATACTGCCCCCTTTTAGGCTTAGACCGGGTACAAGACTGACAGCCCTCAAGTGCGCAGCTTCTTGATTGGGACCCGGAGACGAGGAATGGGCCGGGATTTCCATCAGGAGGAGCGGGCGGCGTGAGGTCTGCATGGAGTTTCTCCAGGCGGATACGAGGCGCTTTACGGCGCACAAACATACTTAATAACTGCAAACCGCCCCGTTTGTCCGTGAACCGCGTCACCGCTTGCGGTGACACAGTTGGGGAAGGAGCGCTTGGTTGGGTTGTGGGCGAATCGTGGCCGCGGCCTATTGGCGCAAAATGGGCGGCGATGTCCACCGAGGCGCGTCCTGGCGCGGCCCGGCCGCGATCAGCGGTTGAAGGGGCATTCCTGGACCCAGTGGAAGCCTCGGTTGACCAGCAGGAAAGTTTTGCGGTCCACCAGTTGAAGCTGCATGTGGACTTTGTGGCCGTCCATGTCGCCATCGAGCGTCAATTGATTCTCAGCCACGCGCTGGAACCTAAAGTGAGCTTTCCAGTTCTTGTCATCGTCCCGGGTGAGTTCGAGGGTCTTGTCGTTGGCGTTGAGCGAAGCCGCGCAACGGGCAAATGAGTCGTCCATGCGCTGAAAAGCCATGCGCGTGGGGAATTCAAAAATGGCGCGCCGCCAACGGCCGCCATCGGTGAGCAGCGGCGCGCGCAGTTGTCCGTCGATGGCGAACTGGTCCACAT
>PLYW01000294.1 GCA_003151875.1 Acidobacteriaceae bacterium
TGGATCAGGCGATTGGCTTGGCGCTGGCGCGCAATCACTCGCTCAAAGCCACGCGTACGTTGATTCTTCAGAACCAGGCGCAGGAAGTCACCGCCAATCTTCGTCCCAATCCCACGCTTCTTTTTGATTCCCAGTTTGTTCCCATTTTTAGCCCCAACGATTTCAGCGCGGACAACCTTAACCAGAACCAGCAGTTCGACATTGGCATCGGATATCTGTTTGAGCGCGGCCACAAACGGCAGCGCCGCTTGCAGGCGGCACAGAACCAGACCGCCGTTACTCGCGCTCAGACAACGGATGCGGAGCGCACTCTTACATTTAATGTGGCGCAGCAGTTCATCGCGGTACTATTGGCGGAATCGACCCTGCAGTTTGCCCTGCAAGACCTGAAGAGCTTCCAGCAGACAGTTGACATCGGTCAGGAGCAGTATAAGTCGGGCTATATCAGCGAAGGCGATTACCTCAAGATCAAGCTGCAACTGCTGCAGTTTCAAACCGACGTCTCTTCCGCCCGCCTGGCAAGAGTGCAGGCACTGGTTGCCTTGCGGGAATTGCTTGGCTATGACGCGGTCCCCGCCAATTACGACGTGGTCGGCGACTTATCGTATGAGTCTGTTAAGGCGAAGCTGGAGGACTTGCAGACGAGGGCGTTACAGGAGCGTCCGGATTATCGGGCTGCCGAATTGGGGGTAACCGCTGCGCAAAGCCAGATTTTGCTGGCCAAGGCCAATGGCAAACAAGATGTGAATGGCGCCGCCGACTATACCCACGTTGCGGGCGAAAATAGCGCTTCCTTCTTCGTAAACTTCGCCTTGCCCATCTTCAACCGGAATCAGGGCGAGATCGCGCGCACTCGCTACGCGCTTACCCAAGCCCAGGAGTTGCAGGCGTCCGGTAGCGATCTTGTGCTGTCGGACGTTAGCGATGCCTATGAAGCGCTCCGCAGTAACGAAGAGGTGGTACAACTTTATGCTTCGGGATACTTGAAGGAGGCACAGGACTCGCGCGACATCAGTGAGTATGCTTACAAGCGAGGTGCGGCGAGTCTGCTGGACTTTCTCGATGCGGAACGCAGTTACCGGGCCACGCAGTTGGCCTATCGCCAGGCACTGTCTTCCTACATGACCGCACTCGAGCAGTTGAAGGAAGCTGTGGGAACGAGGAACCTTCCGTGAAGATTTCCAAAGATCGCTGGCGCGGCGTAGCGGCATTGACGGTTGCTTCGGCGATCATGCTGGGGTGTATCGGGTGTCATGGCGCCGGATCTGATGCAAGCGGGGAGAATCACTCCGCGAACCATTCGAACACTGCCGAATTGTTCACCATTCCGCAGGACCAGATGTCGCATGTGCAGGTGATCACGGTTGAGCCCACCGCCTTGAAGCGGACATTGCGTCTGACCGGCTCCGTTGCCTACAACAGCTTTCATACGACTCCGGTAATTACTCAGGTCAGCGGGCCGGTCAGCCGGATTGTTGTGGTTCCCGGGCAAAGAGTGACCCCGGCTGAGCCCATGCTATACGTCGCGAGTCCCGACTTTTCCCAACTCCGCACGAATTACCTGAAGGCAAAGGCTGCGTACGTTCTGGCGCAGCAGGCCTCCGCGCGAGCGAAAGACTTGTACCAGCACCATGCCATCGCCGAGCAGAATCTGGAGCAGGCGGAATCGGCCGAGGTGCAGGCGGGCGGAGATTTGGCCGCCGCCGAGGCTGCGCTGAAAGTGCTGGGAATTACCAATCCGGATGCGCTGGTGAAATCGCCGCCCTCGTTCGAGGTCCCGGTCCGGGCGCCCATTGCCGGCCAGGTGGTCGAACAGAACGTCGCGGTAGGACAGCTGGTCCAGACCGGGGCCACACAGTGCTTTATGGTTTCCGATACCAGCAATGTGTGGGTGCTGGTGAATGTTTACCAAAAGGACTTGCCTAACGTGCGGGTAGGGGACCCGGTCACCATCCAAACAGAATCGTATCCCGACATCTTTCATGGGCGTATCTCTTATGTGGCGGCTTCGCTCGATCCGAACACCCGCACTCTGCAGGCGCGCATCGAGACCAGCAATCCGGGAGAGAAGCTGAAGAAGGACATGTACGTGGTGGCCACGGTGGACGCAGGCACGATCCAAAATGCGATTGCACTACCGGATTCCGCCGTTCTGCGCGACAGCGAGAACATGCCCTTCGTTTATGTCGAGTCTTCTGCGCAGCAGTTCGGACGGCGCACGGTAACTCTCGGCGACAGCCTGAATGGACAGACTCAGGTCACTAGCGGGCTGAAACCCGGTGATCGCGTCGTCGGCAATGGCAGTTTGTTCCTGCAGTTTGCGAATTCACTGCAGCGTTAGGGTGGCGCAATCCAAAGGTTGGGGAAGGAAGCGCAAGACGGATGTTGGCGTCCATAGCTGAATGATTCATCGCATCGTACAAGCATCTCTGCGGCAACGGTTCCTGGTGTTGATGCTGACCGGCTTCATNNGTGGAGCGCCTGGTCACCCTGCCGCTGGAACTGCAGATGAACGGCGTGCCGCGCATGGTGGTGATGCGCTCCATCTCGCTGTACGGGCTTTCGGATGTGAAACTGACCTTCGAGGACAATACCGACGATTACTTCGCCCGCCAGATCGTCTTTCAGCGCATTGCCGATGCCAGCCTGCCTTCTGGAGTGACCCCGTCGATGGCCCCGCTGTTCAGCCCCAGCGGCCTGGTGTATCGCTATGTGCTGGAAAGTCCCGACCGCAGTCCGCAGGAGCTGAAGGTCATCGAAGATTGGGTGGTGGAGCGGGCCTACCGTTCTGTCCGCGGCGTCGCCGATGACTCCGGATTTGGCGGGACGACGATGCAGTACCAGGTGCTGCTCGATCCCGCTCGGCTCTACGGATATCACTTGACCGTTCCGCAGGTGATGGCTTCCCTCACCGCGAATAACTCCAACGCGGGTGGTGGATTTTACTCGCAGGGCGGCCAGTTCTATTACGTGCGCGGCATTGGATTGGTCCGCAACACCGACGACATTGGCAACATCGTCCTCGGCAGCAACAACGGCGCGCCTATTCGCGTAAAAGATGTTGGCGACGTCGCGATCGGCTATGCACCGCGGTTGGGCGAATTCGGCTACCAGAACAACGACGATGCGGTGGAAGGCGTCATTCTCATGTTGCGCGGAGAGCAGACGCAAAACGTTCTTAAGCGCGTAGAAGCCGAAACCGAGAAGCTCAATCAGCAAATCCTCCCGCCCGACGTTAAGATCCATCCCTTTTACGATCGCAGCGACTTGGTGAAGCTGACCACCGATACCGTGGAAAACAACCTGCTCCGCGGCATGGTTCTGGTGTTGATTGTCCTGATTTTCTTCCTGATCAATTTACGTGCGGCCGTCATCGTAGCGCTCACGATTCCGCTGTCTCTGCTGTTTGCCTTCATCGTGCTGCATGCCCACGACGGCGCCGCCAACCTGCTGTCGATTGGCGCCATTGATTTCGGCATCATCATCAATGGCACGGTGGTGATGGTGGAGAACATCTACCGTGAGCTCGCGCTACGAGAAGGACAGAGCTATAGGCTAAACGAAGTCATTCTCACGGCGGCCAAGGACGTGGACCGGCCAATCTTTTATTCGGTAGCGGTCATCCTGGCGGGTTATCTGCCCATCTACGCGCTCAGCGGGCCCTCGGGAAAACTGTTTCATCCCATGGCTGAGACCATGTCGTTCGCGTTGATAGGCGCGCTGATCCTGACGCTCACCATGGTCCCCGTCCTGTCCTTTTACTGGTTCAAGAGCGGGGTCCGTGAACATCGTAATCGCGCCTACGAGTGGATGAAGGACCAGTACGCAAAGCAATTGGACTGGGCGCTGGCGCGTCCCAAGCTGACCATGGCCCTGGCGACTTTGATTTTCGGCGTGACGCTCTTGCTGATTCCCTTTATCGGCGGAGAATTTATGCCCCACCTGGACGAGGGCGCGCTTTGGGTGCGGGCCACCATGCCCTACACCATCTCGTTCGAAGAGGCCAGCAGTATTGCTCCCCAGATACGCAAGATCCTGATGTCATATCCGCAAGTCACGGTGGTCGGCTCCGAG
>PLYW01000225.1 GCA_003151875.1 Acidobacteriaceae bacterium
GCGCAACCACGGCGGTCTCTCCCGCGGACGCCGCCAAAGACGCTGAGGTTGTCTGGCTGTGCGTGGCCGACACCGCGGCCGTGGAGCGCGTTGTTTTCGCCGAAGACGGCGCCGAGCAGTCGCTGCGCGAAGGCATGATTGTGGTGGACTCCAGCACCATCTCGCCCTCGGCGACCTTGCGCTTCGCCGAACGGGTGAACGCGCGCGGGGTCCATTGGGTGGATGCTCCCATCACCGGTTCAAAAATTGGCGCAGAAAACGGCCAGCTTATCTTCATGGTTGGCGGGTCGAACGAAGCCGTCGAGGCGCTTCAGCCCCTCTTCAAGGCAATGGGCAAGCTGGTCATCCACATCGGGGAGACCGGCAAGGGGCAGGCGACGAAGATCAGCATGAACTTGATGATCGCCCTCATCTACGAGGGCTTCGCCGAAGCGTTTGTACTGTCTTCCAAGCTAGGCGTCGATCCGCACAAGCTCATCGAACTGATCCAGGCGTCGATGGTGCGATCGGGAGTGGTGGATTACAAGGCGCCGTTCGTGCTGCGGCGCGATTATTCGCCGAATTTCCCGCTGCGCCTGATGCACAAAGACATTCACCTCATGCTCGACACCGCCAAGGAGGTCCGCGTCAAGTTGCCGGCGCTGGAAACCGTGGACGAGATTTACGAGTTGTCCAGCGAAGAGGGCTGGGACGACCTGGACTACGCGGCGACGCTCGGTCTGCTGGAGAAGTGGGCGGGATTGGGTGGCCAGCCGAAATAGACGGAATAAGTACTTGCGGCGACTCATCCTGAGTGGGCTCGGGTGGAGCACCGCTTCAGGGGTGCAGTTGAGGGTTGCGTCTGAATTTGGGCTTTAGCCGACATCAGGACATTGACAATCCGGATTCTTGCTCCACGGGCTGCTGGCGATTACGCCGCGCCTTGCGTGAGTTTTGGCTCGAAGATCGGAACGGTTTTCTAACCCCCAGCCCCTAACCCCTGACCCTACTTGGTGCCGGCTTGCTCGGTTACGGGGGCCCGTTGCTGGCCGGCGTAATACCCGCTGCGCGTACGGACCTGAAGCTTCTTGTAGCCCTTGGCGTTGGCTTCTACCTTTACCGTGCGATAGCCGCCTGCGCTCTGGGGCGTGCTGGGCTTGTACTGGATGGTGTATTGATTGCGGATGTCGTGTGCGATTTGCGAAGTAATCGCCTGCACCTCGCTGAGGTCCTTGGGAAAGAATGCGACCCCGCCGGTGTCTTCCGCCATTTCGCGGAGCGCCCGGCGCGCCCGCTTGGAATGCTCATCCTGGAGCAACCCAATGGTGTAAATCGTTGGACCGTTCTTCTCTTCCAGGAGGCGCACAGTCTCCTCCAGGATGTGGCGGCTGGCGTTGTCTTCGCCGTCGGTCACTACCAGAAGCACCTTCTTTTCCAGGGCGCCACTTTTCTTCAAGTGGTCGGCAGAAGCGATCACCGCGTCGTAGAGGGCGGTACCGCCGCGCGATTCAATCCGTTCCAGCGCATCCTTCAGCTTGGGAACCTTGGCGGTGTAGTCCTGGTCGAGGAAGTAGTCTTCGTTGAAGTTCACCACGAAGACCTGGTCCTGAGGATTGCTGGATTGCACCAGGTTGATGGCTGCGGCATTCACCGCCGGACGTTTCTCCCGCATCGACCCGGAATTATCGATGACGATGCCCATGGCGACGGGAATGTCTTCGTTGCGGAACGAGGTGATTTTCTGCGGCTTGCCGTCCTCGAACACGGTGAAGTCGCTCTTCGCCAGATTGGTGATCAGGCGGTTGTGATCGTCCACCACGGTGGCGTGCAAAGTGACTTCGTCAACCTCCTTTCTGAAAACATAGACATCGCCCTGTTGGGCTGTCGGAGCTTCGCCTAACTGCGGGACCTGGACCGTGTCCCCGGGCTGATTGGGCGCGGGCGGTATTGGAGCAGCTTCCTCCTGGCCACTCTGGGCCGGGGCACTTGCCGGTGGTGCTTGTGCTGGCGGGTTCTGCGCCGGAGCGGTTTGCTGGCCGGCGGCGCTGCCCGCCGCAGCCGACTGCCCTGAGGCAGTCGGATTCTGCGCCACCATCCAGGTTCCCAAACATAGGGTCAGTCCAGCCAGTATTGTCGCGAGGTGTCGGCGTCTATTCGGTGGGTGCATAGTATCCCGTTTTGGCATACACGTGCAGCGGCGGCAGACCTTTCGGAGGATTCAGTTTCACTTTGATCTTCCGCCACTTGCCATCTCGTCCTGGACTAGTTGGACGGTATCCGAGCACATATTGGTTGCGCAGCTCGATGCCAATCTTTGTCGCCACATCCGCCAGTTCGTTCGGATTGTTGATGGTAAATGTCCGTCCTCCCGTCACTTCGGTCACATCGCTGAGCAAGGCGGGCCCTTCGTGCTCTTCTGGCGTCTTGAAACCATTAAGGTCAAACAGGCCGATGCCATAGATCTGAACGTCGGCCTCCCGGACCATCGACTTGATCTCGCCCTCGGTGTAGCGGCTGTGGTTGTCGCCACCGTCGGAGATGATCAACAGCGCCTTGCGCTCGCAGTGCGCCTTGCGCATGCGATTCATGCCCAGGTAAATGGCATCGAGCAATGCAGTTCTGCCTTTGGGGATGGCGTAAACCAGCTTGCTCTGGATGTCTTCAACGGAAGAAGTGAAATCGGCCAGCACCTCGGGCTTTTCCGAGAAGGTGATCAGGAAAAACTCATCCTGGGGATTGGCGGTGCGGAAAAATTCCACCACCGCCTCGCGCGACTTATCGATCTTGTCGCTCATGGAGCCGCTGATATCAAAGATGACGCCCAGGGAAATGGGTGCGTCTTCGCTGGAGAAATGCCGGATCTGCTGCGGCGTTCCATTATCGGTGAGCTGAAAATTTTCTTTCTCCAATCCGGTCACCAGCCGGTTCATGGGATCGGTGATGGTCACCGGGACCAGCACCAGATCCACGTCTTTCCGAAGCGGCTTAGTGTGTGTCTTGAGGCTGGGATCGACTATGACCCCGGGGGGAACAGCAATTCCGGTGCTCGGGACCGGGTCAGGTTTCTTGGCTTCGTGAGGAACGAGATGTACGTTCTGATCTTCGTCTTGTGCGTAGCCCGGAACAACCAGCCAGGAGGCCGCGCAACAAATCCCAAGCAGTAGAGCCAAGCTTCTTGCGACGCGCACGAGGGCTTGGACGGGCCGTCTCGAAAAACGTCCCGACCGTTGCAGCGGAAACGGGTGCCGAATCGCCGAGCAACTTGACCCAAATCCCGAACTGCGACCGCGGGCCATAAGATCCCCTGGACTTGTGGGCTGAATGTTATCACAGCTTGGGGAGTCAGATAACCTGTCGGCAACCGACCCCACGAGCCATCTTGCCGGAACCTTTCCCCCCTATTGATGTAGTTCCAACGCTTGGGGTTTCCTTTTGTTGAACTGCTACAATCGGGGTGCCTCTCGAAGAAATTTTTCTGCTACCGAATCGCATTTTTAGGGGAGGCGGAGCCCTTATATATGGCGGACATTTTTCCTTTCCAAGCCCTGCGGTATGACCCTTCCAAGGTGTCACCCGCTGACGTTGTAACCCAGCCGTACGACAAAATCACCCCGGCAATGCAGGAGCAGTATTACGCAGCCAGCCCGTACAACCTGGTGCGCGTGATTCTGGGCAAGCCGCAGGCCGGTGACAATGACCAGCAGAATGTGTACACGCGGGCCGCAGCTTCCTTGCGGCAATGGCGGG
>PLYW01000051.1 GCA_003151875.1 Acidobacteriaceae bacterium
TGCTGTATAGCCAGAAGGGCGGGGAATTCGAGAAGGCCCGCGCCCTGGCGCCCGAGGATGTGCTGCAATTCCTGAACAAATGGAAGCCGGTTGCACGGTAGATGATTCCAGTGTCACGATAGGAAGACCATGATTAGCGAAGAAGATTGGAACGCCATCCAGGAGACGCTTGACCTTCTGTCGATCCCAGGCATGCGTGANNGGTTACCTCCGCGGCTAAAGCCGAATTCAGACGCAACTCTCAAATGCACCGCTGAAGCGGTGCTCCACCCGCATATGCCAACTCAGAATCTGCATTAACCGCCAGACTTCGCGGCGAATCGCAGCGGCAAGAACGGCTGCAGATCAAAGTCTGGCTTGCGTCCCCGCAAGAGCTGGCTCATGACGAGCGCGGTGACCGGCGCCAGCAGAATTCCATCGCGATAGTGACCGGTGGCCGCGAAATATCCTGGCAGCGCAGTTGGCCCGAGGATGGGCAGATCGTCGGGCGAACCCGGACGCAGCCCGGCCCAGACTTCATGGATGCGCATCTCGCCAATCGCGGGCGCGACGTTGGCAGCGGCCTGGTGCAATCGCTGGACCGTGTCGGGATCGACGCGCTTGTCGAAGCCAGCCTCTTCCACGGTAGAGCCCAGGAGAATGCGCCCGTCGCTGCGCGGGACGATGTACACCTCGGGCGTGCGGATGACGTGTTGGATCAGCGGCCCGGGACGATGCGCGCCCGGTCCGGGCACCACGCAGACCATCTGTCCTTTCACTGGACGAGTGGGCACGCCGAAAGGTTTGATCATCGACGCCCACGCTCCCGCGCAGTTCACAACCGCATCGCCGGCATAAAAAGACTTCGCGGTGCGCACACCGGCGGCGCGGCCTGCCAGTACGGCCACCTCGTTGACCGGGGAGCCGGTGACGAAGTCCACGCCGGAATGGCGCAAGGTCTTCTCCAGCGCGCTGCCCAGTTTTCGCGGATCGACGCTGCTCTCCGGCAGCAAGTAGGTCCTTCCGCGCAGACTGACCAGCGGCTCGATCCGCGCGAGCTCGTCATCGGTGATGGCTCGGGCCCCCGCACAGCCTGGCGACTCATCCTCCCCAACGAATGCAATGGTGCCAGCGGTGCGCAGGTCGGGCGACTCGAACGACTCCTCGCGCAGCTCGCGGACAAACTCCGGATACATGCGCGCGCTGGCGGCAATCAGCGCAGCCAGCGCCGGCGGGTTGTGGGGATCGCAGTGCGCGACCATGCCTGCCGCGGCGTAGGTCGCTTCGCGTGCCGGTTCACTCTTCTCGACGATGAGCACGCTGGCGCCGTCACGTCGCAAGCGCCACGCCAGCGACAGCCCAATGACACCTCCGCCGACGATGACCACGTCCCAAGTCTTCACGATTCGATTGTAGTGGAGGAGACGGGGGTGCATCGGCTAACGAGAATGTGCGCCTCTCAATTGTCATTGGAGTTGCCATTACGAGCGAAGCGAGGAATCTGCTGTTGCTTATGGTGAGACTACGTTGCCAAGATGCTCATTGACAGGGCCTTCTTATACTCCGAGAATTGGCAATAGTAGGAAAGGATTTATTGATGCTACTAGACGCTGATAGCAATGCTCCCGACAGTAATGTGCCCGACAGTAATGCTCCCGAAACCGCCTACGTTCCTCCTCCGCCGCGGCCCTCGCACCGGAACGAAATTATCCTGTACGTCGCGCTCGCCGCGGGCGTCATTTATGTGATCGCGTCCCTGTACCTGATGCAGGACACGAGGTCGCGTTTGGCGGCGATGGAAAAGAAGCAGCTGACGCTGGAAGTCGCCCAGGTCGAACTCGGCGATCGCATTCACGAGACCTCGTCGCAGTTCAAAGCAGCCCTGAGTTCGGAAGTCGGCATGACCAAGCAGGAGCTCGACCGCCGGGCCGCCGAATTGGATCGCCAGCAGAAAGCTGCGGCCGCCAGCTTTGCCGCCGCGCAGAGGCAGCAGGGGAAGCAAATTGCAGCCGTCAGCGGCGAAGTCACTGGAGTTAAGACCGACGTGGGCACGGCCAAGACTGATATCCAGAAAACGCAGACCGACCTTGCCGCCACCAATGCCAAGCTGGAGCGCACCATTGGCGACCTGGGTGTGCAGAGTGGGCTGATCGCGCACACTGCATCCGAGCTCGAAGCCCTGAAGCGCAAGGGCGACCGTAACTACTATGACTTCACGCTCGCCAAGGGCACACGCACTCCGGTCTCCACCATCAGCCTGCAATTGAAGAAGGTGGACCCCAAGAAGAGCAAGTTCACCCTGAACGTGATGGCCGACGATCGTACCATCGAGAAGAAGGACCGCACCATTGGCGAGCCCCTGCAGTTCTATACCGGGCGCGACAGAATGCTCTACGAAGTCGTGATATTTACCGCTGCCAAAAATACCATCACCGGGTATCTCGCCACTCCCAAGACCGCGCCCGCGCCGGTGACGCCTTAGAGCGCGAGCCTGTGACCCATCAAGAATGGGCCGATTCTTGCCGATTCTTAAGGTTGGCTTCAGCTTCGGGAATCGTAGTGCGACTAACTTGGCAAAAGCATCCAATCTATTAACAAGACCCGAAACACCGCGCCACACGTCGGGTTTAAGTGGATGTCAGTCACGTTAGTTCTCACGTGCTGCGGTTAGCAGGAAGTTCGCCTCCGAATGCGAAAGAGAAAGTGCAGTAAGGCGGGGAGGCGGAAGGAGTTTCAAAATGAAATCACGGCGGCTTGGATGGATACTCGCGACGCTGCTCCTGGTTACCAGTTCGATGGGCACAATTCTGGCGCAGGACGAGCAGAGCGCTCAGCTACCGGCCAACGAGTCGGTGCAGAGCAACGCTCCCGACAACAACGCTCCCGGGCCGTACGACAACAATGGGCCGTACGACAACAGCGCTTCGGCGCCCGACAATACTCCCGCACAGCAAGTGCAGGATGTTCCCAGCCGCGTGGCGCGGGTGCAATATATGTCGGGCGAAGTCTCTATGCAGCCCGGCGGAGTGAACGATTGGGTTGCAGCCAGCCAGAATCGGCCCCTCACAACCGCTGACCGGGTTTGGACGGACAAAAACTCGAAGGCGGAATTGAACGTCGGCGATGGTTTCCTGCGCATGAATTCCGAGACCAGCGTGACCCTCACCAACGTTGGCGACAACACGATCCAGGTCGAACTTGATCAGGGCGTTCTGGAAGTCACGGTCCGCCACCTGGAAGGCGGAGAAGTTTACGAAGTCGATACCCCGAACCTGGCGTTTACGCTGATGAAGTCCGGCGTCTATCGGTTTGACGTTGATCCCAATGGAGACCAGACCCTGGTCACCGTCCGCAGCGGATACGGCGAGGCCACAGGCAAGGGAAGTGCGGTACGAGTCAACTCCGGGCAACAGGTCCGCTTCAGCGGCAGCAATTCCTTGACGCACACAGCCCAGGGCGCGCCGGCCCGCGATGGTTTCGACGACTGGGCGCAGGTGCGCGACAAGCGGCTGGCTAATTCTGTGTCGGCGCGCTATGTTTCGCCGGGCGTGATTGGTTATCAGGACCTCGATAACAATGGCACGTGGCAGAACTCTCCCCAATACGGTGCTGTGTGGACACCTAATTCAGTTCCCGCTGGTTGGGCGCCTTACCGCGATGGTCACTGGGCGTGGATCGAACCTTGGGGATGGACTTGGGTGGATGATGCTCCCTGGGGATTTGCGCCTTCCCACTATGGACGCTGGGTCGATTGGAACGGCGGCTGGGGCTGGGCCCCTGGACCGACCGACTACTGGAACCCCTATTACGCTCCCGCGCTGGTGGGCTGGATCGG
>PLYW01000153.1 GCA_003151875.1 Acidobacteriaceae bacterium
ACTACAGCATGTACTTGGCGGCCCTACCCAAGACCAGCCCATACGAACTTGGTCAGTGGATCGACTTCGGCGATGGCGGCAACGCGCTCCCTTACGAAACCGGTGGCTGGTGGAAGCCGGAGCCTTGGGGGACATGGACGGCGGAACAAGCTGGCCTCACGATCGACCTTAGTGGAGAGGTGAAGTCGGACCTGGTGATGGAAGCCATCGCCACAGCGTTCGTGAACGAAAAGAATCCGGCAGTTGATGTGGAAGTGCTAGTGAACGACACAGTCGCCGGCAGGTGGAGTTTCCGGTTCAAGGGCGGCGCGCCGGAGTACCAGACCTATCGGCTGGTGCTGACCCAGAAGGCGCTGAACAAGGCGCTTCCGGTTGTCATTCGATTGCGCGTGAGCGGAGCGGGTTCGCCCGCGGCCGCCGGCTTGAGCGACGACGCGCGCATGCTCGGCCTCGCCGTGCGCCGCTTGCGTTTGTTGCCGCAGTGATCAGTCGCGCCGCAAGACGCCGTCTCCGCGTCCCCGATATAATTCGACCGCCATGGACTTTGGGCCTGGGTCTTTCATCCGCCGGTGGTTCGATCCGGAGTATGGGGCGGCGGACCGCCTGCTTCCGCGCTGGATCTTTCTGCGGGCGCTCGGCCTGATTTATTTTTCCGCCTTCTTCTCCCTGGTATTTCAGATCCGCGGACTCATCGGCGCCCAAGGCATTCTTCCCTCCAACGAATATCTCGAAGCAGTGGCGCACCAGTTCGGGGTGGCCCGCTTCTGGTTTGCGCCGACACTGCTATGGCTCTCCACCGGCCCGCACATGCTCGGCGCAATCTGTTGGGTCGGGATGATTGCTGCGCTGCTGGTCATCTGCAACGTGTGGCCGCGCGCAACGCTGTTCCTATGCCTGGTGTGCTTTCTATCTTTCGTGAGCGCCGCGCAAGATTTTTCCGGTTATCAATCCGACGGCATGTTGCTGGAGGCGGGATTCATTTCCCTGTTTTTCGCGCCACCCGGATTCCTTCCCGGCCTGGGCCGAGCGCATCCGCCGTCGCGCGCCAGCATGTTTCTGCTGCAATGGGAGTGGTTCCGCATCTACTTCGAGTCGGGCATGGTGAAGCTGGCCAGCGGCGATGCCGAATGGCGCAATTTCACCGCCATGGACGAGTACTACCAGAACGGCCCGCTGCCCACCTGGATTGGCTGGTATGTGCAGCACCTCCCGCACTGGTTCCACGCATTCGCCACCGGCGCCACTTTGGGGCTCGAGCTCGGACTAGTGTTCATGCTGTTCTTGCCGCGGCGCTGGCGGCTCGCGTGCTTCTTCATCGTTACCGCCTGGCAGGTTCCCGTGATCCTCACCGCGAACTACACCTTCCTGAATTATCTGGTGCTCGTGCTGGGCTTTCTGCTGCTGGACGACCGGTTCCTGCTGCGCATCATGCCGGAGCGCTGGCGCGCCTACATCACTCCCATTCCCATTCCACCTCCCGGCGTTCCGCCAGAGAATAATGTGGAACCGCAGGATTCTTCTGACTCGTCGCTTCCCGAGCGAAAGTCATTGCGGCCTTTGCAGGCGCTGCGGCTGTCCCTGGTCAGCATGATGCTGATCTGGGTCTTCTACGCCACGACCGCGCAAATGATCTGGATTATTTTCCCCCGCCTGCCGCTGCCCGTCTCGCCGGTTGCCGCGCTCGAGCCTTTTCGTATCGCCAATCGCTACGGGCTGTTTGCGGTGATGACGCGCGGCCGTTGGGAGATCGAGTTCCAGGGCTCGAATGACGGGCAAACTTGGGTGACCTATCCGTTCCGCTACAAGCCGCAGGACCCGAGTCGGCGGCCGGGGATTTATGCGCCTTATCAGCCGCGCTTCGATTGGAACCTGTGGTTCGCGTCGCTGGGCTCGTGGCGCGAGAACATGATCGTGCCCAGCACCGAGGAGCGTCTACTGGCTGGCTCTCCCGATGTGCTGGCGCTGTTTGCCGGAAATCCGTTTCCGCAGGCCCCGCCGCAGCAGCTTCGCGCCGTGCTTTGGCAATACTGGTTCACCACGCTGGAGGAGAAGCGCGCCACGGGAATGTGGTGGAAGCGCAAACTGATCGGACTGTACGCTCCGGTGCTGGAGCGGCTTCCCGACGGCAAACTTGGCGTTGTGCAATACCCGGAACCGCTGCCGCCGCGGGAGTAGCACTTAGCCGACGAGTGCCACCCGCGTCCTATCCGCCGCCGCTTTTTGGATTGCCGCAACCAGCAAGCTAAACTATTCTCTATGCCTGCGACGCCACGACGAGCCGCTGTGATCGGCGCAGGCCCCAACGGTCTGGCGGCGGCCATCGTCCTCGCGCAGGCTGGCTTGCATGTGGATGTATTCGAGGCCGAGGCGCAGCCCGGCGGCGCCGCACGCACCATGGCGCTTACTCTGCCCGGCTTCCTCCACGACTTTGGTTCCGCAGTGCATCCCATGGCTGCGGGATCGCCGTTCTTCTCTTCGCTGCCTTTGCGCGAACACGGCCTGGAATGGATCCATCCGCCGGCGCCGTTGGCGCATCCGCTCGACGACGGTACAGCGGTCATGTTGGAGCG
Source organism: Acidobacteriaceae bacterium (assembly GCA_003151875.1). Lineage (GTDB taxonomy): Bacteria > Acidobacteriota > Terriglobia > Terriglobales > Acidobacteriaceae > Bog-257. Next base: position 2,571 of record PLYW01000153.1, read on the forward strand.
CGATCTTGACACCGCGGAAGCTACGCTTGGCGAAGATGGCAAACAGTGGCGCAAGCTGATGGGTCCGTTTGCCCA
>PLYW01000231.1 GCA_003151875.1 Acidobacteriaceae bacterium
GCTGGTTGCGCCGGCAACCCTGCGCCTGCGTATGCAGGCGCTGTTCGAGCGGGAGATTGAGCACCAACGCAGCGGACGCGGCGGCCACCTGATCTAGAAGATGAATGCCCTGGTGGACAGAAAGATGATCCAGTTGCTGTACCAGGCTTCGCAGGCCGGAGTGCGAGTGGACTTGCTGGTGCGGGGCATCTGTTGCTTGCGGCCGGGAATCCCCGGAATCAGCGACCACATTCGCGTCATCAGCATCGTCGGACGTTTTCTGGAGCACAGCCGGGTGTTCTATTTCCGCAACGGCGGACGCGAAGAAGTGTACCTGGGCAGCGCCGACCTTATGCCTCGCAACCTGAATCGCAGGGTGGAAGCGGATTTCCCCGTTCAGGACAAGGACCTGATTCGCGTGCTTCGCGACGAGATTCTCGGCACCTACCTCAAGGACAAGGCCAAGGCCCGGCATATGAACTCCGAGGGCAAGTACGTGCGCGATCCGGATTTCCAGAAGAAGGGTGCCTTGAACAGCCAGGAGGCACTCATTGAGCGAGCCATCAAGCGGCAGAAGTTGACTCAGGCTTCGCGGACCAAGCCGACGGTCAGTGCGACTGCACCAAATTAGGACCGCCCTGGAACGGGCATGAGGGATTGGGATGCTGCTGAACTCTCGTGAACTGGGCCGCCGCCTGCGGCCAGCATTGTGCGAAAATCGAGGCACACTGATTCCTATGCAAGTGGGGAGGACGTCATGCGTGAAGTGATCGCGACCAACGACGGGCCCAAAGCCATCGGGCCATACTCGCAGGCCATCAAGGCCAACGGCCTGGTATTTCTCTCCGGACAGATCGCGCTCGATCCCGCGACGCAACAGCTCATCTCGGGCGACGTAGCGGCGCAGACCGAGCGCGTGTTGCAAAATCTGGCAGGCATCCTCAAAGCCGCGGGCAGCTCGCTGCCACAGGTCGTGAAGACCACCGTCTTCCTCAAGAACATGTCCGATTTCGCCGCCATGAACGAAGTCTATGGCCGTTATTTCACCGAAGCGCCGCCCGCGCGCTCCACGGTCGAGGTGGCGCGTCTGCCCAAGGATGTGCTGGTGGAGATCGACGTCGTCGCGCTCGCGTGACGGACCCAANNCGCTTATTGCCGGTCTTGGTCTTAGCGTGCACCGGGCGCAGATTGACGTTCCAGCGCCGCCGGGTGACGTTGTGCGCGTGACTGATGTTGTTGCCGAACTGCGGGCCTTTGCCGCAGATATCACAAACTTGTGCCATGTCAACTCCAGAAAATTGCCGAACTGGCTGGGTAAACACCTATGATACCTGACCGAGCGAGTTTTCGCCAAATCAGCTTTTGGTGGGAGCCCTCCCTGCTTCAGCAGCGGGAAGCTGGACTTCAGTCCAACGGAAACGCGCTCAATTATTAAGATCGGCTTCCAGCCCCGGGATTTCTCCATCCCGGCGCTAACGCGCAGGATCGAAGTCGAACTTTGCCTGGAGCGCTGAAGCGCTCCTTCCCCCGCATAAATGCGGCGGCTCACACCCAGGGGTAAACTCCCCGGAGCCCGAACCTGACCCCTCTCCCCTCTCCCGGTGCTACACTGCGCGCAGTGACCAAAGAATTCCCCAGTTCGGCAATTGTCACCGAAGACGACGTTGTCACGCCCGGCACGCTTTACCTGGTCGGCACCCCGATCGGCAATCTGGAAGACATCACGCTGCGCGCTTTGCGAACCCTGAAGGAAGTGGACCTCATCGCTTGCGAAGATACGCGGCAAAGCCTGAAGCTGCTGAACCACTACGGCATCGAGAAACCCACCATCAGCTATCACGAGCACAACGAGCTGACTCGCGCGGCGGAGCTGGTGGTGCATCTGGAACGCGGCGACAACATCGCCATGGTGAGTGACGCCGGCATGCCCGGGGTAAGCGATCCCGGCTACCGGCTGGTGGCGCTGGCGGTGCGCCATCACATTCGCGTCGTGCCCATTCCAGGGGCATCGGCATTTTTGTCGGCCCTGGTCGCCAGCGGCTTACCCACCGATTCGTTCCACTTCGGCGGCTTTCTTCCGGCGAAGGAAGGGGCNNCGCGAGGTGACCAAGCTGCACGAGGAATTTCTTCGCGGCAACGCCGGCAGCGTGCTGACGCAATTACAGGAGCGCGGGGAGATCCGAGGTGAGATCACGCTGCTCATCGGCAAAGCAGACGACGACGTCCCTGCGCCAGCCTCGAGCAAGATCATTGCAAAGCGAATTCGAGAACTGATGGCAGCCGGGCAACTCGACGAGAAAGCCGCGCTCAAGCAGGCGGCCAGGGAGTTCGGGCTTTCCAAGAGCGCGACTTACCGGGAGTTCCAGAGAGACAAGTGATCGGCAGACAATGGCCAGGTTGGAGCGAACCGCTGCGCAGCTCCTCGCCATTTGACAATGGGGACAGCCATGCTCAACAATAGCGGGCAAGTTGGTACTTGGGGCATTGGCGTAGGTCCACCAGTTCGATATCCCTCCGGCCGAATGTCCACAGGCAATCCTCATGGCGAGAATCCTCTGCGTTGATGACGAGCCGCACATTGTCACGCTGAAGTGTGCCATTCTCCAGGCCGCCGGACACCAGGTGACCCCCGCCACCTCCGCCCAAGAAGCCATTGAAAAGCTGGAACTCAACCGCTACGACGCCGTGGTCACCGATTGGCGGCTGGGCGACTCCAACGGTCGCGCCATCGTCCAGGCCGCCAAAATGAATTCCACCATGCCGGTGGTGGTGGTGTCGGGTTATGTTGCAGAGGCCTTCCAGGCGGCTGAACCGCTGGCTGACCTGTATCTGGAAAAGCCGGTCAACCCTGAGGAGTTGGTGACCATCGTCAACGAGCTGCTGAAGACCAGCGAACACCCGCGATAAACGCCGTTGCGTTCTGCAAATCCCAGTTGCACACTTCTCTAGTCCCCGCACGCCGTGGTTACCACAGATTTTTCATAGATATAGCGAACAACGCGGGTAACCTGATTTTCACATATCTCCCTGAAAAAAAGGTTTATTCACGCATCCCCCGGTCGCAGTCGGCCCATCCAACCTATTGGCTAGACAGTTAACGGCCAGCCCGAGCGTATGAGCTGCGGTGCGTTGACTGAGTGCACCAGGAGAAGCAGGTGGGGCATGTGGCTGGCGGATGAGGTCGGGCGGAACTGGATCACGCGTTCCTGGCACAGCCTTGTGTTGGTGGGGGCCGCGATACTAAACATCGTCGATGGCGGCCGGCGCTCTAAGGCGGCGCGTCCGCCTCCCACTCCCAATCTAGCCTTGCAATCGGTGCTGCAGAGCCTGCCGGAAGCAGTGTTCATCTTCGACTCTCATGCCCGCGTGATTGACCTCAACAAGGCCGCGGAACAACTGACTGGACAAAGCCGGGAGGAACTTCTCGGCGCACATGCGAAGGCGTTGTTCAGCGGGGTGACCAGCGCGGACATCGACGTAAACCCGGAATCCATCGTCAGCCGCACGCTGCGCGGCGAGTTTGTGCGTCACGAGCGTCGCATCTTCCGCAGCGCCGCCAACGGCAGGCCGGTCGAAGTGCGCATCTCCGGCACTCCCGTTTATTACCCGTCCAATCAGGTCCTAGGCGCGCTCATCGCGATTGAGGACGTAACCGAGCTGTCCGATCTGCAACAGCAAGTGGCCAGCAGCGAGCGTCACTTCGCGGTGGGCCAGATGACCGCGGGTCTGGCGCACGACTTCAACAACGTTCTGGGCATGATTTCGCAAGCGGTTTACGTTTTGGAGATGGCGCCCAACCGCTCCGAATCCGACCACACCATGTTGAGCATCATCGACAATGCAGTGCGTCGCGGCGCCGAAATTGTCAATAACATCCGCGAATATCTGCGGGGCAGTTCCGAGAGCCGGATCCGCGTGGACATGCGCCGCCTGCTCGAGGAAGTGCTGCAACTGGCGCAGCCCATCCTGGAGATGCATTCCGACATCCAAGTGATCCACCAGGTCGACGAGGCCTGCGAGGTTTACGCCAGCGCGGCGGAGCTGCGTCGCGTGTTTACCAACCTGGTGTTAAACGCGCTCGATGCCATGCCGCACGGCGGCGTGCTCACCATACGCTGCACTCGTAGCGACGGCCGCATGCTGGTGAGCGTGGGCGATACTGGACCCGGAATTCCCTCGGAATCCCAGCATAAGATCTTCTCGCCTTACTTCACCACCAAAGCTAAAGGCACCGGGCTTGGCCTGTCGGGGGCCCGCAAGGCCATCGAGGAACAGGGGGGCGATATCCGCTTTAAGAGCTCTCCGGGAGAGGGAACGACATTCTTCGTGTCTCTGCCCATCGCGGACGATCAGGAACGGCAGGATTCTCGCGCGGCCTAGGCGCCATTCGCCCGGCGCGCAGCAGGTAGCATTTCCCCGGCGCGCAAAAACCACAAGCATGCAATTGGGAGGACTTCAGTGGATGGAGGATGACTCGGAGGGGACCGGGCGACGCTCGCCTAGACTTTGCGACAGCCGGGGCCGCGCCGGCACCACTGCCACCGATGCCGTCGCCTGCGCCAGAATCCGGTGGTGGACCACAAACAACGCCAGTTCCAACCGGTCGGAGACCCCAATTTTGTCGAAGATGTTGCGCAAAGCGTTCTTGATCATCTGTTCGCTGGTGTAGAGCTGCAAGGCAATCTCGCGGTTCTTGTATCCCTGTACCACCGCAGCAACAATACGCAGCTCGCGGTCGGAAAGGCGGTCCCGCACCCGGGCGCCGACCAGGTCTTCGCTTACATCCGCATCCGCCGGGTTGGGACTCTGCAGAAACGACTGGCCGCGGGAAAGCCGCCGCACCGCCTCGACGGCGATGTTGCCGCAGGCCGAACGGTAGATGACGCCCTGCACTCCCATGCGCATAAAGTCGGATGCGCGCTCGGCATTTTCCGCCAGCATGAGCAGGGCCACGCGATGCGCCACCGCCACCTCTTGAATCTCGGGCAGGGAGGGAAGAAAAGTGGTGGAGAGAATCAGGACATGCGAGCGCAGCCGGTGCAGCGAGTTCAGCAACTGCTCCGGGGATTGCGGTTGACCAACAATACGAATGTCTTCCTCCACCGCCAGTACCTTGGCGATCCCGGCGCGAAAGATGGCTTGATGGTCAGCGATGATGACGTTGATCATGGTTAAAACGCGTTGTGGTTCCGCTCTGCTTTTCCAAGGGCCTGCATTCAACTTCGAGAGCAACTTACCCGATCCTCCCCGAAACGGAGGCCAGCTTGAACTCTGGTATACCACGAATGTGCAGCCAAGGATAGGTCTTTGGTCACTCTTTAATCAACAATTGAACTACCTAAAGTTGTAGATTGGCTCTGGAGAGAACCGCGGGGCATAACGCTCCTCACAGCTCGAGGGCGAGCGGCGCGGGCCGGTTCCTCCGCACTAGCCAGCCGTGCCCGGCGAAGGCAAGGCTTGTCCATCCCCGGAACTATTCAGTAAACCCTTGGCGGGTGGCGAGCCGCCTCTGCCGGCTTGTATGATCGAAGTCAGGTGGTCACAACCTTTACATCTTCTCGCATCGAGACCCGGCCCAATTGGGCTG
>PLYW01000226.1:0-7653 GCA_003151875.1 Acidobacteriaceae bacterium
ACCACAGGGAAGTTGCTCACCTTTTCTTGCAAGGTAAGCCCCATAGATTTGAACTTCCTTAAGCCATTTCGCATTTGTTCCCACATTCCGCAGCAACCGTGCCAGCCAGTCCTATTAGTCATAGTATCCGCGCTCGAATCGGACGAGTGTTGCTGTCGAGAATGTATGGTCCGCCGCCGGACTGCAAGAGTAGAGTGGTCGGGCGAAGGGTCAGTCTGCGTAAATGTATCCGGCCTTTAGTTGGAGATGCTTCTCCGGGCCACGATGATGATGCGCACGTGCCGGTCCTGATAAATCCCTCGGTTACCGGGAACCAACTGGCACAGCCAGGTTCTCCGGCACGTCGTTTGACTGTTCTCTCGTCCGTTCTCTCCTCAGCAGACGCTGGTGAGCTTAGTAGTCGCCGCCGTCGAGGCGGTGGAAAAGTGGAAAGCGTTGTTGGCTTTCCAAGCGGAGCGTCTTTTCCACGGCCCGCTTTACGTCGTGCCTACAGGCTGGTGTTGATAAACTTCGCCGCTGGATAGCACAGCCCATGCGATCCGTGCGAGCTTGTTAGCGATGGCGACGATGACCTTGTTGCGTGGGGCTCGTGCTTCGAGTTGATGCACCCATCGTCCGAAGCCGCCGGTGTCGTACTTCACTCGATACAGCACAGCCCGTGCGCCATGGATGAACATGCGGCGCAGATATTCGTTGCCACGCTTGCTGATCCCACACAGTCTGGCCTTCCCGCCGGTTGAGCGTTGCTTGGGGACCAAGCCGAGCCAGGCGGCAAAGTCGCGCCCCTTGCGGAAGGCAGCGCCGTTGCCGATGGCCGCAACCGTTGCCGTGGAAGCCAGCGGCCCTATTCCGGGGATCTGTCGCAGTCGCTGGCAGCTTGCATCCGCGCTTGCGATGCGCTCGATCTCGTCGTCGGCCTGGTCAATGTCGGCCTCTAGTTGCTTCCACTCTTGCCAGACACCTTCGAGCAGCCTGCGCATGCGCGGCGACAGGTTCGCCTCGGCATCTTCCAGCAACGCCGCCATGTTGTTGCGCAGGTTCGCCGGTCGCTTGGGGAACGTGATGCCGCGCTCGAGGAGGAAGCCGCGGATCTGGTTGATCACTGCCGTGCGGTGCTGTACCAGCCGGTCGCGCACGCGGTGGAGAGCTTGCAGGTCGAGCTGTTCGTCGGTCTTGATGGGAACGAACCGCATGTTCTGCCGCGCAACCGCTTCGGCGATGGCTTCAGCGTCGAGAAAGTCGTTCTTGTTCGACTTGAGAAATGGCTTTACGAACTGCCCCGGAATTAACCGCACATCGTGTCCCTGACCGCGAATGGCGGCTGCGATAAAGTGCGCTCCCGAACACGCCTCCATGCCAATCAGGGAGGCAGGCAGGTTCGCCGTGTAGGTTAGCAACTGCTTGCGTGAAAACTTCTTGCGAGCTAGTACCTTGCTCTGCTCGCCGAGTGTAACCAGATGAAATGTGGTCTTGCCCAGATCGACGCCGATGGATGTGATGTGCACGCGATGATCCTCCTTGTGTGCTGCCGAGCAACAACGATGTTACTCAGCGGCGGACCATCTCATTAATCGCCAAGTCGTAGGTAATCCTAAGCACGGCCGTTTCTGTATGTGTCCCGGCGATCCCAAGTGACGCGAGCCAGAAGTCTGGTTGTGGGAATTTTCACCGGAACGCCCCAAGGTGCAGCAATCCACATGAGCGAGAAGTCGGCAAACCGCCGACTGAGAGCGGACAACACGCCGTAAGTCACAAGAAAGGGTAGGGCGTTATACGGCCAAGCAGCGGTGCCAATGCGGGTGCCGGATGCTGGCCGAGTCCCGAGGAACATATTCCATCCGGTTCAGATAGGGTGCGAGTTGGGCTGTTCTCAACATCTATCCGACTAACCTGTGGTTTCCGAGTGACGTGCCGATCATCGGTTTCAATGCCTGAGCTTTTTCTGGGTCGAGCGCCGGAACTATTGCAACTTCGCATACTCCGCCTTGGCTTCCTTCAGGATGGGGAGGTCAGGGTCGGCGTCTTTCCAGAGGGTGAGGAAGTCCTGATATGCGGTGCGGGCTTTGGCCGTGTCGCCTTGCATGGCGTAAGCGCGGGCCAGTCCGAGACGAGCCAGCGCTCCCCACGAGTTCATCACCACTCCTCGATGGTCAATGAACTTCTGAAATTCTGCTGCCGCTCGATTGCCGTCGTGGAGCATGAGATAGGCTTCCCCACGCAAATAAGCGGGGCACATCAATATCGTGAAGTTTGTTGCTAGGCTAAGTTCGGTCGTGCTCGCCACCCTCAATAGTTCGATTGCGCGGTTCGGGTCCTTGTGCTCCAAGGCGACGGCCGCCCGGATTGTGGGCAACCAATATCTTTGAACCAACGTGCTCAGCGGAAATGTTTTGTTGAGTTCAGCCGCCAGCTTCTCCGCCCCTGCCGTGTCGCCTGCCCGCGCCCGCGCCAGCGCCCCCATTGCCTGCACATCGCGATTCGGGGCCAGCTTCAACGCCGCATTGGCCTCGGCACGCGCCTGCTCCCGGTTTCCCGATTCCACCTCGCGCAGCGCTGCCGCTGCCAGATAGTCACCAGCCGTCTCTTTGGCGTCGTTGTGCTGGGCGGAATCCATCGCCCGGCGGGTCAGCTCGTGCGCGTTCTTCAGTTTGCCGTACCAACCTTCCGTGTCGGCTTGCGTTGCCAGCAGCAGGTCTTCCACGCCGGGCTTGCCCATAGCGGCTGAGACCAACTCAACTATCTGCGCCGTGTCGCCCTTCAGAAACGCCAAATAGTAGCGGTTCTGGAGCAGTTGCTCGTTGTCCAGCTTGCGCTCTTCCGCCTGTTTGAATACTGCTTCCACTTCATCCAGCCGGTTGAGGCCCATGCCGGAGAAGCTGAGGCCTACATAGCCGACGATACCATTTGGCTCCAAGCGCAGAGCCTCTCGATATTCCTCAAATGCTTTTTCCCAGTTTCCCAGAGTGAGGGAAAGAAACCCCAGGTTTCCGTAAACCAAAAAGTCCCTCGGGTAGATCTGCTGCCAGAGTTCATATGTCTGCGCGGCCTTCTCCAGTTCTCCCGTCACGTTAAAGTAGTAGGCTCCCTCGATGTTGAACCGCTCCCGTTCGCTGACTTTCTCCCGCAGGTCGTAAGCCTTCCGTGCATTTTCGGCCGCCCGCCCCATTTCGTTGAGGTCGATGTATATGTACGTCATCGAGACGTAAGCCATGGCAAAATTCGGGTCAAGGTCCACGGCCCGCTTGAAGAAGGGCAGCGCGGCTCTACCCTCTTTCGCATTGGCCATCTTCCATCCGAGGCTATAGGCTTTCAGCGCCTCCAGCGATGGTGTGGTCGCTTCCTCCAGCGGCGTGTCATACCTTTGCACCGAGCTGAGCGACTCCCCCAGCTTGCTCCGCAAACTGACTGCCCCACTGTCCAGAGACTTCAGCACCGCTTCCTTGCCCGCCGCCTGCTCCTGCACCTCCGCGAGCACGTCCCCCGTGTTGCAGTTCACTGCCTTCAGGCCGATCACGTACTGGCTGCCTAGCGCAGCAATCGAGCCGGTCAGCATGGCCTTGCTGCCCGAGCGCTGGCAGACCTCGTGTGTGACCCCCGGCGTTAAACGGTCACCGGCAGAACGGCCCATCAGCTTCAATGTCTGATTCACTTTGCTGTCGGAAACCACGGCGAGAAAGGGCGATTGCTCAAGCTGTACCGAGAGTCCCTGCTTCAGCGTGTCATCGAATACCGCATCGCCCGTCTTGTTGTCGAAATCAGCGAGGACGATGGTGTCCTTTTCGGTCAGGCCGGTCGTAGTCTGGTGCGAGCGGAAGTACCATATTCCCCCGATGGCAGCCGCGATCAGTATCAGTGCAGCGAGAACAAGAACCTTCCAGAGTTTCCTGCCCGCTGCAGGAACTTCGGTCACTCTAACCGCACTCGGTGTGAGCAGCCGTCGCAGATCAATGGCCAGCTCTTTCGCCGACTGGTAGCGGTTCTCGGGTTCCTTCTCCAAGCACTTTCCGATGATCCTCTCCAGTTCTGGAGACAACCTGGGATTGAGAGCGGTAGGTAAGGGTGGCGGCCTGCGCAGAATGGCACCGATCAGTTGCGATCGTTCCACTTGTGCGAAAGGCTGCTGTCCCGTCGCCATCTCGTACAGCACCGACCCGGTCGCGTGAATGTCGGTGCGAGCGTCGATCTCTCCTCCCAGCAACTGCTCTGGCGCCATGTAGGGCAGAGTCCCGGCTATGGTTTGTGTCTCGCTGAAGCTCTCCGTCGCGGCATTCGCCATAACCGGAAGCCGTAGCTTGGCCAGCCCGAAGTCCAGAATCTTCAGCCTTCCGTCACTCGTAACCCGCAAGTTGCCAGGCTTGAGGTCACGGTGAACCACCCCGTGCTCATGGGCTGCCGCTAAGCCTTCGGCGAGTTGCACGCCCAGACGCAGGATTTCCTTCTCCGGCAGCGGTGCAGCAGCGACCTTCTCGCTCAGCGTGATTCCGGGGATGTACTCCATCACCAGGAAGTCCACCCCCTGCTGCGTGTCGAAGTCGTGGATGGTAGCGATGTTGGGATGGTTGAGCTGCGAGAGAATCAGAGCTTCTTTGCGGAAATGCTTGCGAGCGGACTGGTCGATGAGCGTACCGGGTGGAAGAACCTTGATGGCAGCATCACGGGCGAGGTGCTCGTCGTGGGCGCGGTAAACTTCTCCCATGCCGCCAGCGCCGATCTTCTCGACGATGCGGTAGTGGCCCAGCTCGGTGCCGACGAGTAAATCCTGGCCGAACGCTCGGCTGTCCATGGGGAAGAAGCTCCCTCCCCCTCACCTCACGCACCTATTCTAAGTCGTTGGCGTAAAGGAATCGACAAGAAACCGTGCTCAGCCTTCCTGCGGCATGCGCTGCCGATTGCTGTCGCAATATCGCCATCTCACACGTAATCCCAGAACCGAGCCGGTCGCTGGTGGCTTGTTGGCAACCCGGAAACTATCCACTTGCCCGACCAGGGTTCAGTTGGCACGGCCCTCACTTAGGCGGCCTTTGCCGCCGCACCTCGTGGCGTCAGAACCGCAAGAACGGCCGCCACAACAAAAAGTGCGAGGACGTCGCCCCACAGGTGTCCCATGTGCTCGGGGTTCGCCACGGACTGTACTGCCATAATTCCGCCGTGCACAACGCTGGACCACACCGTGAACCAGATGAGGCTTAAGTGTGCGAGCGGGTTGCGGCTGGCGACCAACAGAAAAACGCCCAGCGTCGCATAAATGCCCAGAATCATCTGCAGGTAATCCGACTGGCCCGCGTGCCACGACCAGCCAGACGGCCAAATAATGGTGAGCGGGTAGATCCCGATTATGAAGATCAATCCCACTAGCAGCAACGCAATGCGCAGGTACTTGATCCGATCAGCTTGGTCCATGTCTTTCTCCGTGAGGTCACAGGATGCAACCGCGGCTCTCGGCGTTTTCTGTTAGGGAGTTCCGCGGCGCAAGACAGCATATCAAGGATTCCCATTCTTGGGGTTACGATTGCCTCGCAGGATACTCCAAACCAAGCCGCGAGTGACTACTTCAGGCGTGCTTTCGGTTCAGGATTGGCAGTATTTTGTCCGGTTGGTCGCCAGCCGGAACGGCGCTTTTTGCCAATCCTCGGATAGGTGTTGTGACATCCCCATATAGTACGTAATCCTGAACGCGGGTCTCAGTCGCCCTACGGTGGGCGACCTGCCGCCGTCAGAGCGGATCTGTATGTGCCCAGGACGGACTCCCGTCGACGCGGGCCCGAAGTCCTGTTCGAGGAGATGATGCCAAAAAGGTGTCAATCGGCGCCCGCGACCCGATGTGATCTCCGCGAAGCCAGTTTCAGGACAACCTACGGTTGGTCAACCATCCGCCGGCTTTCCTCAGTCTTCTGCCCAACCACTGGAAGTCTGGTCGCCTCTCGTTCCGTGACGAATTTATGCCGAGTATTTCCCGCGAGGTGTGCCGAAAGGAAATCGATGATCGCTAACCTGACCACGTCGCAAATGGGGGAGTCGAAGCCTCCTTCAGCGGATCGCATTGCTTAAGTCGCGGCGGTCTCACCTACGATCTCCACGCTGGAGGTGATCTGGAATGCTGGGATGAGCGAGCGATACACCGGGCACCTTTGCGCGTACTCACCATGCACGCGCTCCACAGTCTCGCGTACCGCGGCGGGATCGTCGGACTGCAAATGGTGGGTCACGTGCACCCGCCGGATAACGAGAACCCCGCCATCGTCCTCCACTTCACCGTGGACATCGCAACTAAGGCGGCCATCATTAGCATTGATTTTGCGCGCATCCAGCGCGCCGGCAAACGTGCCGAGCATTCAACCGCCCAGAGCCGCAATCACGTAGTCAATAGTGGTGGCGTGCGGCTCGGGCAGGCGACTTTCGTCAATGCCGTAGTGTTTGGCAATACCCCCGTGGACGCTGAACATCACGGGCTGTGGTTCTCCTGGCAAGTACGCTCGTCGCAGCGGGCCCTTAATGCGCTCAATGCGTACGTTGGAAGTGTAGGCGATTGCAGTCATTGATTTCTCCGTGTCTACGCCCATGATAATGGAAGGACGGAGCACGCGGTCGTGAATACAAAGAGTAAGCAATGGAAGAGATCCTTGAAACGAGCATCCCGTGGCCTGAGCTTCGGCCTATCTTCCCACATGTCAACTTCTGGGAGATCCGGGCGGATTGGGAACGAGAAACGATAGGTCCCTATCGGGACTGCCCTGGCCGATGAGGCGAGATTGAGCGCAGGTTTCCTGGCCGGGGCAGTTTCGATAGGGTCGTTTGAAGTAAGTCGCTGGTGTTTGCGACGGACGCGGTCCTCTACCTATGGGATTTCGATCGGCGCCAGATGGATTTTGTGGGTGTTGGATCGCCGAGGTGGGACGAATCGTGCTATGCGGACTCTGGTTTCGGCGGAAGTGGAGGCCGGAGTGGCGCTTGCAAATGCGCTTCGCGCGGGTCGTGGGCGCAGCCAAAGCGCACACCGGCTTTTGCGTGCACTAGCACGACCGCGTGGAGGGCAGATAAGGACTTCGCGAGCGGTGAGTCTCTTATGAACTGTCAACACTGCACCTCCTCGGCTGGGCCGGGGTCAGGCTTGGATGGAAGTAAAGCTGGGCGCGGGTGAGCCGTTCGACAACCAGCATGATGCCGGAGCATGCTGGACAGCGCAGGCTGGGGGGCTCGGGTGGATCGGCGCATGCCGTTGCGCCGAGCAGAACGCGGCAGCGTTGGAGCGCAGCACTCCGTCTGCGGTTGGCGAATAGTCCAAAGTGGCGGATGCGGACCAGGCCACCGGGCAGGACGTGAAGGAAAAAGCGGCGCAGGAACTCATGAGCGGAAACAGTCATGACCTTCTTTTTGCCGCCGTGGGCGTAATCTCGCCAACGGAATGAGACGCTGCCGTTTTCAAAAGCCACGATCCGATGGTTGGAGATGGCGACGCGGTGGGTGTAGCGGGCCAGGTAGTTGAGTACATGTTCGGTTCCGCCGAAGGGCGGCTTCGCGTAAACGACCCAGTCGGTTTGGAAAAGCTGCCGGAGGAAACGGGAGAAACAGCCGGGAGCGGCCAGATGCTGTTGTGAGCCATGAAACTGAAGCTTGCCTTGCGCGAAGTGTTGCTTCAGTCCAGCGACGAACTTG
>PLYW01000226.1:7712-9010 GCA_003151875.1 Acidobacteriaceae bacterium
AGCGGAGAGCGAATGCGGCAGCGTAAAGACGACGTGGAAGTACGGCACGGGCAACAGTTCGGCCGAGCGCGCTGCCAGCCATTTTGCGCGCGCGTTCCCCTGGCACTTGGGACAGTGCCGGTTGCGGCATGAGTTGAATGAGATGGCCTGATGGCCGCAGCGAACGCATTGATCACGATGACCGCCCAGTGCCGCGGTGCGGCAGCGGACGATGGCATCGAGCACCTTGCGATGCGGCCATGCAAGATGCGACTGCTGCTGTTCCCAAAAGCTGTTGCCCGTTCGACGGACGATGTCGGCCACCTCAAGGGTGGGCCGGCTCATCGTCTGATCTTCCTCCTGGAACGCTTCACCTCGTCAGGACTGGTTACCTCGATGGCTTCGAGCGGACTGGGAATCGCCTGCAGATGGCGCCGGGACAAGTGCAGATAGATGGTGGTATGAGCGAGCTTGGCGTGTCCGAGAAGAACCTGAATGGTGCGCAGGTCGGCGCCGGCTTCCAGCATGTGTGTTGCGAAGCAGTGCCTCAAAGTGTGCGGAGATACATGCTTAGTGATCCCGGCACGCTTGGTGGCCTCGTTCACGGCCTGCCAGACGATCTTCTCTGTAATGGGCACGTCGGCTCGCCAGCCCTTCACCGTACCTGGGAACAGGTAGGTCTTGGGCTTCATCCAGCGCCAGTACTCGCGCAGAGTCTCCAGCAGTTTCGGAGTCAGCAGCACATCGCGGTCCCGGCCACCCTTGCCCTGGCGTACATGAATGACCATACGCTTGCTGTCGATATCGGACACCGTGAGATGGCACAACTCGGCCCGGCGCAGGCCGGTTGCATACAGCATCATCAGCATGGTGCGATGCATCAGGTTGCTGGCCGCGTCGATCAGTCGCGCCACCTCTTGCTGGTCAAGTATGGTCGGCAGGCGACGCTGCCGCTTGGGAAATGGAATGTGGTCGGGAAGGTACGGCCGGCGAAGCGTCTTGACGAAAAGAAAGCGCAGTGCCGCCGTGCGGCCTTCGATGGTCCCGGGCGAGAGCTTGCGCTCGCGAAATAGATACGCCTGGTACTGGCGGATGTGCTCCAGGCCAAGCCGCTCGGGTGAACGATGGAAGTACCTCGCAAAGTCTTCCACCGCGTGGATATAGGAACGTACAGTGCTCTGAGAGTAGTTGCGACGCTGGAGTTCCTCCAACATCTGCTGCCGAAGATGAGTCACAGTAAACCTCCTGTGACCCAAGGCTTACACAGCCAACAATGCCAGGGGATGACCCATGCCGCAGCGTCCGTCGCGCCAGCGACT
>PLYW01000157.1 GCA_003151875.1 Acidobacteriaceae bacterium
AGAACGCGTGGACGGTAGTGGCGATCGAGTTGATGGCGGCGGCGCAAGCCTTCGATCTGCGCGCTCCAGTGAGACCGTCACCGGCGGCACAGGCGGCCTACGACGTGATTCGCCAATATGTCAGCAGGCTGGATGAAGACCGGCCGCTGTATGAGGACATCAACACCCTGACGCGCGTTGCGAAGGACGGGGCCATCCTACAGGCGGCGGAAGAGATTGCCGGGAAGCTGAACTGAGGCAGTACTCGCTGGCACAATAAGCCGCAGAGTGAGGCGTCGTGGCGATTGCGCGTCCCCCAGCGAAGGTACGTCGGCAGTTGTACTAAGAACGAGAGGCTATCAGAATGTTCCTCAGCCCACGGAATATGCGACTGTACGTGTTCCTTGTTGTCTCGGTAATGTTGCTCAGCTCGGTGGCGTATTCGGCTGCTCCGGCCACGATGCGGCTGGATTACTACCATACCGGCAATGTCACGGCGGAGATGTTTGGCCTTGATCGCGTCGTCATCGAACCCCTACCCTGGCCGGGCGATCTCTCTAAAACCATCGACGACAGCAATCTGGGGAATTACCTCTTCGAAGTGCGCGATCAGGCTAGTGGCCGTCTGCTGTACTCGCGCGGCTTCGGCTCGTTGTTCAGTGAGTGGTCGCAGACCGAGGAAGCGAAGAAACTCAATCGCACGTTCTCCGAGTCGCTACGCTTTCCTGCTCCCACGGCTCCGGTGAAGATCATCCTCCAGGAACGCAAAGAGGGCAAGGAGGTCAGCTTCCACGAAGTGTGGAGCACGACCATCGATCCCAAGGACAAGTTCATCGACCGGGCGAATCCACCTTCTCCGGGTCCGCTCATAACCATTCAAAAGATGGGCGAGCCGGCAACCAAAGTCGATTTGCTGATCCTCGGCGATGGATATACCGCAGCCGAGCGTAGCAAGTTCGAACAGGATGCCAAGCGGGCCACCGATATCCTGTTCTCACGTCCGCCATTCCGCGAGCATCGGCAGGATTTCAACGTTTGGGCGCTGTGTCCGCCAGCGGAGCAATCGGGCATCTCGCGGCCTTCGACAGGTATGTATCGCCACTCGCCCGTCGGCACGTCGTACGACACGTTCGACAGCGAGCGTTACCTGATGACCAACGATAATCGCGCCTTACGCGATGTTGCCTCGTACGCTCCATATGAGTTCATCGAGATCCTGGCGAACGCAAAGACCTACGGCGGGGGAGGAATCTTCAATCTTTACGCTACCGTTGCCATCGATAGCGAATGGGCGCCCTATGTTTTTGTGCACGAGTTTGGACACCACTTCGCTGGACTGGCCGATGAGTACTACACCTCCGATGTGTCCTATCTTCCCGCAACCCAGCGCATCGAGCCTTGGGAGCCGAATGTAACCGCGCTGCTGAATCCGGCGATCCTGAAGTGGAAAAACTTGGTCGCCTCCGGCACGCCCCTGCCGACGCCCTGGCACAAAGCAGAATTCGAGGCCTACGAGCACGAGATTCAAGCCGAGCGCCACCACATTCGCGCCGAGAACCAGCCGGAATCAGGGATGAACGCGCTGTTTGAAAAAGAGAAGACGCACGAAGATGAGCTACTGGCGACGGACCGATATTCGGACCGCGTAGGCGCTTTTGAGGGAGCTAACTACGAATCTCGCGGCTACTACCGTGCGCAGGAAAATTGCATCATGTTCACCCGCTACGATAAGTTTTGCGCGGTTTGCCGGCGTGCCATCGAGAGGATTATTGGGATGTACGCGGCACAGTAGAAAGAATCAATCCACAAAGAAATGGACGGTGGGCGCCGGGTTGTCTTTCGTTTGGGTTGCGGCGCCCGCCTTGGATTTGGGTTACTGATATAGACGTTGCCCGACGGAAAAAGTTTGTCCCACCCGCCAAATCAGGCCGGTTTTTACAATTCTTTACAAATGCCGCCGTTTGTGCGCCTGCTCATTCTGGCTCGCGTTTGCTGGTGCTAATTGCTAACTGCCAAATGCTAAGTGCCAACGCTAATTGCTGGTTGCTGCCTTCCCGTCCGGCAGAATAATTTTCTCCAGATACTCGATCGGCAATGGCCCCTGATCGAGCGCGCGATTGTGGAACTTTTCCAGCGTGAAGCTGCTGCCCTTTGCAGCCTGATATTTCTTGCGCAACGACCACCACTGCCGACTGCCCACGAAGTACGTGGGCAGCTGCGTCGAGCTGAGTTTGGCGCGCACCATTTTGCCTTCGGCTTCGGCCTGTGTCTGGAAAGTGTCTTTCATCATCAGATCGAGCGCCTGCTGGTCGGTCATGTTCATGGTTTGCAGACGGATGTCGAGAATGGTGTTAGCGACCGCGCGCAGCCAAATCTTCAGCCGCACCAGCCGGAACTTCGGACTGAAATCGAGATAGCCTTCCTGCGTCATCACGTCGGCGATGTATTCGGCCCAGCCCTCGATGTACGGTCCATTGCCGAAGAGGTTGCGCAGCACGCGCCGCGTGGGCGGCTGAACGTCGTTGGCGTGCTCGAACTGGATGTAGTGTCCCGGCAACGCCTCGTGAATGGTGAGCCACTTCAGCGCGTAGTTGTTGTATTCGCGCAGCCTGCTCTCCGCCTTCGCCTCCGGCGTCTTGGGATCGATGGGCGTCACCCAGTACTGGGCTTCGGCGTTAGGCTCCAGCGGTGGAGCGCCATGAAATCCCCCTACCGAGTAGCTGCCGCGCTCGAACTCCGGTGTGGGGATGACCTTCAGGTTGTCGCGGCTGCTGAGCGAGACAATCTTCTTCTCGCGGATGAATTGCTTGATGCCGTCGACGTCAGCCTTCACCGCTTCGATCAACTGATCGCGCTGCGGGTGT
This sequence comes from Acidobacteriaceae bacterium, assembly GCA_003151875.1. Lineage (GTDB taxonomy): Bacteria > Acidobacteriota > Terriglobia > Terriglobales > Acidobacteriaceae > Bog-257. The sequence continues at coordinate 2,844 of PLYW01000157.1, forward strand.
TCGTCGCTGATCTTGTTGAGCACCGCGGCGATGATCTTGTTCTCGCGCTCCTGGGCGGGCAGACTGCTGTAGTCGTCCTGGCCGGGATACATCTGCTTATACAGCGGCAGCGCCAGTTGCAGCATTTCGGCGCGAACCCTTTTCAGCTCGGCCTCGGCGTCGGCCAGCAACTGCGCCGGCTCGATGGAAGTCTCCATCACATAGCGAAACTTGGGCGCGTACCATTCCTTGCTCAGCCGCCAAGTGCGGCCATTCGTGGGACGTTTTGCCAGGTCGTTCTGCATCCACGCATTGAAATCGGTCAGCGCCTTCTTGGCCGCAGGCGCTACTTTGTCATACTGCGCTTTGAGCGGCGAGCCTGACGGAATGTCGGCGGCCACGGAGTCCACCATATCAAGATTGCCTTCGTTCTCTCCCACTGCGGTCGAGATGAAGATGGGATCCGCGTCTGTAAGCTGCGACTTGGTCTGATCGAGGAACCGCGGGATCTGGCTGATGCGCGAAATCACGTCGCCCACGCGAACTTCCTGGGATGCGTACTCCTGCGTCAAGGGCAGAAACAGCCCGTTGCCGATTAGCTCCACGTACCCCGTAGGATTGTGCTTGTAACTCTGGATGTGCTCGAGCTCGAGCAGGGCCAGGGCGATCTGGTCGTCGATCAGGCGATAGTCGGCAGCGTCTTGCGGATTCAGACCCGCGATCGGCGTCTCGGTTTGGAAGCGATGTCGCCACTCGCGATAGAACTTCTCCTGGGCGGCAATTGCCTGGGCACTAACATCGTCGAGTTGCGCGTCAAGGTCAACCGTCTTTCCGGTCTTGGGGTCGAGATGCTTGTGGTAACCAGCCTGCGATGCGCTCACCGGAGATAGCACCAGCGAATCTTTCACGAACTGGTCCGTCATCTGGGCAAATTTCGCATTGGCTTGATTCGGATGGCTCATGCGGTTCGTGGATTGTGCCGCGCTGAAGGTGGAGATGAACAAGAGAAACAAAAAAATGCGCACGACGTGTTTCATAGCGCCTCGGAAAAATGTAAAGAGTGCGAGCGGGCCAGTATAAACCCGTAGGCCGGGGCGTTTTTCAAAATTGAAAACGGCAGGGACATGTACGCTGGGTTTGCGGTACATGGCCTGCCGTTGCTTATCGGTAATGGTTTCCTCAGGTCGACTCGCGCGCCCTGAGCAATGTGTTTTACTTTGGGGCTTGTTTCGCTGCGCGGCTGGCCGCGTTGTCAGCGAATTTTACTTCTCCGGTCTGCGGGTCGAGGATCACGCGATCGTCCTGACCATGGTTGAAGTCGAACATGTTGTTGAGCGGCCCGGCGATGGCGTCGAACGACCCCGGGATGCGCTGGCCACCCAGCCAATTGTCCTCGATGAAACGCACGATGGAGCTTTGGTCGGTCATGGTGTGATCGACGAAGTTATGCCGGGCATAGGGAGCGACAACCAGGAGTGGCAACCGGGGACCATAGCCGCAGCGGCCCTGCGCGTGGGGTCCGGTGACGCCAGCCAGGATGGGCAGCGCCCTTCCGCAGAGTCCGGGTCCGTTGAGCGCGTCCTGCGAGGTCTGTGACTGGTTCACAATTTGTCCCAGTTGGTGATCGTACCAACCATCCGAGTCGTCCCAGTTGATGATGACCGCGGTGTCCCGCCAATCCCGCTGCTGCTCGAGAAAATTGATCACCTGCACGATAAAGTTTTGTTCGTCAATCGGTGTCGAGTAGCCGGCATGTCCATCCTGATATCCCGGTGCTTTCAGGTAGCTCACGGCGGGGAAGTTTCCGGCATTCACGGCGTCGAAAAAGTCGTGGATGTCGTACTGGTGATTGGCGGCGTCGCCATTGTGCCCGATCATGGCGACCGAGGTCGGACGCGTGTGCTGCAAATTCGCGGTTGAGGTGTAGTACTGGAACGGCTGGTGATGGGGGATGTAATCCACCTTCGGCGTCCCGACAAAAGTTGAGGTGTGAGACCGATGGCATCCCGTGGTTCCGTTCGGGTTGGTGATCGTAAGATCAAACCCGCCTTCGAAGAATCCCCAGGTAACGCCCGCCGCACTCAGCAGGTTGCCGACGTTTGGGCCGCCCATCTGCACCTGCGAGCTTCCTGAGCAAACGTCGCCGACCGGATCCGCATCGCTGACCAGCGAGTATCCGCCGTTGCCATCGGGAACCACGGCATAGTCGGAGTTGATGTTCTGGATGACGCCGTCGGTCTGGCCCGCGACAACGTTCAGTGCCCCAGGCGTCGATGGACCGAAGGTCGTCCCGTAGGAGTTATCGTTCATCGCATAGTACTGGGCATAATTCCACACGGCCGTTNNGTTGGGATTACTGTTCAGAAGCGCCGGCGTAAAGCCGTTCACGGTTGGCGTATCGCGCAGAGCGTGGAACCTGGGTTCTCCCGGCGGATTCAGCGCATTGGGATACGTTCCGAAGTAGTGGTCGAAAGAAACGTTTTCCTGAAAGATAATCACCAAATGTTTGATCGGCGTGGACGTCCGGGAAGTTCCGGCAGTGCTGCCTTGCGGAGCTGCCGAAGCGGCATAGACGTTTACCAACGGCCCAAAAGCCATTGCGGCCGTTAACGTGGCTGCGAGAAATCGACGCATATTTTTCCTTACCCTTTCTAGTCCGCAGAGTGGACTCATGTGCGTTGATACCCTGCTGAGATCAACTGGGCGTGAACAAAGGGTTAAAAGAGAATTAACTGCGGAGGTTGTTGTTCAATTCGTGCGAAACTTTGACCGCCAATTGCGACAAGATAGCAACGGAGCGATGGTTCTGCAGGTTGCGGATTCTGGTACGTTGAACATAGGGGGCGCTAATGAAACGGGTTCTGGTTGCGACGTCCAATTCGGGCAAGATTCGCGACCTTGCTGGAGCAGCCGCTGCCCACCACGTGCAAATCGAAACCCTCCCCGGCTTCTCATCGCTGCCGGAGGTCATCGAGGACGGCTTGACCTTCGAAGCCAACGCGCGCAAGAAGGCCGAGCACTACAGCAAATACGCCGAAGGCGAATTGGTAATCGCCGATGATTCAGGACTCGAAGTCGACGCGCTGGGCGGCGCTCCGGGGGTCCGCTCCGCACGCTATGCCGCCGACGAGCACAACCCGCCAGAGCACGCGCCAAACTCCGATGACGAAGCCAACAACGCGCGCCTGCTGCGTGAACTGCACGACGTTCCGGACGAATACCGCACCGGCCGGTTCGTCTGCGCTATCGCCGTGGCCCGCAACGGCCACTCTCTGGCAACGTTTGAAGGCAAGGCCGAAGGCATTCTCCTGCGCTCACCTCGCGGCTCAAACGGTTTCGGTTATGACCCGCTTTTTTATTTTGCTGAGATCGGCAAGACCTTCGCCGAACTGAGCGCCGAAGAGAAAGCCCTCTATAGTCACCGAGGCGCGGCGTTCCGGGCGTTCCTCGCGTGGGAGGACGAAAGCCACGAACAACATCCTCACACGGACCGGTGACCCGGATCACGCGGTCATAAGACATTGTGATGGATATCACAACTGTTTCGCCATCGCAGCAGCTATTCTGAACCCCGTTTGTCAGACGGAGACTGTGCCCGTCTCAGGTTTTTCGCCAATCCAAGCGGCCGTGGCTTTCTTGACTTGCGCTGTTGGCGAAATTGATAATACAAGGTTCGCTTATACACTCCGCAGTCATAAGGAGTTGGCTTCGTGGCTTCTTCGGCCAGTTCTATCGATACGAGTTCCGCTCGAATTAAGGAAGGCGTGGCTCCGCTGCGCGCCGGGCAGGGCTATTCCTTTGTGTTGCGCAGGTTGCATTCGCTGTCGGGCATTGTTCCCATCGGGGCTTTCCTAATTGAGCACTTCATCTCCAACTCGGAAGCAACCAAAGGCGTTCAGGCCTACAACGACCAGGTAAAGTTTCTTACCAGCCTGCCGTTCGTGCACGTTCTGGAATGGGTGTTCATCTTCCTGCCGCTGCTGTATCACGGAATCTATGGCCTCTACATTTGGTACAAAGGCGATTCCAATGTCGGCGAATACCCCTGGACCGGCAATTGGCTCTACACCTCGCAGCGCTGGACTGGGATCATCGCCTTCATCTATATCGCCTACCACGTTATCGACATGCGGTTCCTGGGCGTGCACCTGATGGGCGGGGGCTATAACAACGCCTTCTCGAAAGTGTGGTTCGACTTCCAGAGTCCATGGACGATCGCCTTCTACGTCATCGGAATCGTGGCCGTCTCGTGGCACTTTGCTTACGGTGTTTGGCTGTTTGCGGCCAAATGGGGTTTGACGATTGGCGACCAGGCGCGCCGCAGGTTCGGCTACGTTTGCGCTGCTTTGGCTATTTTGCTTATCGGCATCGGGCTTTGGACAATAACCGGCTTCGTGCAAACGCCGGCCAGTCAAGTCCCCTATGTCGAGCACGACTAGAGGTTTCAAATCCCAAGTTTCAGGATGGACGGCTTCGGCCGGATTCATAAATTTGCGTAAACATCATCATGTCTCAGCCTAAGATCATTGTTGTGGGTGGTGGACTGGCAGGTCTCTCAGCCACCATCAAGATTGCCGAGATGGGAGGTTACGTTGACCTCTTTTCCATCGTCCCGGTCAAGCGGTCTCACTCGGTCTGCGCGCAGGGCGGCATCAACGCTGCCAAGAACCTGAAGGGTGAAGGCGACTCCACCTGGCAGCACTTCGATGACACCATCTACGGCGGCGATTTTCTCGCCAACCAGCCACCGGTAAAGGCCATGTGCGAGGCTGCGCCCGGCGTCATCGACCTGCTCGATCGCATGGGCGTTCCCTTCAACCGCACTCCTGAAGGCCTGCTCGACTTCCGCCGCTTCGGAGGCACGCTGTTCAACCGTACCGCCTTTGCCGGAGCCACCACCGGTCAGCAACTGCTGTATGCCCTCGACGAGCAGGTGCGCCGCTATGAGGCCGAAGGCAAAGTCACCAAGTACGAAGCTTGGGAATTTCTGTCTGCCGTGATCGATGACCAACGAGTCTGCCATGGCATCTGCGCCATCGATCTCCGCAGCATGGCCGTGCAGACCTTCCCGGCGGAAGCGGTAATCATTGCCACCGGCGGCGTCGGCGCCATATTCGGCAAGTCCACGAATTCCGTCGTCTGTACCGGATCAGCGCAGTCAGCGCTTTATCAGCAAGGGGCGTACTACGCCAACGGAGAATTCATCCAGGTACACCCTACGTGCATCCCGGGCGAAGATAAGTTGCGCTTGATGTCGGAGTCGGCGCGTGGCGAGGGCGGCCGCGTCTGGGTACCCAAGCAGCCGGGGGATAAGCGCGATCCCATGAGCATTCCCCAAGGTGAGCGCTGGTACTTCCTGGAAGAGTGGTATCCCAAGTATGGCAACCTGGTGCCGCGCGATATCGCCACCCGCGCCATCCACAAAGTGGTTTACGAACATCACCTCGGGGTTGATGGGCAGCCGATGGTGTATCTCGACCTGACGCACATCGACCGCGCCACCTTGGACCGCAAGCTGGAGGGCATCCTCGAGATCTACGAGAAGTTTGTCGGCGACGATCCCCGCGACACGCCCATGAAGATCTTCCCTGGGGTGCATTACACCATGGGCGGGCTGTGGGTGGACTTTGAGCAGCGCACCAATATCGAGGGCCTGTACGCCGCCGGCGAATGCGAGTATCAGTATCACGGCGCCAACCGCCTGGGCGCGAATTCGCTGCTGTCGTGCATCTACGCGGGATTCGTTTCGGGCCCGAATGCGGTCAACTATGCGCGTAACGGCATGAGGAGCGCACCAGCGCAGCAGGTTTACGACTCTGAGCGAAAGCGGCAGGAAGAGATCAACGCCCACCTGATGAACAATGACGGCACGGAGAATCCGTTCCTGCTTTGGCGCGAACTGGGCGACACCATGACTAAGAATGTCACGGTCATCCGCTACAACAAGAACATCCGCGAAACCGATGCCAAGCTGGTGGAGCTGCTGGAGCGCTACCGTCATGTGAACCTGAGTGACCGCTCGAACTGGGCCAACACGTCGTTCGTCTTCGCGCGGCAGCTTTACAACATGCTGCAACTGGCGCGTGTGATCGCCCAAGGCGCGGCCATGCGCGACGAGTCGCGCGGCGCACATTACAAGCCGGACTTCCCGGAGCGCGATGACGCCAACTGGTTGAAGACCACCAAGGCATATTTCGCGGCCGATGCCGATGAGCCACGCTTCGAGTTCGAGCAGGTAGATACGTCGCTCATCAAGCCCCGTCCGCGGCGCTACGACGTGGCGACGTANNAAGCGAAGAGCGTAAAAGCGAAAATGGCGAATTCTAAAAGCGTAATCTTAAAAATAAAACGCCAACAAACTCCCGAGTCCAAACCGTACTGGGAAGAGTTCGAACTGTCGTACCGCCCAGGCATGAACGTGACTTCAGCGCTGATGGACATTGCAGCCAACCCGGTCACGCGGCAGGGCAAGCCGACCACCCCGGTCACCTACGATTCCAACTGCCTGGAGGAGATCTGCGGCTCGTGCGCCATGATCATCAACGGTCAGGCGAAGATGGCGTGCTCGGCGCTGATCGCCAACTTGAAGCAGCCCATCACGCTGGAACCGCTGACCAAGTTCCCCCTTGTTCGCGACCTTGCGGTGGACCGTAGCGTGCTCTTCGAAAACCTGAAGAAGGTGAAGGCGTGGGTGCCGGTTGACGGTACGTACGATCTTGGTTCCGGCCCGCGCCAGTCGTCGGAAATGCAAGAGGAAGCGTATCCGCTGTCCAACTGCATCTCGTGCTGTTGCTGCATGGAAGCCTGCCCACAGTTCAACGACAAGACGGGTTTCGTGGGCGCCGCCACCATCGCGCAGGTGCGGCTCTTCAACTCGCATCCCACCGGCAGCGCGCTCAAGACCGAACGGCTGAAGGCCCTGATGGGCGACGGCGGCATCCAGGAATGCGGTTATGCGCAGAACTGCGTCGAGATCTGCCCCAAAGAATTGCCGTTGACCAAATCCATCGCCGCCGTCGGCGGCCAAGTGATGTGGCAGGCCATCAAGGACCTGTTCCGGACGTAGAGGGAGCCGTCGCTGTCATAGGACGCGCACAATTACAAGCCAGAGGGTGGAGCGCCGCTTGGAAGGCGTGTTCCACCTGCCGCAACAGCACCTGAGCAATCTCCGGTCGCATTTGCAATCGGGTATTCATATTTGCTGTAAAGCGTGCTGCGCTGCGCTGGCACGCGGCCCAGTTCCAGAATCCGCTCCTGGAATCCCGTAGTCGAGATGCACTGCCCCGCAGTTGCTCCTGCCAGCCGCGAGATACTCTCTTCAAACAGCGTGCCTCCGTAATCGTCGGCGCCAGCCAGCAGCGACACTTGCGAAATTTCGCGGCCGAGCTTCACCCACGAAACCTGAATGTGATCGATGGAGCCCGCCAGTATCACGCGCGCCAACGCATGTACTCTCAAGTGTTCTGCCAGCGTCGCACCCGCACGGGCCAAACCCTGGGCAAACAGCAACGTGTTGTCGTGAATGAAACCCAGCGGCACAAACTCGGTGAAGCCGCCGGTGCGCGACTGGATCTGGCGCAACAGCAGCATTTGGTCCACCCAGTGTTCATGCGTCTCGGCGTGACCGTACATCATGGTCGAGGTGCTGCGGATGCCGCATTCATGCGCCGTCTCGATCACCTCGCACCATTGCGCCGTGCTCAGCTTGTTGGCCGAAAGTACGTGCCGCACACTGTCATCGAGAATTTCCGCCGCCGTGCCCGGCAAGGTGTCGAGCCCATTCTCTTTCAGCATCAGGAGGTACTCGCGCAGCGGCATGCCCGTAAGC
>PLYW01000258.1:0-14897 GCA_003151875.1 Acidobacteriaceae bacterium
AATACGGAAAGACTTTGGGCGCCGTATGTGGCAAGTTCCCATTTGACAGCGGCCAACAACGTGCTACAGTTTTCACGGCTCACGATTTCACTCTGTGAAGGAGGATTAAATGTCTCTGCACCGGGGTCGTTTCGTAGTCGTTCTTGCTCTGTGTGTTCTGGTGGTCTTCGTCGGCTGTAGTCGCCGCAACGTCGGAACGCCACAATCAATCGTGCTTACCGCCCCGGCCGGCAACTGTCTGCAGAATGGCGCCGCGGGCACGGTTGAGATTTATTCGGCCGGCGCCTGCTGGGCCGGGGCGAGCCCGGGCACGGCGGTTGCGGTACAGCTTCCTGCCAATTGCCCATTTGCATCTTGCAGCATCCCTACAGCTTCAGGGTCGCTGTGTTCAGGGCCTGTGACTCCGGGTACCCCGGCTAACACATGGATCTATACCTCGGTCACCATTGGCGGCAACGCCTGCGTCGTGGGAACGAATGGCTTGATCATGAAGTAACGAGGGGTGGGTTCAGGGATTTTGGGCCAGCGACTGGAACTGCTGGTTCTGTTGCAGATTCTGAAAATCTGGCGTACCTCTCACGATGGCGCGCGAGTAGCCGCCGTCGACGGCTTTCTTCAGGTACGCAAGGGCTTGCTCGGTCTGGTTGAAGTGGTTGTAAACAATGGCCGCCCGAAACAGCACCTCGCCCTTGGAGGGAGAAATTTGCAGCGCCTTTTGCAGGTAGTCAAACGCTGCCGGGCGGTCATTCAGCATGGCTGAATAGTTTGCCACGTAACCCAGGATTTCGGCATCCCGGGGATTCACCTGCAGCTTGGAAAGCGCGATCGAGACGGCCTGGCGATACTTCGCTGGCGCCTGTGCACGCTGCTCCGGACTCCAGTAGAGCGCATCGCCCAGATTGCCCCAAATCTGCCAATAGCTGTTGTCCAGCTTCAGGGCTTGTTCCAGGACTGCGATAGCCTCTGGATAACGGTGCATCAAGATATACGCATAGCCAAGGTTGTTGCAGGCATCCGGGCTGGGGCGCAGATCAATCGAGCGTTTGAAAGCGTCGATCGCATCCTGATAACGGCCTTCCGTGACGTAAATGCCGCCGAGGGTTAAGTATCCGTTGTAGTTGTCTGGCGCCAACTCAGTCGCCTTCTTGAACATGGCGGCCGCATCGGCATAGCGCGCCTGGCTATAGTAGAACAGTCCCATCCAGCTATACACACCCCAGTAATTGGGACGCAGATCGATGGCCTTCTTGTAGGTTGCTTCCGCCGAGGCGAAATTACCGACATTGGTATAGGCCAGCGCCAGACCACGCAGCGCTTCTTCGCTGCCGGAATTCGAGGCTACCGCGCGCTGGAACTCCTGCACGGCTTGTTCATACTTTCCCGTCCCATTCAACACATTGCCCAGGCAGACATGCCCTTCCTCCAGGTCGCGATTAAGGGCCAAAGACTTCTCACAATTGCGTGAGGCGTTGTCGATCCAGTCCTTGCTCTTATTGAACTGCTGGTAACCGGTCCAGTAGGCGTTCCCCAGTGCGGCATACGCCAGCGCATAGTTTGGGTCTATCTTCAGCGCCTGCCTGAAGGCCGCGATCGCGCTATCCACGTTCTCCGGCTTCTCATATTCCTGCAGATATCCGCGGCCCTGGATGTACGCCTCGTAAGCCGCTGGCTGAGTGTCCTGGCGAACGCTCAACTTGCGGCGTTGTTCCGGCTTGATTTGCGCCGGCAGCATGTCCAGCGTCTCGCTGACCACGCGGTCCTGCAGTCCGAACGTGTCGCCGGCATCCACGGTCATGCTGCGGGCGGCGATCTGCCGATGGGTCTTGGAGTCAACCAGATAGCAGTTGACGCGTATGGTCTGGCCGGAGCGTTGCAGGCTGCTCTCCAGAACCAAATCGGTGCCGAACTCGCGGCGAGCGTCTTCGGCGGTCTTCACTCCCTGGTCGCGCAGGTCGCGCGGCGACACTACCTGGATGGCATCCGTGCTGCTGGCCTGGACAAGCTTGGCGGTAAGGGTTTCGGTCAACCCCAGACCGAGAGCACTTGTCGCCGGGTCCTGACCTATCGTGTCGAAGGGCAACACCGCCATGATCCGCTGCTGGGTTGAGGTAGAGGTTGGCCACCAGCGCTTGAAGCCATATCCCGCCGCGATTCCTGCCAGCAATACCCCTGCCAGAACCAACGCAACCTTGCGATTGCGGGCCTTGCGCTGAACTGCGAAAACTTTGGTCCGACGGACCGTCTCCGTGGCTAACTCATCGCCGGAATGGATCCGGGTAAGGTCGGCCCGCAACTCCCGCGCCGTCTGATAGCGCAGGGCGGGATCCCTATCCAACGCCTTCAAGATCACCATTTCTAAAGCGGCCGAAACCTCAGGATTGATCAGGCAAGGCCGCACCGGATCGTAATGCAGAATGGCATCGATCAGCAGCGACGGCTGCCGGTCAGGAAACGCACGCTTGCCGGTCGCCATTTCATAAAGCACCGTGCCGGCTGCCCAAATATCGGAGCGGGCATCGGCAGGTTCAGCCCGCAACAGCTCGGGCGCCATGTAGGGCAAGGTTCCGGTAACCGAGAGACTGGTGTTGATGTTGGCCGTCTCCGCCAGTTCTATGGGTTCAACCAGCTTGGCCAGGCCAAAGTCGAGAATTTTCAACTGGCCATCGGGGTTGATCCGCAGATTTCCCGGCTTGAGGTCGCGATGGATGACATTCTCGCGATGCGCGGCTTCCAATCCGCGCGCCATCTGTATGCCCAATTCCAGCGCCTCCTTCTGCGGAAGCGGCTGCTGGCCCAGCATCTGGTCCAAGTTGACTCCGGGGATGTATTCCGTGACCAGGTAGTCAATGCCACGTTCCTCCCCAAAGTCGAAGGCCATGGCAATGTTGGAATGACTTAGCTTGCCAACTGCCAGCGCCTCCGTGCGGAACTGTTTACGGGCGGCATCGTCGGCGAACAATCCGGTGGGCAGGATCTTGACCGCGACGTCGCGCTGCAATTGTTCATCATGGGCGCGAAAGACCACACCCATGCCCCCGGCGCCGATCTGCTCAATTAGCCGGTAGTGCCCCAACACTTGGCCGCTGCTGGGAGCTTGAATTGCCATTGCTCCGGATATTAGGGCAGCACGCCAAGGCCGTCAATGGCGCGCACCGGTGGCGAAGTCAGGCCTTTCTGGCTTTTAGCGGCAAGCGCGGGAATCGCTGACGGATTCCAGCCGTCAGACTATGAGGAAAATTCTTCGTCGATACATCCACCAGATAGGCAGAAAACATAGTCCCACGATGGTGAGCGAATACAGCAGCGATGCCATGGCCGGAGAAAATCCGCGCGCGAAGCAATGTTGGAAAATGTAGTCCTGCCAGTGCAGCGGCACTCCCACTAGCTCCGACAAAACGTACGCGGCAATGGCATTCGTGCCGAAGATGACGAGAGGTGTGGTCCACCAGCCGCGATGCTGGTGTATGTCCGTGATCCAATAACAGATCGCCAGGCAAAGCAGCGCGCATCCCGTCGAAAACAGCACATAGGAACTGGTCCACAGGTTCTTGTTGACGGGAAACCAGATGCTCCAAACTTCCCCGGCAACCAGCGCAGTCGCACCCGCGGCGAACATTCCCGCCATCTTTTGTGTTTGACTGCGATTCGAGCCCAGCCACTCCCCAGCCAGAACACCGCAGAGCGTTGTGGCAATCGCCGGCAAGGTACTGAGCACGCCCTCGGGATCGCGTGTTCCTTCGTACAGATGGCCCATCATCAGCTTCCGGTCGAGGTATGCCGCAAGGTTGGCGTTGGGTTCAAGAAAGGGCATGTCGCGGCCAGGCACTCCGTATCCGGGAACCGGCACGTATCGCATCAGCCACCAGTAACCCGCCAGCAGGGCTGCAATCCATAGCGCGCGGGCATAGGTCTTGCAGTAAAGCGTAATCATCGCGGCGGCGAAATAGGCGAGCGCAATGCGTTGCAAGACGCCGGGGATTCTCCATGTCGCCAGATGGAAAGAAGGAAGTCCATTCAACAGCAGTCCGAGAGCAAAGATCGTCACGCTACGCTTCAACGCGTGCCAGACCAGCGATCGAGTGGGATCCCCGCGTCTCAGTCGCGATCGAAAGGAAAGCACGAGCGAAACGCCGACAATCAAGAGGAAGAAGGGGAAAATCAGGTCGGTTGGGGTCCACCCGTTCCATTTCGCGTGCCGAAGCGGCCCATAAGAAGCACCGTTTCCCGGGTTGTTGACCAGGATCATGGCCGCGATGGTGGCGCCCCGAAAAACGTCCAGCGAGACCAGCCGCGCCGACGTTTCTGGCGCCTTCGCCACCTCAGGTGAAACCGCAATACTCGTTGCAGTCATAAGCGGACGCGACTGGCCTTAGAAACTTGAAAACTGAGAGTATGACAGCGGACTGGCTTGCGTCGAGATGAATTGACGTCTGTGTGCGCCGATTCATCACGCTTGAGAATCGCCCCTGTTCCCCGGCAAAGCCGGAGCCGGGTTTATGTTGTACTGTCCGAAACTGGACATTACAATCCGTGTGGGGACATAGCCCNNGAAGGCGTAATGGATATCGCCCGTCCTGAATTGAAGCGTCAAAAGCGCCGGCGGCAGATCCTGTGGGCCAGTGTTGCGCTCGTGGTCTTGATCGGCGTCACTGTCGGCATCTCGCGGCTGAAGCCCGCCGCGCCGACCGTTGATCGCAGCACCATTTGGACTGACACCGTGAAGCGGGGCTCCATGCTCCGCCAAGTGCGCGGTTTGGGTACTCTGATTCCCAGTCATGAAGACGTCCGACAAATTCCCGCCGAGACCGAAGCGACGGTCATCCGCATCGTTAAACTTCCCGGATCGTTGGTTGAACCTAACACCGTCTTAGTGGAGATGAGTAATCCTCAACTCGAGCAGGAGGCGCTGGGCGCACAGTTGCAGGTGAAGGCGGCCGAAGCCGAGTATCAGAGCCTGAAGGTAAAGCTCGCCAGCGATCTGATGACGCAAAAAGCTGGGGCCGCCACGGTCAACGCCGATTACGCCGAGGCGCAGCGTCAGGCCCAAACCGACAAAGCGCTCTATGATCTTGGTGTGATTTCCGGCTTGGCCGCCAAAGCTTCGGCGGGCAAGGCCCAGGAACTGGTCACACGCAACGACATCGAGGACCAGCGTTTGCAGATCAACGCCAAGGCCATCGCCTCGCAATTGGCCGTGCAACAAGCCAAGGTGGAAGAGATGCGCGCGCTGGCCGGTCTCAAGCAGACGCAATTGCAGCGCCTGAAGGTACAAGCTGGAGTTGCGGGCGTCCTGGTGGATTTACCGTTGCAGGTTGGTCAGCACGTCCTGCCTGGCGCTGAGTTGGCAAGGATTGTGCAACCGAACCATCTCATGGCGGAGCTGAAGATTCCGGAGACGCAGGCGCGCGACGTCCAGATCGGCGAGCCGGCGTCGGTGGACACGCACAACGGCGTGATACCCGGGGAGGTAAGTCGCGTCGATCCCGGCGTGCAGAATGGCACAGTAACGGTCGATGTGAAGTTGACAGGCGAATTACCCAAAGGCGCACGCCCCGATCTGAGCGTGGATGGCACCATCGACCTGGAGCGGCTGGAGAACGTGCTCTATGTGGGACGCCCGACTTTCGGTCAGGAAACCAGCACGGTTTCCATGTTCAAACTTGATCCCGACGGCAAAGGAGCGACGCGGGTGCAGGTGAAGACCGGGCGCGCCTCGGTGAACCTGATTCAAATCAACTCCGGACTCCGCCAGGGCGATACCGTCATTCTTTCTGATATGTCGCGGTGGGACAGCACCGACCGCGTGCGGCTGGAGTAGGGAATGCCGCGTTTCGCGATTCGCTTTTCGGATTGAACTCCGGGGCTCCCGTGATGATGGATGGGTGATAAACAAAAACGGAAGATGCGAGACTCCAATAGCGAAAAGCGAACTGCGAAGAGCGCATAGCGATCAAAGGAAAACAACATGAGCGATGCAGCAACCCCACTGATTGAGATCGAAAATCTCACCAAGGTTTTTTACACCGATGAAGTCGAGACCCACGCCCTGGCTGGGGTTCATCTCATGGTGCGCAAGGGCGAGTATGTCGCCATGTCGGGGCCCTCGGGCTGCGGCAAGTCAACTTTGCTCTCCATCATCGGGCTGCTCGACACGCCGACTGCCGGCGACTATAGACTCAACGGGCAGCCGGTCGCGAACCTGGATTTCGCCGACCGCTCGCGTATTCGCAATCGCGAAATCGGATTCATCTTCCAGAGCTTTAACCTCATCGGCGATCTCACGGTGTACGAGAATGTCGAGCTGCCGCTGACCTATCGCGACGGCATGCCCGGCCCCGAGCGCAAACGCCGGGTGGTGGAATCGCTGGAGCGCGTCGGCATGGCCCACCGGCTGCGGCATTATCCCTCGCAATTGTCCGGCGGCCAGCAGCAGCGTGTCGCCGTAGCACGAGCGCTGGCCGGTTCACCTTCCATCCTGCTGGCCGACGAGCCTACCGGGAACCTGGACTCGCGCAATGGCGAAGCGGTGATGGAGCTGCTGCAAAAGCTGCATCGTGAGGGCGCCACCATTTGCATGGTGACCCACGATCCGCGTTTCGCCGCACATGCGGAGCGCGAAATCCATTTGTTTGACGGCAAGGTTGTCGCCGAGGAAGAGCTGCGCAGGCTGATGCAGGAGACGCAATAGCAACTAGCAGCTAGTAATTAGCTTAAACGGCCGGATCGAGAACCCGCACTCGGAATGGACGAACATCACTAGGAGCTGCATTGCTGACGTCTGAAAGCTAGTTGCTAATTGCTAGTTGCTAACCATCATGATCCAACTCAACAATGTCGAACGCAGCTACAAAACCGGCGCAGGCCAGACCTGGGTGTTGCGCCGGGTTGACCTCACGATTCGGGAAGGCGAATTTGTCACCGTCATGGGGCCGTCGGGTGCAGGCAAGTCATCGCTGCTGAACGTGCTGGCTTTGCTCGACGATCAATGGGCGGGCGAGTACTGGTTTCGTGAGGCGGCCGTGCACGCGATGAAGCGCAAAGAGCGCGCCGAACTGGCCAAACGCAATATCGGAATGGTCTTTCAGAGCTACCACCTGCTCGACGACCTGACGGTGCAGGAGAACATCGATCTTCCTCTGTCCTACAAGGACATCCCACGCAGTCAGAGACAAGGCATGGTGGCCGAAACGCTCGACCATTTTCAGATCGTCGCCAAGAAGGACCTGTATCCCAACCAGCTTTCCGGCGGACAGCAGCAGTTGGTGGGCATCGCCCGGGCGGTCATCCACAAACCGGCNNGTGCAAGTCACGCACTCCGAGGTCAACGCGTCGTATGGGACCCGCACCATCCAAATGCGCGACGGATGGCTGGTGGGCGACACCGCGAATCCAGCCCTCGCAGCGAGCGGAGAGGCGGTCCGTTCATGATGCAGCGCATTTTCCAGTCGCCGGTCCTGGCGCTTTTTCTCTGTTGCGCGCTGGTAGGCGCGCAAGCGCAGAATCAAGCGCAGACCCAAGCGCCGGCTGATTCGCCCCCTGCACAGATGCCGAATGCGCCGACTCCGCAGCCATCCCATTCGACGGCGCCTGCACAGCTTTCCATACATACTCCGGCGCGCCTGGCGATTCCCCACTCGCATAACCCGTTCGACGCGTATGCGCCCAGCCAGGTACCCGAGCCGAATTTGCAAAACTCGTCACGCATTGACCGCCTCATTCGCGACGGCAAGCTGTATATCTCGTTGCAGGACGCGATCGCCCTGGCGCTGGAGAACAATCTCGATCTGGCCATCGCCCGCTATAACCTGCCCATTGCCGATACCGATATACAGAGAACGAAGGCGGGCGCTTCCTTCCGCGGCGTCAACACCGGCGTCGTGGGAGGCACGCCGGGCGGTGGTGTAGGTGGCTTTGGAACGGGCGCACCGGGCGCGGGCGCCGGCGGCACCACCGGAGGAGCGGGAGGAGCGGGCGCAGGCGCTGCCGGTCTGGTGCAGTCCACCCTGGGCGCTGGAACTCCGGTGCAGTCGTATGACCCAACCGTCGGCGTCATTAGCGGCTTGGAACATCAAACCACACCGCTTGCCAACCTGCAGATCTATGGCGTCCCCCAATTGCAATTAAACACCGCGCAGGTGAATGTCAATTACACGCAGTCGTTTTCCACCGGGACGACCTTCTCGTTCGAGGTGGACAACAACCGGCAGGCCACGAACAGTATTTTCAGCAGCCTGAGCCCGCAACTGGGAACCTATTACCGCGCACAATTCACGCAACAACTCCTGGCGGGATTTGGCACCGGCCCTAACCTGCGCTTCTTGCGCATCGCGCGCAACAACAAGAAGATCTCCGACATCGCCTTCAAGAACCAGGTGATCGCAACCGTGACCCAGATTGCCAATATCTATTGGGACCTGGTGAGTGCCTACGAAGAAGAGCGGGTCAACGAGCAGTCCTTCGCATTTGCCCAGCAGAGTTTAGGGAACGCTCAGAAGCAGCTACAACTGGAAGCAGTTCCCGCCATGGATGTCATGCGCGCCGAAGCCGAGGTATCCAGGCGCGATCAGGACCTGACTGTCGCCAAGACAAATTTGCAGTTGCAGGAATCGTTGATCAAGAATGCGCTCACCAAGAACCTCGACGACCCCGTGCTGGAATCGATGCCGGTAGTTCCTACGGACCGGCTGGAACCAACGGATACGGTGCCCGACAAATCGACCCAGGACTTGATCACGATGGCCCTGCAAGATCGCCCGGAGCTCTCGGAAACGCAGATTGACCTGCAGAACCGCCAGATCAGCCGCCAGGCGGCCAAGAATGCACTGCTGCCGACGCTTGCCCTGGTGGGCTTCTACGGCGGCACGGGCCTGGCGGGAGAGTTGAATCCGTTTTACTATCTGACTCCCAACACCACCACGGCGCCTTGCTGTTTTGGGGGAGCTTTCGGTGATGCATTCAACAATTCTTCTCCGGATTATTTTGTGGGCCTCAACCTGACCCTCCCCATCCGTAATCGAGTTGCGAAGGCCGACCAATATCGCTCGGAGTTGGAGTACCGTCAGTCTGAGTTGCGCCTGCAACAATTGAAGAAACAAATTCGCATCGAAGTGCGCAACGCGCAATATGCTCTTGAGCAGGGTCGCGCCCGGGTGCAAGCGGCGAAGAAAGCGCGCGATCTCGCCGACAAGACTTTCACCATCATGCAGAAAGAGCAAACCCTGGGCGCGGGATCGAGCTTCCAGACCTTGACCGCGCAGCGCGACCTCGCGGTTGCCGAACTCGATCTGGTGAATGCCACGACGGCGTACCAGAAGTCCAAGCTCGAGTTGCAACGCGCCACTGGAACGACTCTGGAAGATAATGGCATTCAGATCCAGGACGCGGTGAACGGCACCGCACCCTGACGGAGAGCACGTTGCCCAAGACGCAAAGCCAAGGCCCCGCGGAGATGGTTCAAGACTCACGCGCCACCCGTGATCGGCAAAAAGCCGGCCGCATTCTTGCGGCCGATGATCAACCGCACATTCTCGAAGCCATCGAACTGCTGCTGCGTCCCGAGGGCTTTGAAGTTGATACCGCGAAGTCCCCGGCAGCGGTGCGGGAAGCTCTCGCCAGCGACTTCTACGATGCCGTGCTGATCGACCTGAACTACACCCGTGATACCACCTCGGGGCAAGAAGGGCTGGACCTGCTCTCCGAGATCGTGGCCTTCGACAGCAGCCTTCCGGTGATCGTGATGACGGCATGGGGCAACGTTGCACTGGCTGTTGAGGCCATGCGCCGCGGTGCGCGCGATTTCGTTCAGAAGCCGTGGGAGAACGAGCGCCTGTTAGCCATCTTGCGCACTCAGGTTGAACTGCATCGCGCCTTGCAACGCACCCAGCGCCTGGAAGCTGAAGCGAAACTACTGCGCGCCGAAGGGCGTCCCCAGTTCATCGCCGCCGCGCCTTCCATGCAGCCGGTGTTACAGACGATTGCGCGCATCGGCCCCTCCGACGCCAATGTGTTGGTCACCGGCGAACATGGCACCGGCAAGGAGGTCGTCGCTCAGACTCTGCATGTTATGTCGGCGAGAGCTTCGATGCCTCTGGTCGCTGTCAACACTGGCGCGCTGCCCGAGGGCACCTTCGAGAGTGAGTTGTTCGGTCACGTGAAGGGTGCTTTCACCGACGCGCGTACCGACCGTATCGGACGTTTCGAGCTGGCCGACAATGGCACCATCTTTCTCGATGAGATTGGAAACGTCCCCATGCGTCAGCAGGCCAAGTTGCTGCGCGTGCTGGAGACGGGCGAAATTGAGCGCGTCGGTTCATCCCGAACCAAGCGGATCAACGTGCGCGTCATCTCGGCGACGAACATCGATCTGCAAACGGCAATCGCCGCAGGCCAGTTTAGGGAGGACCTGCTTTTCCGGCTAAACACGGTTGAGATCCACATCCCCGCCCTGCGCGATCGCCGCGAAGATATTGCAACGCTGGCGGCGCATTTCCTGTCGCGGTATGCGACACGCTATCGCGCGCCGGTGACCGGTTTTGCAGCGCCTGCTCTTCAGACGATGATGCAGTATGCGTGGCCGGGCAACGTCCGCGAACTGGAACACACGCTGGAACGGGCGGTGCTCATGTGCCATACCGGCGAGATTCAGGTCTCGGACCTGGGGCTGAATGTGCAACGCCCGCAGGGGCAGAACCTGGAAGAACTCAGCATCGAAGAAGTCGAGGGCATCCTGGTGCGCAAAGCGCTGCAGCGCTTCCACGGCAACGTCAGTCAGGCGGCTGAGGCCCTGGGTTTGAGCCGTGGCGCTCTTTATCGCCGGATGGAGCGGTATGGACTCTAGTTCAGGCGGCGACTCCAAGTCCGCAGCCCGAACTCCCCGCCCTCGCTCTCGACGATCGAGGCTACTTTTCGAAAAACGTATCGCTTTGTTCGCCGTATTGGCAGCACTTCCCGGCATTGCCTTCGGCACCATCCTCCTCTGGACTCAGCCCTGGACGCGCGACGTGAAAATCGCGCTGACGGCGCTTGAGTTTTTCCTTTGGCTGGTGCTGACGTTGGCGCTGCTCGACCAGATCGTGCGGCCGCTGCAAACTTTGACCAATGTGGTGGGTGCGCTGCGTGAAGAGGACTATTCTTTTCGCGCGCGAGGAGCGGTGGCCAACGACGCGCTGGGTGAGTTGGCGCTCGAGATCAACGCGCTTGCCGACATCCTGACCGAGCAGCGCATTCAGACGATCGAAGCTACGGCGCTTTTGCGACGAGTGGTCGATGAGATCGACGCTCCGCTGTTTACCTTCGATCCCGACCACATCCTGCGGCTGGTAAACGCGGCTGGCGAACGGTTGTTGCAACAGCCATCGGCCCGGCTGCTGGGGAAGACGGCTGCGGAACTCGAGCTCAATGCTTGCTTCGAAGCCAGAAACGAAACCCTAGTCGCGCTTCCCTACTCGACTCCCAATGCGCGCTGGATGGTGCGCCAGAGTTCCTTTCGCCAAAACGGCGTGCCCCACAAACTGATTGTGCTCTCCGACGTGAGCCGCGCCCTGCGCGAAGAAGAGCGCAGCGCATGGCAGCGCCTGATCCGCGTTCTGGGTCACGAGCTTAACAACTCGCTGGCGCCCATCATTTCGATTGCCGGAAGCCTGGCTTCGCGCCTGCCGCTGCCACAATTGCCGGAAGAGCAGAACGCGGATTTTCAACGCGGACTCAACATCATCGAATCGCGCACCGCTTCCCTGCACCGCTTCCTGCAGTCTTATCGGCGGCTGGCACAGATGCCGTCGCCTACCCTGCGACCGGTGGAGTTGCGACCACTATTGGAACGTGTTGCTGTCCTGGAAACTCGTCTTGCCGTCGAGATCGTGCCGGGATCCGAGCGCGTCCTGATGATCGATCCCGACCTCATCGAACAGATGCTGATCAACCTGGTGCGCAATGCCGTGGATGCCGCACTGGAGCAGGCACAGTCGGCCCAGGCGGATTCGGAAACCGCAGCTCCGAAGGTTTCCATGCGGTGGGAACAGTATGATCGCAAGCTGGCGCTGATCGTGGAAGACAACGGCATTGGCCTGCTCAATCCGAGCAATGCTTTTGTGCCGTTCTATACCACCAAGCCGGGCGGTTCTGGGATCGGGTTGGTCCTGTCGCAGCAGATCGCCGAAGCCCATGGAGGGTCCATCGAACTGGCCAACCGCCGGGACACGCGGGGCTGTACGGTGAAAGTGCTACTGCCGTACCGGCCCCCGCCGAAGACGCCCTGAACGTGGATGCTGGCTGACAGCCCTGCGGCTATTCGCCAGCTATCGCGCGATCGATGGAAACGGCTCCTGAGCCCTTGATCAACACGACGATTGCAAGCGCTATCGCCAGGAGATGGTATTCAAATCCCTCACCTTTTTGCTGGCCGGTCCAGTTCATGAAGAAGCCATTGACATGGTGGACGGTCGCGATGGCGACCAGCATGTTGACGATTATGCCCAAGGCTGCGATACGGCCGAGCAGACCGACCAGAAGTCCGAGGCCACCGAAGAACTCGGCGCAGATTGCCAGGAAGGCCAACGGCGCCGGAATTCCCATCTGCTGGGTGAAGAACCCCATGGTGCCGTGGAAGCCATATCCCCCGAACCAGCCAAGCATTTTTTGCGCGCCGTGCATAAAGAAGGTCACGCCGAGTATCAGGCGCACGACGGTGAGTACGAAGTCATTCGAAGTGGCAAAGAGCTTGTGGAACATGCAGCATCCTCCTCGAGCCAGTGCGGTCAGCGAACCTCCCAGCTCGTTCTACCTAGATGCTTGTTGAAACACGTAAGTTGCAGAATTGTTCTGCGATGGTTGACCTCAAGTCGATGTCTTGCGTTAGGGAATCAGCCAGCCGCGACTTCTCATTGTTTATCCGCGGCCTTGAACGCGGCCCAGGGATTGCCCTTCATGTCGCGCAAGACGGACCGCTGCCAGTCAAATTCGGGGTGCTCCTTCAGGAATTTGTCAACGATGAAATCCTCCCCACAAGGGTAACCGGCTTTGGCTTGCAGGCTCATGTTCTTCGCCATGGTGCTGTCAGCGGCCTGGGCCGTTACGGCGCCGTCAGGAGCATACGGTGGCCGCTCCCACTCGGGCGCGCCTCGTGGCGAGTTGGCGAGGTGGCCGCAGAGGGAACGTTCGTCGCGGTCTTCCTTGCCTTCGTAGCTGTCCCAGTGGTCGGCGAGAAATTTCTTCGCCATCTCGACATCGATCTGTCCCTTGTTCTGTGCCATCAGTTCCTGCCAGCGCTGGTGACGGGCATTCATTGAGCTGCCCATGTTGTTGGGATCGAAGTCGGTTTCTTTCTTGATGAAGTCAGGGTCGCTGGGAAAATTTGACCCAACGAAATAGCCGTCCTTGGTCCGCCATACGCGATGCAGGTTCAGGCCGATCTCAAAGCGCGCAATTTCACCGGTCTTGTTGTCGGCCAGCAGCCAGTCATTGGCGTATCCGCCATTGTTATGGTCCAGCATGATCCCCACATACTCATCGATCGAGCTGGCGTACTGCATTGCCCGGCGCGCCCGCACAAACTCAGGCACCCCGTTGGGATCGAACAGCGCGTAGCCGGTGATGGTGGTCTCGGTCACCATGAGTCCGGCGGAATTGATGCCGAAGTCATCGTCGCTCACGATCACCCCTGGGAAACCATCGGTCAGCATGTGGTAACCGTGGGTAGGAACAATGTCGAAGATGACGGTCCAGCGGCTACCCGTGGCAATGTCGCTCCAGTTGCTGTGAGCAATGACTGGCTTGTGGTCCCTGGTCATCGAGCCGGTCGCAACCAGTGCGCTGCAGTTTCCCGGCGCCTTCAAGACCGGCGCATCAGCCCGCTTTTCCTGTTTGTTCAGCCACGGAACGTAGTAGTCAGGAAGTTCTTCCATGGCGTTCAACGCCACCACGTCCCACAGATCCAGGTTTACGCCATGGGCGNNCAGGTTCTGTGCGGTGGCGCGGTAGAAATTCCAATCGCGCTTGGTGTTGTGCGTGGTAACCGCGCGAACGGTGTTGAAACCATCTGCGATCTCGGGCGCCAGCAGGTAACCGTGCTGATATCCGATGTCGGCCGGAGGACCTTCGAGATGAACGTACACCCAATGATTGCGCTCGAAGCGATAGGCGGCCTTCAGGCGCGCTTCGTCAGGCTTAGCTGCGTCCTGCTTTGCGAGCGCGAATGTAGCTGAGCCCAACAGCACGCCGAGCGCGAGTAATGCTCGAGCAATCCGGCGAAATCCAGATGGCATAGATTCTCCAAGAAACGCAGCACCGGAATGAGATGGCACAGCTTATCGCTTTAGCCCCCCGAATATCAATGCAAGGCCGCGAGACGAAATTCTCCACGTCGAACATGCAATCAGTTAATGTATGAAAGCGCTAAAATGCCGCTGTCGGATCGCGCCGTGAGGGAAATGTGTTCGAGTGCTGGGAAAGCCTGCCGTTCGTGAACTCGGGAGCCGGACAGGAATTCTTCTTCCGGTTCGGGATCCTGACTCTGCTTGTGGTCCTGTGCGCGACTACATCACTGGTAGCGCAAGGGCAGCCCAACGCCGCGGCGAGCTGGAGGTTCGCGGTATCGGGCGACTCGCGCAACTGTGGCGACATCGTGATGCCGGCGATCGCCCAGGGCGTCCGCCGCGATGGGGCGGCCTTCTATTGGCATCTCGGCGACTATCGTGCCATCTACACCTTCGACGAGGACTACCTTCACACTCATCCGGATTCCACCATTAGCGACTACCTCGCCGCTGCCTGGCCTGACTTCATCCAGCACCAACTGAATCCGTTCGGAGACTTGCCAGTGTTCCTGGCGATGGGCAATCACGAAATGATTTCTCCCATGACCAGAGGACAGTATGTCGCGCAGTTCGCCGACTGGCTTG
>PLYW01000258.1:14902-15562 GCA_003151875.1 Acidobacteriaceae bacterium
TCCTGGCTCATGATGCCAAGGACAACTCAATCCGCACGGTCGTCCTGGGGATGCACGCGGCCTTGCCCGACAGTTTGTCCAGCGGGCACAGCATGAATGACTCGGCGCAGGAGCAAAGCAGCGGGCGAACTGTCTATGCTGAGCTGCTGGCCTTCCGGCACAGCACCAAGAAGAACGTGTACGTGCTGGCGAGCCATTCGCACTTCGTGATGAACAATATCTACGCCACCGCCTGCCACGCCGCCGACGTTTTACCCGGATGGATTGTGGGCTCTGCCGGAGCCGTGCGCTATCGCCTACCGCAAGACCACGCCGCGGCCACCGTTGCCATGACCGATATTTATGGATACCTGCTGGCAACGGTTGCGCCCGACGGAAGCATGACCTTCGAGTTCAAGCAAGTCAAAGAGGTAGATGTGCCGGGCAGCGTGGTCAACGAGTTTTCGCACGAGCAGGTGAATTGGTGCTTTGCGCAAAACAAAGCAACTTTTGCTCCAGCGGGCGCCGTCTGCCCTGCGGGTCCCACCCCGACAACCCACTGATCTGTCGGCTCAGCTTTTCCATCGCAGCGTCACCGGCCCGCTCATGGGATGTGGCACCGGTGGTTTGCGATTCCAACCGCGCCTGTTCCACGCAGCGTCACGTCCCAAAGTACCCTGC
>PLYW01000244.1 GCA_003151875.1 Acidobacteriaceae bacterium
ACCCGGAAGAGTATTTCCACAGGACGGGGTTCATTGGGCCAAGGGGCCGAACCGGGTGAGGTGCCACATGGATGTAGTTACGATTGCCGTGGTCGTCGTGATTTTGATCAGTTACCTGATCGGCACGTTGACCAGTTCGGTCGATACCGAGCGCGAGCTGCCACACCGCTATTAAAGCGGCAGGGACTTGAGGCCGGTAAGTCATTCGCTTGAATTTTGCCGCGCCTCGTCCTTGCTTCGGCAACCTCCACTAAACACCGCGGCCTCCTGGGCAGGCGTATAATCACTGTAGTGGGGTTATCTTCCACGGATTCCCCCTCCAGCGCCTTCCGTTACTGAAGAAGGTGTACTCTTCAGCCCTCCTTACAAGCGTACTTCGCAAACACAGGACAGTCGCGACCTTCTTTTGCGTTCAACAATTCATGGAGGACACGATGACTACGACACCGCAATCTCTGCCTGCGCAGAACGTCCAGCTCAGCACAATTCTGGAAAGCGCTGTGATTGTGAACTGGAGTGACCTGGTGCAAGTAGCAACCGGCGGCTTGCTGCAGGTCGAATACCATGTCGGCGGCGAGCGTTCCGTGGACAGTCTGAAGATGTGGTGCAACACCGCGCGCGGGTACTGGAGCCTGATCTGCGATTACTCGGTGAATCCCGGCTGGTCGAGTGGTCCACGCTTCAGCAACGGCTTTCATTCACGAAGTCTGGGGCGGTTTTTGGAGTCGATCATGATGAACCAGAACCTGTTCCAGCATGGCTCCGAGGTCAACAGCAACGTCGTGATCCAGATCAGTCCACCCACGCAAGAAGAAATCGCAGCCGCCAAGCTGCAAATGGACGAGGTTTTCCCCGCGCCAGTCCCCACCTTGCGTAAAGCGGCGCCCCGCCTCCGGGTTCAGGTTCCATCCCCGGCGCTAGTCTAAACGCGACGAGGTTCCTCCGCAGTGGAAGCGGTAAACTCGTTGTGCTAGGATTCTAAGTTTATTCAGTTTCACCATGCGCAAGCCGGCATGGTGCCCCGCCTTTTTGCCTCGCCGGCAACCTCGGGGTTGTGCAAGCGCGCAAATTGCGTGCTACTGGGGAGCAATGCCTCTGAGCGCCAGGTGGAGCGGATCACTCGAAGGAGTCCATAGGTGAAGAATTACGAAGGCGCAAACATCCGCAACGTCGCCCTGATCGGGCATTCCCATTCGGGCAAAACTTCCCTCGCCTCGGCAATGCTTTTCACTGCCGGCGCCACCCAGCGTTTTGGCCGGGTCGATGAAGGCACCACCGTCACCGATTACGACGAAGAAGAGGTCTCGCGGGCGATGTCCATCTCCGCCGCGACTGCCATCGTCGAGTGGGGCAAGACCAAGATCAACCTGATCGACACACCCGGTTTCAACATGTTCATCCACGAAGCCGAGATGGTAATGCCTGCGGTGGAAGCCGCGCTGGTCGTGGTGGACGCGGTCAGTGGCGTGGAAGTGGTGACCGAGCGCATTTGGCATTACTACGACCGGGTCGCGTTGCCGAGGGTCATCGTGTGCACGCGGACGGACCGCGAGCGCGCCGACTTCAACCGCGTCATGGAATCGCTTACTACGGCGTTTGGCCGGACGGTTGTGCCGGTGCAATTGCCTATCGGCTCGGAGAAGAGTTTCACCGGCGTCGTGGACCTGGTGAGAATGCAGGCTTACACCTACGAGATGGGCGGAAACGGCAAGTCAACCGTCGGCCCCATTCCCGCCAACATGGAAGAGCAGGCCAAGGCCGCGCACGAGCGGCTGGTGGAGCTGGTCGCCGAAGGCGATGACGCGTTGATGGAAGAGTTCTTCGACAAAGGTACGATCGCCGAAGAGCACATCATCGCCGGGCTGCACAACGCCATCCGCGAAGACAAGATCTTCCCCGTGCTCTTCGCCTCGGGCCTGGGCAACATCGGCAGCGACGAAGTACTCGACTTCATCGTGGATTACATGCCGACGGCGGTCGAGCATGGCGAAGTGAAAGCGGCTGCCACCGCCAATAACGGGGAGCCGGCAGTCCGCAAGATCAGCGACTCCGGCCCGCTCTCGCTGTTCGTATTCAAGACCATCAGCGATCCGTTCTCGGGGCGCATCTCGTTCTTCAAGGTTTATTCCGGCGTGCTGAAGAACGACGCGACCCTGCAGAACTTCAACCGCGGCGGCTCCGAGAAGTTCGCTCACCTTTCGATCATGCAGGGCAAGACGGCGGTCCCGGTCAACGAACTCCATGCCGGCGACATCGGCGCAGTTGCCAAGTTGAAGGACACCCTGACTGGCGACACCCTGGGCGACAAGGGCGCCCCAATCCAGTATCCGCACGTGACCTTCGCCGAACCGGCGATCACGTTCGCTATCGAGCCCAAGACCCGGGCCGACGAAGACAAGCTGAGTAATGGCATCCACAAGCTGATGGAAGAGGATGCCATGCTGCGCTTCTTCCGCGATGCCCAGACCAAAGAGTTCCTCATCGCAGGCACCGGCCAGCAGCACATCGAGGTCGTGGTTTCAAAGCTCAAGAACCGTTATCACACCGAAGTGAATCTGAAGGCCCCCAAGGTCCCCTACCGCGAGACCATTCGCGGCAAGGCCGACGTGCAGGGCCGCCACAAAAAGCAGAGCGGCGGACACGGCCAATTTGGCGATTGCAAGATCAAGATGGAACCCATGCCGCGCGGCGGCAACTTCGAGTTCGTCAATGAGATTTTCGGCGGCGCGATTCCCAAGAACTACATTCCCGCCGTCGAGAAGGGCATCGTCGAAGCCGCACAACGCGGCTTTCTCGCTGGCTTCCCGGTGGTAGATTTCAGGGTCATTCTTTACGACGGTTCCTACCACGACGTGGACTCGAACGAGTTGTCGTTCAAAACTGCGGGCCGCATCGCCTTCCGCAAAGCCATGGAGCAGGCCAAGCCCACGCTGCTGGAGCCGATCATGAATGTCGAGATCACCATTCCTGACGAGTTCGCCGGCGCCATCATGGGCGACCTGAATAGCCGTCGCGGGCGCATCCAGGGCATGGACAACAAGGCCGGCAAGACCGTCGTCAAGGCCGAAGTGCCCATGGCCGAGATGCTGACCTACGGCACCGACCTGACCTCGATGACCCAGGGCCGCGGCAGCTTCTCGATGGAAATGAACCACTACGACTTTGTCCCCGCACTGCAGCAGGAGAAGATCATCGCAGCCGCCAAGGCCGAGCGCGGCGAAGAGGTCGAGGGGGAGGAGTAGCCTTCAGCCGTCAGCCATCAGCTGTCAGTTTGTCATTCCGACCCGAGCCCGCCGTGGCGAGCGAGCGGATGGACCTGCTTCTTGTGCCCCAAAAACTTCGGAACTTTCTTCGACTGCTCCCCGTATTTCAAACTGTAAGCGATCTTCAGGACGCGCGGGCAGCGCGACAAGAAATGAGGCAGGCTATGGATGGAGACATCATCGGCTTGGTGGCAGTGATTATGGTCTTTGGGATTCCCATCGCGGCGATGTACACCTATTACCGGGTGCGCAAGCTGCGCACCGAAGAACGCCTGGCGGCGTTGGCGCGCGGGCTCAGCGTTCCCATGGAGCCCGAGCTTTCGCAGACCGCTCGTTCTCGCCGGGCAGGCATCCTGCTGGTTAGCGCGTCGATCGGCTACACCGTCGCATTTGCGCTGATTGCACGCGTCGAACCCGACGCCTGGGTCGCTGCGGCTTTCGGCGTGATTCCGTTGGCGGTCGGGCTCGGATTCTTCCTCGATTCAACCCTCGTACGCCGGGACCTGCGGGCCTCCTGAAGGGAGGCCACGCAGGTGGCCTGAGCGGGGTTGCTAACAAAGTCGCTTAAAAGTTCCCTGTTGCCATCTTCGGTCGCAGCCGGTCTTCAATCCCCAGCGAGCAGTCGGGATTGACGTTCTGGATGTAGATATCGTTCTCGCCGTTACGGTCGTCCTCCCACGTCAGCGCAGACAAGCCGGAGGAAGCAAGGCTGGCCGCCAGACGCGACTTATCCGACGAAGCCGACGACACTGGGAACTGCGTGCACACCGTACTGCCGGTTCCGTCCAGTTTGATTGCCTGGATGGTTCCCGACCCGAATCCCGGCTGATCGAACCAGAAGACCAGCGCGCCCGTGCCGATCTGCACGTTCTCCACGAAGATCTGCGAATCCGGCCCCAGCGGCACAATCGTCAATCCACTGTCGGTCCACTGGCGGGCTCCCGCCGAATTGAACTTTTGCCCCGAGACCCCGTTGGTGAACTGGTTGGAATCCTCTTCCGTCCAGAACAGGAACGTCTCCTGCGTCGCTGGATTGTAGGAGGCCGACGGCGAGACCCTCACGTTGAACGCATTGGTCGATCCCACCGAACCGTTATGCCCGAAGGCCTCGGTCCCATTCGAAAGAATGTGCTGCGCGTAGACCTGTAGGCTGGGACTATTGCTGTACCACGAAAACACCGCGCCACCAGCGCCGTCGGGAGTGAAGTAAGGAAACTCGCCGAACTGTAGCGAGCCGCCATCAAAGACCTTCACGTGTCCCGGGCCCCACAGCAGGTGGCCGCTGGAAGAAACCTTATTGGCGTAGAGGTAGGCATTGCTGCCGAAACCGTGATTGCGCACCCAGGATACGATGACCGATCCGTCGTCCGAAGCGTGCAAATCGGCCAGCGAGTAGAAGTAGCCAGGTTCGCGCAGCAAAATGCCGCCAGCGAGGGCAGAGACTCCAGCCCACAACGGATGGCCGTTGGCGTCGAGCTTCTGGAGCACTACGTGATCGTCGGTGGTCCAGGCAACCACAATGTTGCCGTCGCTAGTGACGGCGATCTTCGGCGCTGCGTGAAATCCGGGATCAATCGTCAAAGCCACGCCCGAAGGTCCCCAGAGCGCCTGCCCCGTGGAACTCATCTTCGCGGCGGTGACCTGCGGGATGTCGGGGTTCAAGCGGTCGTCGAGGAAGGCCAGCAAGGCATTCCCGTTCGCGTCGAGCGCGAGGCCGTAGTCCTCAGTTGAGCTCAAAGTCAGTTTGGCGACCTGGATGCCATCATGCGGAAATTGCTCCACCCCATTCGCACTGAGCATCTGGTAATAAACGTCGTAGCCGTTCGGCGGTGGGTCGTTTGGGTTGTTATTGAACCAGCTCACGTACCAACTGTTGTTGGGCAGAGGAAGCAGCTTCGGCTGCACTTGGTCGGCGCCAGAGATGTTCGACAGGTCAAGATTCTGGTTAGGGTCGGATGACCACTGGGCCCACGCGCCCGTAGCCAGTGTGAGTCCAAACGCAATCACCGCAAAAATACGGACAAAGTATTTCATTGACGCTCCTCTGCCCTCGAAAGGGGCGTCTTGCATTTTACCTAAGGACTTCGCTGAACGTCGCGAATGGAAGGGAGCGTCACGAAGGGAGCGTCACGAAGGGTTCTGTTCGACAACTGATCCCTAGCCCCTGACCCCTAGTCCCTGATCCCTAGTTCCTGACTACTCTTCCCCGCTCGGCTTCATCCGCCCGCTGCGCAAATAGCGATTGTGCCAGCCCAGGGCTTCACTCAACAGATGCGGAGTGTGGCGTCCGTACGACAGGCGCTCGGCGCGGTTGAGGTAGTCCAGCAGCAGCGGTCTATAGTCGGGCGAGGCGCACTTCTCGATGATGAGATGGGCGCGCTGTC
The DNA here is from genome assembly GCA_003151875.1 of Acidobacteriaceae bacterium. Taxonomy (GTDB): domain Bacteria; phylum Acidobacteriota; class Terriglobia; order Terriglobales; family Acidobacteriaceae; genus Bog-257. The sequence goes on from PLYW01000244.1 coordinate 5,648, forward strand.
GTGGCGAGAGCCCGCGCAGGTCGGCGAGGCCCTGCTCGGTCACAACCACCTGGACATCGTGCTCCGTATGGTCCACATGCGAAGCCATGGGAACAATGGTCGAGATGGTCCCCTTCTGCGCCGTCGATGGCGCCATGAAGATGGACAGGTACCCGTTGCGGGCGAAATCGCCGGAGCCGCCGATACCGTTCTGAATGCGCGATCCCATCACATGAGTCGAGTTCACGTTGCCGTACATGTCGGCCTCGATCATGCCGTTCATGGCGATCACACCCAGCCGCCGGATGATCTCAGGGTTGTTGGATATCTCCTGCGGTCGCAGCACGATCTGCTTGCGATAGCTGGCCATGTCGGCATTGACCTCGGTGAGCATGTCCGGGCTGAGCGAGAACGCAGTCGCCGACGCCGCCGTCAGCTTGCCCGACTTCAACAGGCGAATCATGCCGTCCTGGATGACTTCGGTGTACGAGGTGAGCCCTTCAAACGGGCCTTCCTCGAGCCCGAAGAGCACCGCGTTGGCGATGTTGCCGACGCCTGATTGCAGTGGCAGCAGCGTCTCAGGCATGCGGCCTTTCTGCACTTCCCAGCTCAGAAATTCGAGGATGTGCCCGGCGATGCGGCGCGAAGCCTCATCGGGCGCTTTGAACGCGCTGTTGCGGTCGGGTGAGTCGGTGAGCACCACCGCGACAACCTTCTCCGGCGGCAGCTCGAGATACGGGCTGCCAATGCGCTGCCCCGTATGCGTCAAGGGAATCGGTCCGCGATTGGGCGGCGGCTTCAGGCCGTAGTAGATGTCGTGCATGCCTTCCAGCGCCGCAGGCTGCCACGAATTGACCTCGATGATCACGTGCTCCGCCTGCTCAATCCACGTCTTGTTGTTGCCGAGCGAGGAACTCGGTATCAGGCGGCCGTCCTCGAGCACTGCGGTGACTTCGATCAGCGCGAGATCGAGCTTGCCGAGGAAGCCATATTCCACGAACTGCGCCACGTGGCTGAGGTGGATGTCCATGTACTCCATCTCGCCGGCATTGATGCGCTTGCGCGTCTCGGGATCGGACTGGTACGGAAGCCGCAGGTGAATGCCACCCGCCATGGCGAGTGCGCCGTCGAGCTCGGGCCCGGTGGAGGCGCCAGTGAAGATGCTGACCTGGAATTTCTGTCCTCGCAGGTTGGCGTCGGAGATGCGGCGTGCCAGCGCCATCGGCACGGCCTTGGGATAACCGGAGCCGGTAAATCCGCTCATGCCAATCTGGTCGCCCGAATGGATGAGGGCGGCAGCTTCTTCAGCGCTCATAATGCGACTGGCCAGTACGGGGTTGAGGACGCGGGAGGTTGTGGAAACGGCGGCGATAGACATAGTATGAGTGCCTCTCAGTATTAAGAAGTCGGGAGAGCCCAACCCTTAACGATAGAAGGAGGGCGACCTTGGGTCTGTGAGGTGGGTCACAGGGGAGGGCTGCAGAACGGGAATCGGAAACCAATGTCCGGTGGTACTCTGCTCTCGTGTAGGACTGGCCCTAATGATCCGACGCTTATTCGTCATACTTACCGGCTTGCTCACCATGCTCCTCTCGTTTGGCGTGCTGGCACAGAATGCCAAAGCGGTTCCCGACAATCCTGATCTGATCGCCGCTGACCAGCTTTACAGAGCCGGCAAGTTCGCGCAGGCGGCAGAAAAATATCAAGCGCTTCTGAAGATCGACGCCCAGCTGGTGCCGGCAGAGGCCGGGCTCATCGAGTCACTCCTGCATGAGCAGAAGATTGATGAAGCTTCCGCCGAGGCAGTCAAGGCGCTGGGCGCTCAACCCAATTCGGCGGCGCTTTTGGCCGCCATGGGTGACGTGCAGTTCCGCCTCGCCAAAATGGCTGAAGCCGAGATGTCGTATTTCGAGGCGCTGCAAATCGACAAGCGGGAACTACGCGCCTGTCTAGGCCTGGTTCGTCTCTACCGCGCCTATTCGCTTTATCGCAAAGCCTACGACGCGCTAAGGGTGGCGCATCAGATTGCTCCGAACGATCCGGAGGTCCAGCGCTTGTGGTTCAATCGGCTTTCGCGCCGCGAGCGCATCGCAGCCATCGAAGCGTATCTCGCCGGTCCGCATCCGGATGATCCGGAGGAAACTCAGTCTCTGCACCACTATCTCGATTTCCTGAAGGCCACCGTTGACAAACCCGTGCACGCCTGCCGGCTGGTCAGCAAGCTGGAGCAAACCGATACCAATCTGCAACGGATGTCTCGCGATCCGCGACACATCATGGGTTATAGTTTGCCGGTCAAGCTGAACGACCGCAACACCCATCTCCTGCTGGATACGGGAGCCAGCGGGATCCTCATCGGTCGTAAGAGCGCGGAAAAGGCTGGTCTGGCGCGCATCTCGGACATCCATTTTTGGGGAATCGGCGACAAGGGAGCGCAGAATGGGTCGCTGGCAGTGGCGGATCACATTCGGATCGGGGAACTGGAATTTGCCGACTGTGTGGTCACCGTCAGCGATAGGACGCCGCTCACCGACGAAGACGGCCTGCTCGGCACGAATGTTTTCAGCTCTTATTTGATCGACATTGACTTTCCGGCGGAGAAGCTGAGATTGTCGCCCCTTCCCAAGCGACCCGATGAGACGGCCGCACCCACGGCCCTCAATAGCGAAGGCGAATCGAGTTCCAACCGTGAGGACGATAGCGACGAAGCGGCGGCCGATCAGAAGGCGCAATCAACTGGTGACGCGAGCGAGACCGCAAAGACCACCCCGGGGCCTCGCCTTCCCAAAGACCGCTACGTCGCTCCCGAGATGAAAAGCTGGTCGCCTGTCTTTCACTTCGGCCATCAACTCCTGATCGAAACCGAGGTCAACGACTCCAAGCCGATGCTCTTCCTAATCGATACCGGCGCCAACATCAACTTTCTTTCTATCCGGGCGGGACGCCAGGTCACTAAGATCAACTCCGACCCCTGGGCGCACGTAGGCGGCGTTAGTGGAACGGTGGCCAAGGTTTACAAGGCCGACAAAGCAACACTCCGATTTAGCCGCTTCTCCAAGAACGACCAGGATGTCCTGACCTTCGATCTGTCCAACCTCTGCAGGAACACGGGCACCGAGGTCTCCGGCATTCTGGGGTTTGAGGTTCTGGGGATGTTGCACGTCAAGATCGACTATCGCGACGGACTGGTTGACTTTACCTACGCCCCGCCCAAGTGGCAGCTCCATTAAAGAAAAGTCGCGGGTAAGCGCAGGGCGCGTACTTTGAGTTGAGAAGTTTGTCCGGCGGGCTTGGACAGCCGGAAATCTATCCCGACCTAAGCAGGCCCCAGGTTGAGCGCTCGCCGGAACGAGCCGCGCTCGTTCTTGATCTTCTCTTGCAGCAGCATAATGGCGTAAATCAACTGCTCCGGACGCGGGGGGCATCCGGGCACGTAAACATCCACGGGAATCCACTGATTCACGCCCTGCACCAGAGCGTAATTGTTGAAGACGCCTCCCGAAGTCGCGCACGCTCCCATCGAGATGACCCATTTGGGTTCCGGCATCTGCATATAGAGCTCGCGGATCACCGGCGCCATCTTCTGCGAGACCCGGCCGGCAATGATCATCAGGTCCGACTGCCGCGGCGACGGGCGAAAGACCTCGGCGCCAAAGCGGGCGATATCGAAACGCGAGGCGCCCATCGACATCATCTCGATGGCGCAGCAGGCCAGGCCAAAGGTCATCGGCCAAATGGAGTTCTTCCGCACCCAGTTCACCACCGCATCCATCGAAGCCATCAGGACGCCTTCGTGCTGCTGCTCGCCAAAGGTCGCTCGCAGAATCTGGCCGCGGCTCTGGTCCGATCCGACAAGGTTGTCGAAGCGCTCGGTGCCAGGCTCGGGATTCTCGAAGTGCGGAGGGCGGTACTCGGTCGTCATTTGAATTAATTATACCTGCCTCTTTCGATGCGCTGGCTGCAACTAGGGACGCAACTCTGAAGTTGCCGTGCTACGGCGTGACCACCACCTTGCCGAACTGCTCGCTCCTGGAAAGGTACTGATGTGCCGCGCGAGTTTCACTCAATGGGAAGGTGCGGTCCACCACCGGCTTCAGCTTGCCCGCGAACACATGCTTAAGGACTTCGTCCAACTCACCCATTGCGCCCATGTAGGACCCCAGCAGCGAGAGCTGCCGCGAGAACAGGAAACGAAGATCGAGGTCGCCCTGAAAGCCCGTGGTGGCGCCGCAGGTCACCAGCGTGCCGCCGTTTTTCAGCGATTTGACACTCTCTTTCCAGGTGGCCTGGCCAACGTGCTCGAAGACGATGTCCACGCCGCGGCGATTGGTGATGCGCTTCACCTCGTCGGCAATCTTCTGCTTGTAATGATCGATGGTGTGGTCGGCGCCAAGTGCGCGAGCTTTCGCCAGCTTCTGCTCATCGCCGGCGGTGGTGATCACCTCGGCCGACAGCATCTTGCAAATCTGGATTGCGGCCGAGCCTACTCCCGAACCCGCGCCCAAAACCAACACCGTCTGTCCTGCCCGCAAGTGGGCGCGCCCCACCAGCATGTGCCACGCAGTCAGGAAGACCAGCGGGACACTCGCCGCCTCGACGAAGCCCAGCGAATCGGGGATGGGGATAACATTCACGCGCGGTACGGCGATCAGTTCGCAGTTGCCTCCATCCACGCCGTTGCCCAGCACGTTGAACTGCGGGCAGAAATTGTGGCGTCCATTGTTGCACTGCTCGCAGTGGTTGCAGAAAACCATGGGCGCCAGCAGCACGCGGGTGCCCGGCTTCACGTCGCTGACGTACTCGCCGCACTCGACAACCTCGCCCGCGATGTCGCTGCCCAGGATGTGCGGCAGCTGCACGCCTGGCAGGCCCATGCGGACCCAGAGGTCCAGATGGTTCAGCGCGCAGGCGCGGACCCGGACCAGCACCTGGTCTTTGCGCAACTCCGGATCAGGGATTTCTTCGTACTTGAGAACTTCCGGACCACCGAACTCATGAATGCGGACGGCTTTCATTGTGTCGTTCCTCTCACTCCGGGCGCCTCCAATTCGGATGCACTGACCAATTCACAAGAGAGCTCCCAACCACTTTACCGGAAGGTGGGCCGCGAGGGCATTCGCCAGCTTTTCATCTGCTGTGACCAACTGGGCAGCAGACTCCATGGCCAAAGCGACGTAGAGACTGTCGTACACGGATCGATTAAAGGACAGGGCGAGGCTTAAAGCCTGCTCGATAAGAATTTGCGAGGGCACAGTTGGGAGGCCGAGAGTCTTAATTTCGGCAATGCTATCCTTCGCGATTTCCCGCGTGCATCGTCCCACACGCACTGCCTTCCACATAACGTTCCCGAATTCCGCCCAGAACAGATCCGGTACAAGGAAACGAAGCTTGGCATCCCGATAGCGCGCCAGTAATTCCATAGCCTGGTCAACCAGATCTTCATCGCGCTTGGGCAAAAACCACTTCACCGCGACGCTGACGTCAATGACAAGCGAGCTCACCTCTCCCTGTCCTCACGGACCATGTCTTCTGCGGAAGGAAACGGCCCGAGTGACGGAGAAGGACGGGACTGCAGTTGTTGTACGCGGCGGAAGAACTGCCGTCGTGCGCGAATCTCCTTGGCGGTAGGAACGTTCTCTTCCAGAAGAGAGATCACCTCCGCCGCAATCGATTTGCGCCGCTGACGAGCTCGTGCTCGCAGCGCCTCATATAAATCTTCAGGGATGTTTTCCACGTATAGGGTGGCCATAGGCTTTTCCTTGGGATAGTCTAGCACATTCCCTAGCCGAGACACCTTGGCCTTTAGCCTTTCTTTGACTTGCCCCTCCGGCATCTCAATAATGAAAACTGCCGTCATGGATATCTACGAGCAGATCGTTGAGCTTCGCCGCCAGGGACGCCGCGGCGCGGTCGCCACCATCACCAACGTCCGCGGCTCGATCCCGTCGTTCCAGACTGCGAAGATGCTGGTGCGCGATGATGGCTCCATTGTGGGCACCATCGGCGGCGGCTGCGTGGAAGCCGAGGTTTGGCAGGTTGCGCGTGAAGTGATGGAAGAGGAGAAGCCGCGCTCGCTCACTTTCAACCTCAACAACAATCCCAAGTACGACACCGGCCTGGTCTGCGGCGGCACACTGGAAATCTTCATCGAGCCGGTGCTGCCACCGGCGCTGCTCTACATCTTTGGCGCCGGCCACGTCGCCTACAATCTGTACAAAGTTGCGTCCATTGCTGGTTTCGACGTAGTCGTGGTGGATGACCGCGAGGCGTACGCCAACCGTGAGCGCTTCCCGGACGCGCGCGAGGTGATTGCCCGCGATTTTGATCTGGCCACGGCGCAACTGAATCCGCCCGAATCGTCGTACATTGTCATCGTCACTCGCGGACACCGCGACGACATGCGCGTGCT
>PLYW01000085.1 GCA_003151875.1 Acidobacteriaceae bacterium
ATGTAGATCTTGAGATGGCGGCTGCCGTGCTGGGTGCTCGATTCGTACTTCAGCGGGTGGCCGCTGCCATCGAGCACGCTGGTGACTTTGAGGAACAGGGTGTAGTTGCTGCCGTGCGGCCCTGGGTATTCGACGGGAATGTCGCGGTAGATGCCGTGATACTCGCCGCTGAAAACCAGGTCAATGTGCTCGTTGACGGTGGTCACCCCGTCGGAGGCAACGTAGATGTGGCTTTCGAAGCGCGCAATGTGCCAGTCGCGGGCGAAGGCGGGAATCGCCAGGGAAAGGCAGAGAATGACAAGGGCGAAGGTTCGCAGTTGGCATTTAGCAGTTAGCATTTGGCCCTTAGCAACGGCTTGCTCCCTCGTTCAGCCTGCACCTTTGACAGTAGCCGGTTCAGCATCCGCCGCATTTCAACGACGTCGTGGGTAACGGCTTCGTGGTTTTCTCGCGAGAGATACTCCAGGTCGCGAGCCAGCAGGAGAAAGTACTCCAACTCGCTCGCAGATCCCATAGCGAGAGTCAGAAATCGGCCAAATTCAGCATTCCCGAATCGTCCGCAACCTTCGGCGATATTGGCCGCTACAGACGAACTGCAGCGCCGCAGTTGACTCACCATGCCATAGGTCTCGTCACGTGGAAAATTTCGGGTGCAACTATAGATGGTCAGGGTGATTTGGTGTGCGCGTTGCCAAACCTTCAAATCTCGAAAGTCCTTCATAGGGCTCCTTAATCTTTCGGTCATTCGAGGGTCTGGTTCTCACTCAATACTAAATACCACTAAGTGCTAAATGCTAAATGCCAACTGCTGCCTTTAGAACTTCACCGCCACCGGTTCGCGCTGTGCCGGTTCGGTGATGTCGAAGAACTGCTTCTGCTGGATGTGGAACATGCCCGCCACGAGGTTCGTGGGGAAGGTCTGGATCTTGGTGTTCAGATCGCGCACCACGGCGTTGTAGTAACGGCGGGCATTCTGGATGGCATCTTCCAGTCCGCTCAGCGAACCCTGCAGCGACTGGAACTGCTCTGAGGCGCGCAATTGCGGATAGGCCTCGGCCACCGCCAGCAGTCCGCGCAAGGCGTAGGTGAGCTGGCCCTCGGCCTCGCTCTTCTCCGCCGGAGTGCTGGCAGCCATGGCAACGCTGCGAAACTTGGCGACGTTCTCGAAGGTGCCCTTTTCGTGGGCGGCATAGCCCTTCACGGTTTCGACCAGGTTGGGGATAAGGTCGTAGCGGCGCTTCAGTTGCACGTCAATATCGGCCCAGGCGTTGTCGGCGCGGACCCGCAACTGCACCAGGCTGTTGTAAATGCCGATCAGCGTGAATGCGATGACGGCCAGTAGGACGATAAGAATAACGATAGAAATCATGCCGTTTTCCTCCCGGCGGGGCTTTCCAGCAAGCGTTGGGTTAGCGCTTGCCGGGGGTGAAAGTTCGACAGCAGGGGACGAGCGGAAGTTATCACATGGCGCACGGCGGAGGCAATTCGAACCGGACCCCGCGCGTCGGGATAGAATATTCCTTCGCACCTAGCCAAACGGAGTGCCACTTGGCGGAGACCAATTGAGATTTCTCTATCCCCAGTTGCAGGAGATGGACCCGAAAGAGTGGGCAACCCTATGGGCGAGTCTCTACGACGGTTACGATGAGGGAGACTACTGGCTCCTGATTAACAAGTCCGGGGCGCTCGCAGCCCCGGATTTCGAGTTGATGGGACGGTGGAAAGACAATGCGCCGAAAGAGAGCGACAGGTGGAAGCCTAACGTTGCGACGGTCGCGTACGACGTTTGGATAAACGCTGCTAGCGATCTTCCCAAGTGCCCGGATGTCAATGACGTTGCCGAGTTCCTGAGCAATTGGTCGGAGAGGAAGTTCCGCAGTGGCAAAAGTGGGCTAAAAAGCTTCGGGCTAGCGCGCGCAACAACCCTGCTCCACTTCATCAGCGCAGGCCGGTTTCCAATATTCGATTCGCGGGTAACTCAGGCCACCGGTTGGTTGCTAGGCTTAGAGCCGCCAAATACGGTGGAGTCGTACTTAATTTGCTGTCCGCTGCTAGAACAAATTTCGGCTGCTTGCGGGGCTTCCGATGCAGCAGGTCGGCGAAAGCTCGACAAGGCTCTGTTTGCCTTCGGCAAATGGATGGCGGACAACGCCCATTTATTTCGTTGCGCTCTTGGTAGGCGAAGGCGAAAGCGCTGACGTGAGCCGAGTTGCTTCGGCCCGCCAAGTGCCCTCACGTTCCGCGCTAAAATATTCATTCGCACCCGGAGACCTTCATGGCAACCACGACCACTCGCACCAATCCGCTGTCCTACCTCACCGACCAACTCAACGAGCTGAAGCAGAAGGGCACCTACTTCAAGCTGCGCGTGCTCGACGACGAGCAGGCGCCGGTGTGTACCTTCGACGGCAAGAAGGTCATCAACATCGCCTCCAACAATTACCTGGGCTTGACGACGCATCCCAAGCTGCGCGAAGCCGCCCTCGAAGCCACGCGCAAGTACGGCGTCGGCTCGGGCGCCGTGCGCACTGTTGCCGGCACCATGAAGATCCACATGGAGCTGGAAGAGAGGATCGCGCGCTTCAAAAATGTCGAAGCCTGCGTGGTCTTTCAGTCGGGCTTCACGGCCAATGCGGGTACGGTGTCGGCGCTGCTGGGCAAGGAAGATTTCATCGTCTCCGATGAGCTGAACCACGCCAGCATCATCGACGGCGCGCGCCTCTCCCGCGCCAAAATCAAGGTTTTCCGCCACAAGGACACCGCCCACGCCGAAGAGCTGCTGCACGAGATCAAGAACGAGCCCGGCCGCAAGCTGGTCATCACCGACGGCGTTTTCTCCATGGACGGCGACATCGGCGCGCTGCCGCAACTGACCGAGCTGGCCGAGAAATACGGCGCCATCATGATGGTGGATGACGCCCATGCTTCCGGCGTGCTGGGCCGTAACGGGCGCGGCACCGTCGATCACTTCCAACTTCACGGTCGCGTTGACGTGCAGGTGGGCACCCTCTCGAAAGCCATCGGCGCGCTGGGCGGCTATATTTGCGGCACCCGCGATCTCATCGAGTTCCTCTACCATCGCGGCCGGCCGTTCCTGTTCTCCACGTCGCACCCGCCGTCGGTGGCAGCCACGTGCATCGCAGCGTTTGACGTGCTGGAGCAGGAGCCCGAGCGCATCGAGCAGCTCTGGGAAAACACGCGCTACTGGAAGAAGGAGCTGGGCGCGCTCGGCTTCAACATCGGCGGGGTGAACACGCCGGCCAGCGAGACGCCGATCACGCCCATCATCGTGGGCGACGGCCGCCTCACCATGGACTTCTCGCGCGAGCTGTTCAAAGAGGGCGTGATGGGCACGGGCATTGCGTTCCCCACGGTGCCCGAGGGCAAGGCGCGCATCCGCACCATCATGACCGCGACCCACACGCGCGACGAGCTCGACCAGGCGCTGGACGTCCTGAAACGCGTCGGCAAGAGGATGGGGATATTGGGGTGACGGAGGAGTGCAGCTATCGTACGAATCCGATTTTGAAGGGGCACGGCTTTACAGGCTACAGAAAAAATCTGGACAGGAATTTTGGTGGGAGCCCCCTGCTTCAGCAGGGGGAAGGACTTTAGTCCAGCGAAAAAGAGTTCGCTCTTAAAATCGGCTTTAGCCGCGGGATTTGCCGAGGCCAGCGCTAAAGCGCATGATCCAAGTCGAGACTCTTCCGGAGCGCTAAAGCGCTCCTTTTCCCGCATAAATGCGGGGGCTCCCGCCGAGAAGTACATTCACCGTTCTTGCAGGGGATTTCAACTGCAATGTACCTAGCAACTGAGCGACTTCGCCGCGCCACTCTTCGCTGGACCTGGTGGACTCTTGTCCCGCTGACGTTCGTGGCCGCCGTCGTTGCTGCTCCGTATTTCCTGACGCATGGTTTGCTGGCTATGGGACTGGCACTGGAGCGGGGCTTCGCGATCGTCTGCCACCAGCGTCCGGAGCGCTCCTTCTGGATTTTCGGCGCCGAGATGGCTGTCTGCTCGCGCTGTCTGGGAATTTATCTGGGGGCGGCCGTGGGGCTGCTGTTTCGCACCTCGCGCAGGATCGCGTTGCGCCTGCTCATCGCCGCGGCTGCCGTCAATCTTCTCGACACGATGACGGAATTGGCTGGCCTGCACGGCAACTGGCTGGCAATCCGATTTGTTTTCGGATTGCTGTTGGGCGGCACGGCTGCGTTGCTGATTTCATCTTCGGTTAGCCGGGCAGAGATTCTTGGTTGATGTGCCGTCCCTGACGGGACTCACTTTATTACAACGCTTACCCAGGACTTACGCCTGGGCTACGATTGCGACGCCCTTCGGGCTGATGATTGACCCTATTGAACCGCTCCGCCTCGGCTCCCGCTCTGTTCTCCCGCCCCTGGCGCGAACAGTTGCAGATTCTCCTTCTTCCAGGTCATCGCGTCATGGATGCGGTTGTAACCGCTGGGATGGTCGAAGAAGATGTACTCCTCCACCGGACCAGGATGCATCTTGCGATACTCGCCCAAGTGAATCGCGGCCTGCGCAAAACCATCGGGAAGGCGGCTGGCGTTCAGTCCGTACATGTCGGCTTCGTGCTCGGTAGTCCGCGTGTGCGTGTTGAGCAGCGGCGTGGCGACGAATCCTATGATGGACAGCAGCAGAATCACCAGCGGCACGACGGCGACGTCGCCGATGCCGCGGATTTGCCACCGCTCGCCCCAGCGATGCAGCGACCACTGCAGCGACCAGTTCAAAAACGCAAAGCTGACCACAATCACGACCGAGAAAAATAGCAGGTCCTTGGGAATGTGGTTGAGCACATAGTGCCCCATCTCGTGGCCCATCACCGACTGGATCTCTTCCGGCGAACCCCGGCGCAGCAGGTTGTCATTCAAGGTGACGCGCAGGGTATTGCCGAAGCCGCTGACGTTGGCGCTCATGCGCGTGGTCTGCTTGGAGGCGTCGATCTCCCAGACGTCCTTCGCGGGAATCCCATTCGCCCGCGCCAGGCTTAGGATGGGCGCCGTCACTTTGGGATCGTCGAGGCGCGAGACCTTGTTGAAGATGGGCATGATGAAGACCGGGACGATCATCGCAAAGAAGGCCAGGAAGACCGAGGTCACGATGGCTCCCCAAATCCACCAGGTGCGCGGCAGGCGGCGCACGATGCCGAACAGCAACACGACCAGGATTCCGCCCAGCACAATGCCGATCATCAGACCTTTGGTCTGGTCCCACGCCCACGGACCGAAGGTCTGCGTGGCCAGGCCGTATTGCCGCTCGCGCGTGTAGCCCTCATAAATCACCAGGGGCGCGCCCAGAACAAAGGTAAGCAGCGAATACTCAACCCAATAGATAAAGGTCTGCAGCGGCTTGAAGCGGGTGATGCGCTCGGCCAGATCGCGCATTCGCGCCGACCAGCGAAGGTTCAGCAACAACAGCGCGATCACCACCCCATATAAGAAGTCCCACAGAATGAGCCAATAGCCGCCCTCGAAGTAGGCGTCACTGCGGGTGCGCGCGCTGGCCGGTATGCGCGCCATGTAGGCGTCGGTGGCGGCTTCCACGCTGAAGTTAGGGGACGGTTGGGCTTCGGGAGGCACCGTCGTCACCGAAGGCATTTCGTTGGCGGCGTTGCTGCCGACCGGTGGCGCCGCTTGCGCCGCCGCCAGGCCCAAACCCAGGCCGAAGACAAGAAAGAAGAAGGCAAAGAGGAACAAGGCGAAATTCGTCCGCATCCCGGAGACCATAGGAAAAGATACCTCGTTATGAGCCGATAGGAGTATATACGGGCGCACTGCGCCATTAGTTTCAAGGGAATGGCGAGCAATCTTTACGGGCTTTCGGCCCACCTATAGAAATGAAAATTGATTACGGAGGCACCGAGAGCACGGAGAATACTCGATGGGAACCAAACCTCCGTGACCTCTGTGTCGGAGCCTGCCCTGAGCGCAGCCGAAGGGTGGTAAATGATTTTGCGGATCAGCGTCCTCCGCAGAAATCCATCGCTAACTGACTGACGCAAAAGGATGAAGCGAACGCCGGGTAGCCAACATCTAATCGTCAGGACGTGTCAGCGACACCCGAATTGGGCAGCGATTCAGGTTCGGTGGTTACTGGCAGTGTGTGATTTGCAAAATAAGTCTTGGCGGGTGGTTCGGCTTATGATAAAATCTATAAGTTTACACGCATGTCTGTACTGCCGTATCGCTCCCGCCTTAGTGTGCATGGAAGCAGCGCGCCCCTCAACTGGCGCCATCTATTAGAGGACAATCCGCTTTGGCTCTTGAAGATAAGTTCGACGACATCAAGAAACTGATCGATGCAGGAAAAGAAAAAGGTTACCTCACGTACAACGAGGTCAACGACCTCATCCCGCACGACCTGCATTCGCCCGATGACCTTGAGGACCTGCTGACCACCATCGGCACGCAAGGCATTGACGTCCTCGAAAGCCCCAAGCTCCCCGGTTCGCTCGACAAGAAATTCGATGCCGAACTGGAAGCGGGCGAGGACGTGGAACTCGACTTGACTCCCGGCGCGCTGGAAAAAACCAACGATCCGGTGCGAATGTACCTTCGCGAGATGGGCACGGTCCCGCTGCTCACCCGCGAGGGCGAAGTGGAGATCGCCAAGCGCATCGAGCGCGGGCAGTTGCGGGTGCTGAAAGCGCTGTCGCGCTCGGCCATCGTGATTCGCGAAATCGTGGCCATCGGCGAGGACTTGAAGCGCGGCGTGCGCTCGGTCAAGGAGATCGTGCTCTTCGACGAAGAGGAGATCACCGAGGAAGTGGTCCAAAATCGCCTGCAGGACATCACCGGCCGCATCGACGATCTGGCCAAGCACTACAAGAAGTCGATGCAGTTGATTGAACGGCTGGACGGCATTCCGCAGAAGAAACGGCC
>PLYW01000384.1:0-150 GCA_003151875.1 Acidobacteriaceae bacterium
ACCTGATCGTGATCAGTCCGGGCGTTCCCTTCGATGTTCCACAACTGGTGCAGGCGCGCGCATTGGGCATCCCTGTCATCGGCGAGGTGGAATTAGCTGCGCGTTTCCTGAAAGGTCAAATCATCGCCATCACCGGCTCCAATGGCAAGA
>PLYW01000384.1:276-9157 GCA_003151875.1 Acidobacteriaceae bacterium
CCGGTGTACTGGTTCAGCCGCTTGAAGGTAGTCGCGAGCGGGGCATTCGTTCGCGGCGAGCGCATAGTCTGGCGCGACAGCCACGGCGACCGCGAGATCATGGCTGCGAAAGATATTTCGTTGAAGGGCGCGCACAATCTGGAGAACGTGCTGGCGGCAGTCTGTGTCGGAATGTTGGCCGCGGTCGAACCGTCACAGATTCGTCGCGCAGTCGCCGAGTTCAAAGCGGTGGAGCATCGCCTGGAGTTTGTGACCACGGTCCGCGGCGTCGAATACTACAACGATTCCAAAGCGACCAACGTTGACGCGACCATCAAGGCGTTGGAGTCATTCCCCGGCCGCATTCACCTTATTCTGGGCGGCAAGGACAAGGGCAGCGACTACAGTGTGCTGAACGTGTTGCTCAAGGAGCGAGTGAAGCGCGTGTACACTATCGGCGCGGCGGCCGCCAAGATCGAGTCGCAAGTGCGCGGAACTGAGATCGCAGGCGTCGGGACGCTGGACGCCGCGGTCAAACGCGCTAGTGAATCCGCCAGTCCGGGCGATGTGGTTTTGCTGGCTCCCGCCTGCGCCAGCTTCGATCAATTTGACAGCTACGAACACCGCGGACGAATCTTCAAAGACCTGGTTCGCCAGTTGGCATCGCGGGATCAGCAGCGCGAGCAGGTGGGCAGCACGGCGCGCGGAGGCAACGAGTAATGGCCAAGCGCGTCAGCGTGGATAAATGGCTGTTCACGGTTACGCTGTTGCTCGTCTTCATCGGACTGATCATGGTCTTCAGCGCTTCGGCGGTCATGGCGAAGGAGCGCTTCGGCTCGCCTTACGGCTTCCTGCTGCGGCAAATGGCGTGGGCGGGCGCGGGCCTGGCGGCCATGATCGTCATCATGCACATCGACTACCGCAAATACCGGCGGGCGTCGGTGGTCTTCACCTTTCTGGGATTTACCTCGCTGCTGCTGATCGCGGTTTTCCTGTTTCGCGATTTCCACAATACCCACCGCTGGATCAAGCTTGGCGGTTTCTCCTTGCAGCCTTCGGAGCTGGCGAAACCTGCGATCATTTTTTATCTCGCGTACTTTCTGGAGTCGCGCTGGCAACAGATCACCGACTGGAAGAACGTGCTGCTGCCGGCCGCCGCTCCGGTAATCTTGTTCGCCCTGCTCATTGTGAAGGAGCCCGACCTGGGCACCGCCATCGCGTGCCTGGCCATCTCCGCCGCCGTGTTGTTCGTGGCCGGGATGAACATGAAATATCTGGGATACGCATTCGTCGCGTCGCTGTTGCCGCTGTACTTTCTTGTGGTCCGCGTGCCGTGGCGCTGGGCGCGCATGCAGGCCTTCCTCGATCCCTTTAAGGACCCGCAAGGCAAAGGCTTCCACATTATCCAGTCGATGATCGCCGTCAGCACCGGAGGCCTGACCGGCTTGGGGCTGATGGAAGGCAAGCAGAAGCTCTTCTACTTGCCGGAGCCGCATACGGATTTCATCTTCGCGGTCACCGCCGAAGAGTTGGGCTTGTGGGGCTCGCTGCTGGTGGTCACTTTGTTCGGCATTTTCCTGTATCGCGGTATCCGGACCGCGCTGCGCACGGATGACATGTTCGGCAAGTTTCTGGCGACCGGCTTCACCGCGATGGTGGTGGTGCAGGCGCTGTTCAACATCAGCGTGGTGCTTGCCATGATGCCGGCCAAGGGAATTCCGCTGCCGTTCATCTCCTACGGCGGCTCTTCGCTGTTCATCACTCTGGCCAGTGTCGGGGTGCTGCTCAACATCACCCAACAGACGGACTAGCCATGCGTGTGATCCTGGCTGGAGGCGGAACCGGCGGACATGTCATTCCTGCGCTGGCCATTGCGCAGGAGCTGCGTTCGCGCTACCACGCGCAGGTGCTGTTTGTCGGCACGCAGCGAGGCATTGAGACCCGGCTGGTTCCGGCGGCGGGATTCGCGCTACATCTCATCCAGGTTGGAGCACTGAATCGCGTGGACCTCGCGACCCGGCTCAAGACTTTGCTGGACCTTCCGCGCGCGTTCATGGAGTCGGCGAAGCTAGTCCGCGAATTTCGGCCCGATGTCATGATTGGTGTGGGCGGCTACGCGTCGGGGCCGGCGATGCTGACGGCTGCGATGATGAGCGTGCCCACGATTGCCTTCGAACCTAACGTGGTTCCCGGTTTCGCCAATCGCATGGTGGCTCCCATGGTGAGTGCGGCGGCGGTGCACTTCGAGGCGACGTGCCACTATTTTCGCAATTGCCATGTGACCGGCGTGCCAGTGCGGCAGGAGTTTTTCCACGTTCCGGCGCGTTCGAAAGATGTCCGTCCCACGCTGCTGGTGTTTGGAGGCAGTCAAGGCGCACATGCCATCAACCAGGCCGTGCTGGACGCGCTGCCAAAGCTGATGGAAGCGGTGCCGGGAATCCATGTCATCCATCAGACCGGCGAGACAGATTACATTCCCGCCCAGGCGGTTTATTTGCGCACCATGATTTCGGCGGAGGTGTCGCCGTTCATCGATGACATGCCCGGCGCTTTCGCCCGCGCCGACCTGCTGGTGTGCCGCTCTGGCGCCAGCACCGTGGCAGAGATCACGGCGGCTGGCAAGCCGGCCATCTTCGTTCCATTGCCAACCGCCGCCGACGACCACCAGACCCGGAATGCGGCGACACTCGCCGATGGCGGCGCGGCCCGCTTGTTGCCGCAATCGGAACTCTCCAGCGACCGCCTGGTGAGAGAGATTGCTGAACTGTTGCGCGACCGCCCGCGCTTGGTGACGATGGCGGAGGCGGCGCGCCGCTTTGCCCATCCGGATGCAGCCGCTAGGATCGCAGCGCTCGCGGCGCGGGCTGCTGGCGTCCAAAGCCAGCACGCTGTAGCCTAGTGATTCGCCTCCCGCATGTTTGCAAAAATCCAACGCGTCCATTTTGTCGGAATCGGCGGCATCGGTATGAGCGGTATCGCCGAGGTGCTGCTCAACCTGGGCTACAAGGTGTCCGGCTCCGACCTGAAGCCGTCGGCGGTCACACAGCGGCTGGTTGAAATGGGCGCCGTGATCTGCGGCGAACATCGCGCGGAAAATGTAATCGGTGCCGAAGTAGTGATTACCAGCTCGGCCATCACACGCGACAATGCCGAAGTCGCGGCCGCGCACCAGCAGCATATTCCGGTCATTCAGCGTGCCGAAATGCTGGCGGAGTTGATGCGCCTGAAATACGGCATCGCCGTCGCCGGCATGCATGGCAAGACCACGACCACGTCGATGATCGCGGCGGTGTTGGCCGCCGGTGGTCTCGATCCCACGGTTGTCGTCGGAGGCCGCGTGGACGCGATGGGCTCCAATGCGCGGCTGGGGAAATCGCAATACCTGGTAGCGGAGGCGGACGAAAGCGATCGCTCCTTCCTGAAACTTTCGCCGATTCTTGCCGTGGTCACCAACCTGGACCGTGAACACATGGATTGCTATCGCAATATGGCGGATGTGGAGCAGACCTTCCTGAGGTTTATGGACTTGGTGCCCTTCTACGGGATGGTTGTCGCCTGCAATGACAACGATGATCTGCGCCGGCTGCTGCCCGCGGTGCAACGGCGGATCCTGACTTATGGAACGCATGACCAATCCGACTTTCTGATTTCGAGTGTGCATTGTGGCCCGCGCAAAGATTCGGCGGCTTTGAGCAGCTTTCACGTCAGCTATCGCGGGAGGGGCTTGGGCGAATTCCATCTGCGCGTTCCCGGAGAACACAATGCGAGGAATGCGACCGCCGCGATTGCAGTGGGGATCGGCCTCGACGTGCCGGTCGAGGACATTCGGCGGGGGCTGGAAAATTTCAACGGAGTGGACCGTCGCTTTCAGCTGATCGGCAGCGCCGGTGGAGTTGCCGTGGTCGACGACTATGGGCACCATCCCACGGAGATTCGAGCCACTCTGGCGGCGGCGCGTCAGTGCGGATTCGGCAAGGTGCATGTCATCTTCCAGCCGCACCGCTACACTCGCACCCAGCTACTGCTGGAGGAATTCTCGACCGCCTTCCGCGACGCTGATTCGGTCATCGTGCTCGATATCTACCCAGCGCATGAGCCGCCTATCCCAGGAATTACTGGCGAGATGCTGGCGAACCGCATCACGGAAGTTGGCGGGCAGGAGGCGCTGTACGTCTCTTCGTTCGCCGAAGCGGTGAAGCTGGCGGCGACCGCGGCGATGCCAGGTGACATGATTTTGACCCTCGGCGCCGGAAGTGTTTCGCATCTCGCGCCGCAGGTGTTGGAGGAACTGGAGAGTCAGAGGGCGAACAGCGTCGGATAAGGGCGCGTGGATTTTCGGAAACGATCAAAATCCTGACGACGCTTCGCAACCGAGTTTGAAACGAAATTGACACGAGTGCCGATGATTCTCGGCCCTCGCGACATCGTGAGGAACGGTCAGGTTCAGCGGTCGATCGTCTTCATACTTGCTTCCGTATAGCGATCGCCGACAATTTCATTCTGTGGCACCGCCGCCTCCAACTCCGCCACCTCCTCCGGCGTCAACTTGATCGCCGCGGCGGCTGCATTCTCTTCCAGGTATTTCCTTCGCTTGGTTCCCGGAATCGGCACCACGTCCTCGCCCTTGGCGAGCACCCATGCCAGCGCCAACTGGCCAGGCTTTACCCCCTTGCGCTCCGCAATCGCTCTCACCCGCTGCACCAGCACTTGGTTCTTGTGGAAGTTCTCGCCCGCAAACCGCGGATACCGCTGCGCCCGGAAATCGCTGCTCCGCAGATCGCTGGGCTTGGTGATGGTACCGGTCAGGAACCCACGCCCCAGCGGACTGTACGGCACGAATCCGATCCCCAACTCGCGGACCGTCGGCAGTATCGCTGCTTCCACGTGCCGCTCCCAGAGTGAGTACTCCGTCTGCAGGGCTGTAATCGGATGCACCTTGTGGGCCCGCCGGATGGTCTTCGGCGACGCTTCGGACAGTCCCAGATACTTCACCTTGCCGGCCTTCACCAGTTCCGCCATGGCGCCTACCGTGTCCTCAATCGGAGTCTGCGGATCCACGCGGTGCTGGTAGTACAAGTCGATGTGGTCCAGGCCCAACCGCTTCAGCGATGCGTCGCAGGCCGCCTTCACGTATTCCGGCTTGCCACTGATTGCCCAGGATGACGGATCCTCTTTCTTGCGGATATTGGCGAACTTCGTCGCCAGGAAGACCTCATCGCGCCGCCCGCGGATCGTCCTGCCGACCAGCTCTTCGTTGTCGCCAATCCCATACGCGTCTGCCGTATCCAGAAAGTTGATGCCCAAGTCCAACGCCCGCAATATCGTCGCGGACGATTCCTCATCGTTCCGCTCGCCGTAGAACTCACTCATCCCCATGCAACCGAGTCCCATGCGGGAGACGATCGCGCCCTGTGAACCAAGCTTTACCTTTTCCATGCTCATATCGATGTAGATGGTTGAATGCGCCGTCAGGTATCAAACATTCCCTGTGAACTTTGTTCAATTTCGGGCACCAGACGATAAAGCGCTTTGAAGATGCCTTGCTGAGAAGACGTGGAGAGGGGCTTTGAGTTTACTGTTGTGGTTCCAGTTCTCCGGCGTGGTCGTCTGAGATCAAAAGCCTCTCCTTAATCGGAGCGAAAACAGTTATAGTGAGGCGAATGGCCGAAGTTCTGGGCGTTTCACCCGGTTTTCATGGCTCGGAAAAGTTCATCAGCAACCACGGAAGACGAACTCGAAGCGCGGGTCAGCGATGCCGCGGTGCGCTCTCGCGGCTTCGACGAATCGCCGCTCGACGCGCGCATGCTCGATCTCGATGACGAGGCCGAGTCGCCGTTCTTGCGCGGACAGAAGCGCGTTCCGGTGCGCCGCGGAGCGCTGCCGCGCAAGGCCGCCAGCCGCATCAAGATCGCGCTCATCCTGATCCTGGTGCTGGGGAGCATTGCTTTAATCTGGATCACGCTTCATCAATACGCCACGCGATCGTGGCGCTTTCGCATCGATTCCAGCGACAACATCCAGGTCTCGGGCAACAGCAATGTCAGCCGCTCGCAGGTGATGGAAGTGATGGCCAGCGACCTCAATCGCAACGTCTTTTTTGTTCCGCTGGAGTTACGCAAGAACCAGTTGGAGCAAATTCCCTGGGTGCAAACGGCTGCGGTGCAGCGGCTGCTCCCCGACCGCCTGAACATTGTGGTCAAAGAGCGCACGCCGGTCGCATTTGTCCAAGTCAATTCGCACATTGAACTGATTGACGCCCACGGCGTGATCATGGACCTTTTCGCCGGCCAGCAGGCAAAATATTCCTTCCCGGTGGTGGTCGGAATGGCGGACAGCGAGCCGGTCTCGACGCGCGCCGCGCGCATGAAGATCTACGTTCAGTTGATGAAGGAGCTCGATGCTGGTGGCGCGCATTACTCGCGCGACCTCAGCGATGTCGATCTCTCCGATCCTGACGATGTGAAAGCGACCGTCACCGATCCGAACGGGGCGGTGCTGGTGCATCTGGGATATTCGAACTTTCTGGAGCGTTTCAAAATCTACGTGGCCCACGTGCAGGAGTGGAGAGCGCAGTTTCAAAGGTTGGAATCGGTGGATTTGCGTTTTGATCACCAGGTGATCGTGAATCCCGATTCCGCCGGTGGTAACCCCAAGAGCGCTGCTGAGCCGGGCAGCGCGGAGAATGCGAAGAGCGCATCGGCGCCTGGCAGCGTGGAGAACGCGCCGAACGCGCCGACGCCGACCGCAGCCGTCCAAAGCAAATCGGCGGTAAAGCACAAAACGAAGAAGCACTCGTAACCATGGGAAGTCAAACGGAAAACCTGCTCACGGTGATTGACGTCGGTAGCGCCAAGACGTGCGTGATCGTCGCCGAAGTGAATGACTACGCCTTGCGTTATCGCGGCCACGGCATCGCCGATTCGCGCGGCATGCGAAAAGGCGTGATTGCCGACCTCGACAAGGCGGTCGATTCGATCCGGAAGGCGGTCGAGGACGCCGAGAACGTGGCGCAAGCTCCGGTGGAGCACGCCGTGGTGGGAGTGGCCGGCTCGCACATCCGCGGCGTGAATAGTCATGGCGGCATCGTGCTGGGACCGCGTTCGCGCGAGATCACCCGCGAAGATGTGCGCCAGGCAGTAGAAAAGGCGCGCAGTATCGCCATGCCCGACGACCGCGAAGCGCTGCACCTGCTGCCGCAGGAATTCATCCTGGATGGGCAAGGCGGTGTCCACGATCCCGCCGGACTGATGGGCCGAAAGCTCGAAGTACGCGTTCACGTGGTGACGGCGGGCACCACCGCGACGCAGAACGTGGTCTCGGCCATGAACCGCGCCGGTATCCACGTGGACGACACCGTCTTCGAAACGCTGGCTTGCGCCGACTCGGTCTTGCAAACCGACGAGCGCGAACTCGGCGTTTGCCTGGTTGACATTGGCGCCGGTTCGACCAGCCTTATCGTGTACTACGAAGGCGTCGTGATCCACAGCGGCGCCATCCCCATCGGCGGCGATCATTTCACCAACGATGTGGGAGTGGGCTTCCGCACCCCGATTCCCGACGCCGAGAACATCAAGAAGATGTTCGGCTGTGCCATTGTCACGCGCATTCCCGAAGGCAACGAAATCGAAGTGCCTTCGGTGGGCGATCGTCCCTCGCGGCTGATGCAGCAGCGCATGCTGGGGGAAATTCTGGAGCCGCGGGCGCGCGAGTTGATGGAATTGCTTCGCGATCACTTGCGCCAGGCGGGCGTTTACGATTTGCTGGGCGCGGGACTGGTGTTTACCGGCGGCGGGTCGCGGCTCAATGCGCTCCTGGAAGTTGCGGATGGCATTCTACGGCGGCCGGTGCGGCTGGGGTATCCGGTGCCCATCGCCAAGCTGCCCTCGAACCTGTTGGAACCGGAGTTTGCCACGGCAATTGGGATGGTGCTTTACGGACATCGTGCGCGCCAGGCGCGCATGAACATCGATCGCGGACTGGGAGCAAAACTGAAAGCCTTGTTCGCCCGGCAGAACGCATAGTCAAATTTGCAGAACTGACCAGCGCCGTCGCGGCGGCGCACAGGGGAGTAGAAGATGATCGAAGATTTCAACGACAAAAGCCAGCCCGAAAACGACATTCGCATTCACTTCAACGAAGAGCTGCTGAACTCCGCGAAGATCAAGGTCATTGGCGTCGGCGGTGGTGGTGGCAATGCCGTCAATCGCATGATCGAGTCGCACCTGGAAGGCGTGGAATTCGTGGTGGCCAACACCGATCTGCAGGCGCTCAAGCTGTCGAATGCGCCAGTGAAGATCCAGCTTGGGGTCAAGCTGACCAACGGCCTGGGCGCGGGCGCCAATCCCGACGTCGGCCGCAAGGCTGCACTGGAAGACGCCGACAAAATCATCGAAGCGCTGGAAGGCGCCGACATGGTCTTCGTCACCACCGGTCTTGGTGGCGGCACCGGCACCGGTGCGGCTCCGATCATTGCGTCGCTGGCCAGCGAGATGGGCGCGCTCACGGTCGCGGTAGTCACGAAGCCGTTCGCCTTCGAGGGCAAGCGCCGCCAGAACCAGGCGGAGCGTGGCTTGCAGGAGCTGATCGATTCGGTTGACACCACGGTCGTGATCCCAAACGAAAAGCTGCTGGCGGTCGCCAAGGACGCAGGCTTCTTCGAATCGTTCCGCGTTGCCGACGACATTTTGCGCCAGGCGGTGCAGGGCATCTCCGACATCATCACCATTCCCGGCATCATCAACCGCGACTTCGCCGACGTGAAGACCATCATGGCGGGCATGGGCTATGCGGTGATGGGCACGGCCACCGCGAGGGGCGAAGGCCGCGCCACTCTGGCGGCGCAGGCCGCGATTGCGTCTCCGCTACTCGAGGCCGGCGCGATCGACGGCGCGCGCGGCATCCT
>PLYW01000117.1 GCA_003151875.1 Acidobacteriaceae bacterium
AAGCGTCTCCTGGATGGCGTTCCAATCTTCTTCGCTAATCATGGTCTTCCTATCGTGACACTGGAATCATCTACCGTGCAACCGGCTTCCATTTGTTCAGGAATTGCAGCACATCCTCGGGCGCCAGGGCGCGGGCCTTCTCGAATTCCCCGCCCTTCTGGCTATACAGCAGCTTGCCATTGCCATCCAGCACCGCGACCGCGGGAATGCCGCGCTTCATCGGGACCTCGTACTGCTGCATGATGTCCTGATTTTTCTCGCCTTCGCCCACATCTACGTGCACCACTTCAAAGTTCTGTTGCAGCACCCCGGCGACGTCGGAGCGATGAAACGCCAGGTCGAGCACATGGCAGTCGTAACACCAGTTGGCGCCGAAGACCACCAGCACGCGTTTGTGCCCCTTGGTTGCGAGCTCCAGGGCATGCTTGATCTCGCCGTGGGCATCAACACCGGGAGCGTAGATGACCTTGCTGGTCGAGGTCGGCTGCTGCAGTTTCGTAGCGTCGGAGCGTTTCGTGGCCGCCACTCGCCACNNGATTCCGACTGAAGAATACTCAGGTTTATGCGGCGCGCTTTGAGGCCGGTCCAGAAAGCGACTTCCGAAGTCACGCTGGATGCGCCTGCGCCGGTGGCCACCTGCGCCGGAGGATTGCTGCTGTAAAGCGCTTGCAACGCGGCGACGTTTCCGCTGATCACTGCCGTCTTCCATTGCTCCAGAGGCGGGAACGCGGGCTGTGAAGTCGCCTGTCCCGCGCAGTACGACGACAGGATTGCAATCACAAACGCCAACAGAATGTGGGCGACGAGCCGCCGGTAAAAGTTCATGTGGCTCCCTCTGATGTTTTCCTCGCTGCCGGACGCGGCACTGACCTCGGATTATTCATGGAGGCAGGGTGTCATCCTGAGCGCAGCGAAGGACCCCTATTACTGCCCGAATCACGGTGTGAGCGCCCGGTACAGCAATAAATCTTGGATTACCAGCAGGTAAAGGGTTCCTTCGACTCCTCGGTCGCCACGGCGACCTCGTCGCTCAGGATGACACACCAAGAAACTACCTGCGCTCATGAATGATCCCAACTGAAACGCCGCTCGGCCCAGACACCCGCACACACCAATCCTTAGGAACCGCTTTAATGTCCTCCGTGGTACGGGTGGCCCTTGAGGATGGTGAACCCGCGATAGAGCTGCTCCAGCAGCACCACGCGCGCCAGTTCATGCGGCAAGGTCACCTTCCCGAAGGACAAAATGTTAGACGCGGCGGCTCGTGTGGTGTCACTCCAGCCATCCGCGGGCCCCACCGCAAACAACAACTCCTGGGTGTCGTGCCCCTGGTGATATTCCAGAAAGTTGGCAATCTCTTCCGAGGTGAGCTGCCGGCCCCGCGCATCTAGCAGCACCAGCACTGGCGGCTTGCGGCTTGCGCTTTTTTCCACCAGCTTGAGCAGCGCGGCTTCCGACGTCAACTCTTGCGCATCGCAGGCGGCGTAGCGCGAGAGCCGTTTCAGGTATTCCGCGGTCAGAGATTGGATGGGCGAACTGCGCGTCCTGCCGATCCATGCGATGCGCAGCTTCACAGCTCAGGAACTCTTGCGCGAGCGCGCGGGCGAGCTGCGCCGCTTACGAGCAGCGCCCTTTGCTGTGGACTTGGCGGCTGACTTGGCTGCGGATTTGGTCGCTGATTTTGCCGCCTTGGCGCGCTTGGCGCGGGCAGGCGTCTTCTTGGCTGCGGGTTTGCGGGCAGGCTTCTCCAAGTCGGCGAGTTGCATCCGCGTCGCCGTCTTCCACAGCCGCTCCAGGTCGTAAAACTTGCGCGCGCTCTCAGAAAAAATGTGTACTACGAAGTCCACGTAGTCGAGCAACACCCAATCGGCATGGGTGTAGCCTTCGCGGTGCGACGGTTCCACTCCGGTGGCGCTAAGCTTATCGTCCACCTCGTCGGCGATGGCCTGAACCTGCCGCGGATTGGCGCCCGAACAAACGACAAAGTAATCGGTGAACCCGCTGGCCTGCTCATCGAGCCGCAGGATGCTGATGTCGGCGGCCTTCTTGCCCTGGCAAGCGCGCACCGCAATGGCGACTTGCGCCTTCAATTCATTTCTCTTCATAGGTTCGGCTCGGTTTGCCTCGACTTGCTTCGCTTCCTGCTTGCTGCATTCCGATACAACTGCTCCTTATGGATGTATTCCGCCACCGCGTCGGGGACCAGCCGCTTCAGCGCGCCGCCGCGTTCCACGGCCGCGCGGATCTGCGTGGCCGAAACATTTTCGTGGGTCTTGGGCAGCATGTGCAGCGTCGCTCCCGGCAACACCAGCGGTCCCTCCATCTTCTGCTTGCGGAACAGCTTTGTCACGGCTGCCGCCGGCCGCAACTTCGCCGGCAACGACGAGGCCACGTCGGCCAGCGAGTATCCGGGACGCGCGGCCACAATGAAATCGCATTCGCCCAGCAGGGCCTCGGCTTCGTGCCACTTGGCGATGTCTTTGAATGCGTCCATGCCTATCAGGAAGTATAGGTGATCGCTCTTGCCCAGCATCTTTTTCACGCGACGCACNNTACCGATGATAGAAGCAGAGGATCGGCGTCTTCTGTTTGTGCGGCGGTATGTCGGCGGGAACAAACCACACTTGTTTCAATTCGAACTTCACGGCGGCGGCGCGCGCCACGATCACGTGTGCGCGATGAATAGGATCGAAGGTTCCGCCAAACAGTGCGATGTTCATTCCATAGCAATCATCAATCAGCAGTCGGCCATCGGCCGCGCGAAATGGGCAAATCCAAGCTTACTTTGGCGGCTGCTTGGAATTGTCCTTCATCTGGTTGGAATTCTTGACGAAGAGCACGGTCTTCCAGATGTCGTCATCCGACAGCACGCCGTCCCAGCCCGGCATGGCGGTGTAACGTATGCCGTACTTGACGACATAGAAAAGGTTGCCATCGGGATCGTCGGGGGTGTTGGTCATCAGTTGCGGCACCGGTGGATAAAACTTCGTCCGCATCTGCGAAGTCGGGTCCTTCAAGCTGCCGTGACACAAGGCGCAGTTCTTGTCGTAGGTCATGGAGCCGTCCATGATGTTGTCGGTGGTCGGCTGGAACGGGTTGGGCTGCTTGGGAGCGTGACCNNCCCCGCCGAAAACGGCGAGCAGGGTAAGGATGATTCCTAGGATGAATCCGCGCATATGCCTCCTCCTGAGCTTGTGGTTCCGCTCCGTCGCCGGGGAACCCATTATCGTACTTGAAAATCATTCACCACGGAGACACGGAGGGCACGGAGGTTAATATTCAGAATTCCTTCTCCGTGATCTCCGTGCCTCCGTGGTGAAAAAGAACTTTCTTCTCTGTGTCCTCTGTGTCTCTGTGGTGAAATGGTTCTCAGTACCTTCGCAAGCGCCGCGCTTCGCGCACTACGTCTTCCACTTTGGGGAGAAAGGCTGCCTCCAGGGGCGGCGAAAACGGTACGGGGCTGTCGGCCGACGCGATGCGCACAATGGGCGCGTCCAGCGAGTCGAAGCACTCTTCGTTGAGGATGGCCGCCACCTCGCCGGCAATCCCGCCGGTCTTGGTGTCTTCGTGCAGCACGATCACGCGACTGGTCTTTTCCACCGTCTGACGAATGGCATCGCGGTCCAGCGGCAGCACCGTGCGCAGATCCACCACTTCCAGCTCGATGCCTTCTTTGGCCAGTATTTCCGCGGCTTCCAGCGCGACGTAAACCATGGCGGCGTAGGTAATGACGCTGACGTCGCGGCCTTCGCGCACGGTCCTGGCCTTGCCGATCGGCACAGTGTAATCGCCAGTGGGCAACTCTTCCTTAATGCGGCGGTAAAGAAATTTGTGCTCGAAGAACAGCACCGGGTTGTTGTCGCGAATCGCCGACTTGATAAGCCCCTTGGCGTCGTATGCACTGGCCGGACAGATGACTTTCAGGCCCGGCGTGTGCGCAAAGTAAGTTTCGGGATTCTGCGAGTGAAATGGACCGCCGTGTACGCCGCCCCCCGACGGCCCGCGCAACACCACTGGAACCGGCGCACCCCAGCGGAAATGCGCCTTGGCCAGCATGTTGTTAATTTGATTGAAGGCGCAACTGATGAAGTCCATGAACTGGAACTCGGCCACCGGTCTCATGCCGGTGAGAGCGGCGCCGAAGCTGGCGTTGACGATGGCCATCTCCGAGATGGGCGTGTCCACCACGCGCTCGGGGCCAAAGCGGTCGATCAGTCCTTCGGTAACTTTGAACGCGCCGCCGTAAATACCGATGTCTTCGCCGATGCAGAAGACCGCAGGATCGCGCTCCATCTCTTCCCAGATTCCCTGGCGGATGGCTTCAAGATAGGTGACGGCTGCCATGAGTAAGGAATTCTAACCCAATCGCGGGATTCACCACAGAGACACAGAGGCACAGAGAAGAAAGAACTTTTTTCACCACGGAGGCACGGAGGGCACGGAAAAGAAAAATAAGAAAGTAAGAAACAAAAACACTCCGTGACTTCACCCTTGAAAAGGGTTCTTTCTTTCCGCGCCTCTATGCCTCTATCGTTGAATTCATCGCAGCCGTCACTACCGGGAAGCGGTCCGTACGGAAAAGAAATAACAAGAAACTCCGTGATCTCCGTGCCTCCGTGGTGAAGAATATTTTCTCTGTACCTCTGTGGTGGAGCCTAAGTAGTCGCCTGCGCCGCCACGGGTTTGCCGCAATAGGGACAGCACACGTAATCGCCGCTGATGGAGCGGCCGCAGTGACTACAAGTCGGGGTCAAGGCATGGCCGCACTTGGGGCAATAGCGAAAGTCCGATCCGATCTCGGCCCCGCAGTTGGGGCAGGGTATCAGCAGAGGCTTGCGTAGCAGGAAGTACGCGATAAAACCCAGGGCCTTGGGGACGAAGATCACCAGCAGCGTCCACAGCAGCGCATTCATGCCGCGACGCTTGGAGTCGGCGTACACGTAGCCGATCATCAAGATGATAACGGCCACAATAAAACCGCCAACCAGGCTGATCGCCACCAACGCCGGCATCGGGGGTATGTCTGGACCGTGTACAAAGTGAGGCACAAGCCCCAGCAGGCAGATCTGCATCACTACGAACACCAACGCCGCAATGACCCTTGCCACCGATGGAATGATCGCCAGTTCGCTGCGAAAGTGAGACTTTGCCTGGTTCATCGCTTTTCTCCTTCATGCTCCCTCGCCAGCGCCAGCATGAGTTGGCCTTCGAATATGGGATGAGGAAACGCCAGCAGCAGCCCGGCGATCACGATGGCCGGCAGCAGCAGAAACAGCAGGATTCCCGGCTCGACGATCGCCGATGGCAGTCCCACATGCCGTGCTACCCAGCCGCCGAAACGCCACCACAACCACGCTGACAGCGCCGACGACATGGCGCCGATGCAGAATGAAATGGCGATCAACACCATGCGCGACCGCTGCTCGCGCAAATAGGTCGCGCGGGCGCGCAGCCGCGCTTGGGTGGTGGCCACCAGCGCCGGGCTGGCGGTGATCGCCACCGACCGCAGAAGCCGGCCAGTGCTGTTCGCCAGTGCAGCGTATTCGGAACAGTCAGCGCACGCGGTCAAGTGCGACTCCACCCACGCCGCATCCGCAGCGGCGATGTCGTCCACGCCGCGACGGGTGATGAGATCAATGGCCCGCTCATGCTCGCGATTGGTCATTGGGCGCCTCCGGTCAGCGCAGGCCGCAAGGCCATCACGCCGCGATAAATTCTGGTCTTAACGGTGGCCAGGGGAATGTGGATCAATTGCGCGATCTCCTCCAGCTTCATTTGTTCCTGGAAGCGAAGCACCAGGACTTCGCGGAAAATTGCCGGCACTTGGCCCAAGGCGGCGTCGAACATTTCATGCTGTTGCTGCGCCAACACCAAGTCGAAAGGCGATGGGCCGGTCGCCGGAGGTTCAAAAGGCGCGCTATCCTCCGGGTCCTGAAGTTCATCCAGGCTGCGAGGATTTTTCTTGCGCAGGTAGTCGATCGCGACGTTGTGCCCGATGGACATCAGCCAGGTCACGAAGCGGCTGCGGCCGTCGTACTGATGGCCTTTTTCCAGCACGCGCAGCCAGGTTTCCTGGAACAGGTCCTCGGCGGCGGCGCGATTGCCGGTCAAGTGCAGCAGGTAGCGCAGCAGCCGGTGCTGATACTGCTCGATCAACGCGTCGAGCAGGTCAGGATCGCGACGCCGCAGCCCACGCGCAATTTGCGACTCTTCGGTTTCCATCGGAACCAGCGAACTGAAGGCGGTGGCGATCATACTAACGGGATATACGAGGCAGGAGGGAAAAAAGACTCAAAGCGGCTTAACCACGGATTTCGAGCAGAATAGGGGTCCTTCGACTTCGTTCGGTCGCCTTTGGCGACCTCACTACGCTCAGGATGACACGTGGGAGACTGGGCGCACCGCCGCCCTGCTTCTTTCTGTGATTTACAATCATCTATTCGCCTGTCGCCATTATCCCGACAAGCCGGGTCGCCCCGGCGCTCATAACCCTTCTAGACTGGAGCACAAACTTGCCAGAAACAATTTACGACGTAGCCATCATCGGCAGCGGGCCCGCGGGATACACTGCGGCCATTCGCGCCGGGCAACTTGGGCTGAAGGCCGCCCTCATCGAGAAAGATCCGTACCTGGGTGGCACATGCCTGCATGTCGGTTGCATTCCGACCAAGGCGTTGCTATTCAACGCGGAGGTCTTCGACCACGTGAAGGAAGGCGCGGAACTTGGGCTGGAGAACACGGCCGGCGTCTCGCTGAACTGGGGCGCGATCCAGAAGCGCAAGCAGGGCATCGTGGACAAACATGCCAAGGGCCTGGTGTTCCTGATGAAGAAGAA
Organism: Acidobacteriaceae bacterium; assembly: GCA_003151875.1. GTDB lineage: Bacteria > Acidobacteriota > Terriglobia > Terriglobales > Acidobacteriaceae > Bog-257. Next base: position 6,836 of record PLYW01000117.1, read on the forward strand.
CAAGGTGGACGTGGTGCGCGGCTACGGCAAGCTGACCGGCCCTGCAAAGGACGGCATCCACACGGTCGCGCTGGAAGGCGGCGAACTGAAGTCGATCAAGGCGAAGAACGTCATACTTTGCACCGGTTCGTCGGCGCGCATGTTGCCCGGCCTGCAACCCGACATGCAGGTCCTGACCAACATCGAGGTGCTGAGCCTGGACCAGATTCCCAAGTCGCTGATCGTGATTGGCTCGGGTGCGGTGGGCGTCGAGTTTGCCAGCATCTACAAGTCCTTCGGAGCGGACGTGACCATCCTCGAGATGCTGCCGCGATACGTGCCGTTCGAAGACGAAGAGGTGTCGAAGGAGCTGGCGCGCGTCTATCGCAAGCGCGGCATCAACGGCTTTGTGAACGCCAAGGTCGAGAAGGTGGAGAAGACCAAGACGGGCGTTGCCGTCACCTTTTCCGTCGATGGCAAGCCGAAGAAGCTGGAAGCCGAGAAAGTATTGGTCGCGGTGGGCCGCGCGCCCATGACCGAGAACATCGGCCTCGAAAAGACCAAGATCGAGTCGGAGCGCG
>PLYW01000273.1 GCA_003151875.1 Acidobacteriaceae bacterium
AGAGTTGATGCAATCCAAAGCTTGTGTGTCGAAGTAATCAGTTCCCACTCATTCCAAAACCAGGAATGAGTGGGGCACCCGGCTGTTGTCGCCACGCAAGACATCTCGACTAGAATTCGCCTCTCAGGTACATTGCTGATTACAACTACACTTGCTGTCGGAGGGCCGCCCCATGCGGAGAGCACTGCAATTGGCCGTAATTGCCGCTTTGCTGAGTTCGGCGATTGCGCAGAACCAGGCAAGTAAGACTCCCACCGGACAAGATGGGACCGCGAGAAACAAGATCGGCACCTCGGCGCTCTGGCAAATGCCGTCCACGTTCCTCGCCACTGCCCACAAAGCCTGCGACAACGCTCCTCAGCCGCCCAGCTTTGCGGAGTGCTTTATCGCCCAGATGGCGAAGGCGGGAGCGCCTGGCGCCGCGGTGGCCTTTACGAAGATGCTCTACCGGCAGAACCGAGGTGACGTGGGTATCATGAGCGGGTTTAACCCTGTCGGCCTGGTGGATGTCGCCTGGATCGTTTATCCCTTGCGGGCGAATACCAACAACGGCCTGCTGCTGGTGAACGGCTCACCCGCGATCGTGAATGCCGAAGATCTCAAACTGCTCGACCAGAAGGGGATGGAACAGAGCTTTCAATTCCAGGACCTGCAGAATCAGTTTCCCAAAGTCGGCGTCTGGCCCGGCGACCGCGATGGAACCACTTGGCCCAACACGCAACCGGGTCCTAACAACGGATTGCAATTCATTCTAGGATATCCGCTGATCAATGGCTGCCACGCCTGCGCCCACGCAGGAACCGCACTGTTCACCTGGAACTTTGACGCGCAGGGAAAGTTTCTGGGGACGACGTTCATGGGACTTACTCCGGCTCCGTTGCCGGGTGCGAATACTCCTCCGGCGAGTTCCGGATCGAGCCAGCCCTAGATCAGCCGCACCTGATTTTCACACTCCTGCCGCAGCCACGCCTTCGTAGTGTCGCTGCGTGCGCGGCAGCTTCGCGGCATAGCCCAGGACGAGGAAAAGCGCCGTCGAGAGCAGGCAGATCGCCAACCGGAGGCGGGCCAGCGGGAGCGGCGCCAGGTCCATGAACTTGCCAAAGCGCCAGGCGCCCCAATTGATGACTTGCGTCGGCACCACGGTCCAGATCGCCACGTAGAACCAGGCCCGCTCGACGCCCTCGCCTACGGTGTCGCGCTTGGCGCGCGGCGTCCAGTCGAAGAACGTCGCCAGAATTACGGCCAGCGCCAGCGGATAGTAGCCGTAGCGGTAAAGATCGTGCAGCAGCCAGCGGCCATTGATGGAAGCCACGACCAACCCGATGAGGTTCAGCGCGTACGGCACGATGATGTCGATCCACGCCGCCGTGTAGCACACCACGCGATACGGCAAGTTGGGTTGATGCACGCCATAGTGCGTGATGTACGGCGCCGGCTCACAACCGGGGATGCGCCCGTTGAAGCCGCGCCACGCTACGCCCGCGACCACGATGGCCAGCCATATCCAATGACGGCGGTCCGGCCCGTGGGTGTACAGGTCGTAGGTGAGCGGATATCCCGGCAGGACCCAGAAGACCCAAATCCAGATGGGGGCGTGCAGAACGCGATAGTACCGCTTGTTGCGTTCGCGGAAGACGGCCTGTTTCATACGCGAGTCTCTAGGGTAGCGGCAATCGAGCGATGCGCGCAAGAAAGGCGGGGAATTCGCTGTTCGCCTTTCGCTTCTCGCTGTTCGCAAAATGCCGGGCGTTTCGCCTGCGCGAAGGAGGATACCCGTGTAAACGGCTGGGAGCTTCGGGTCGACGATTCTGAGGTTGTTACCGAATCGCGAATAGCGAAAAGCGAATGGCGAATCGCGAAGAGCGAAAGGCGAAGAGCGTAGTTCAGAATAACTCCTGCGTCGCGTTGTAGAGCAACCGCCCATCCACGAGCCGCGCTTCTGCCATCAGTTTGTGCTCGCGCAACGGTCGCTTGTCGTCGTCGATGTGCAACACGGTATGACCATGCGCGGTAAGATAGTCGCTCACCAGCATGCGGTGACATTGGAAGTACACGCGCTCGGCGCACATGATGGCGGTATTGCCGACGGCGGCGACCTCTAACAACCTCTCGACCCCCTGCGCGAATTCCTCCGTGAGCATGTNNGACATGGGAAATGATCGGATGTCCACCAACGTAGCAATGGCGTGCGCCTTGAGCGCCGTCACGAGTTCGTCGAGCGTGCGCGTGGAGTGCCCGATGGTGTAAACCGTTGCCACTTACTTAGACATGCTCTCCAGAGCGGCGACGATGGCTTCTTCTTGTGCACTCTCGACGGTGCGCAGATCGAGCAGCACTCGTCCTTCTTCCACGCGCGCGATGATGGGCGTCTCCCACTGGCGGAGCCGCGAGCAAAGTTCATCGGCATTGTGGCTTGCGCTCTTGACGGCAAGCACGCGCGTCGGCAATGTTGATCCGGGAGCAGCGCCACCACCTAGCACCGAGCGCGACTCGGCAACTTCGACCAGCAAGTCCGGGCAGTTCGCGCGCAATCTGTCTGCGATCTGCTTTGCGCGCTGCGCGAGTACGTCTTCGGAGAAGCGCATCATGCGCAACGCCGGAATCGAATCGTAGTCCTCGCGAAGATAGGCGAGCAGCGTCGCTTCCAACGCGGCATAGAACATCTTGTCCACCCGCAGGGCGCGGAACAGTGGATTGGCGCGGACCTTCGCTACCAGCACGGGATCGCCGCTGATTATGCCCGCCTGCGGGCCTCCCAGCAGCTTGTCGCCGCTATAGGTCACGAGGTCCACGCCCGCGCGCAGGCTGTCGGCGATCATGGGTTCGCCGTGTACGCCAACGTTGCGCAGGTCGAAGATCTCTCCACTGCCCAGATCTTCCATCACCGGGATGTTGTGCTTACGGGCGAGCGCGACCAATTCTTCCAGCGCAGGCTGCTCAGTGAAGCCGACGATCTGGAAGTTGGAACGATGAACGCGTAGCAGCAATTTCGTGCGATCTGCGATAGCGCTCTCATAGTCGGCAATTCGCGTGCGGTTGGTAGTCCCCACTTCGCGCAGCACCGCACCCGACTTCGCCATGACGTCGGGAATGCGGAATGAGCCGCCAATCTCGACCAGCTCGCCGCGCGACACCAGTACCTCTGCGCCTTCGGCCAGCGAGTTCAGCGCCAGCAGCACCGCGGCGGCGTTGTTATTGACGACGATGGTCGCGACTTCGCGTTCCGCGGTGTTCAGCAGTCTCGCAAAGAGGCGACCCACGTGAACGTCGCGCTGGCCGCGCTCTCCGGTGCCGAGGTTGAATTCGAGGTTCGAATATCCTTGCGAAACCTCGGCCATGTGTTCCAGCGCGGCTCGGCTGAGCGGCGCACGCCCGAGGTTGGTGTGCAGGATGACGCCGGTCGCGTTGATGACTGGGCGCAGCGAGAAGGCCAGCGACTGCCGCAACCTTTGCTCCACCGTCGGCGGCAACTCATCGAGCC
>PLYW01000259.1 GCA_003151875.1 Acidobacteriaceae bacterium
TTGTCTCCGAGGCGTCGCTGCACGGTTTTTACTACAAGCCCCGAATCAGCAAGAAATTTCTGGCCGAGCACTCCCGGGGGCTGATCGGCTTGTCCGCGTGCCTCAAGGGTGAAGTCGCCGAGAGCCTCACGGAAGGGAGGTACGATGCAGCCCGCGAAGCCGCGGTAACATTCCGCGACATTTTCGGCAAAGGAAATTTCTATCTCGAAATCCAGGACCAGGGACTGCCGGATGAAGCACGCATCCAGTCGAACTTGCTGAAGCTGGAGAAAGAACTCGACATCCCGCTGGTGGCGACCAACGACAGCCACTATCTTTGCGAGGACGATTCCCACGCGCAGGACGTGATGCTGTGCATTCAGATGGGTAAAACCATCAACGACACCAACCGCCTGAAGTTCAGTGGCAATCAGTTTTACGTGAAGAGCGCTGTGGAGATGGCGAAGGTCTTCTCGGGATATGAGCACGTGCTGGCGCGAACATTGGAAATCGCAGAGCGCTGCAACGTCCGGCTGGAGAAAGTGCACGATCCGTTCCCCAAGTTCGAGGTACCGGTGGGCTATTCGCTTCCCGATTACTTCGAGCACATCACCCGCCAGGGTTTTGCCAACCGGCTGAATATTCTGCGTGAACTCCGGGCGATGGGCCGCCTGAAGCATTCTCTGGAAGACTACGAGCAGCGCTTGTCAAGCGAGATCAGCATCATCCGGCAGATGCAGTTTGCCGGCTACTTTCTCATCGTGTGGGATTTCATCCGCTACGCCAAAGAGCGCAACATCCCGGTCGGGCCGGGCCGCGGATCGGCCGCAGGATCGTGCGTGGCCTACGCTCTCGGTATCACCGACATCGATCCGCTGCAGAACGAGCTGCTGTTCGAGCGTTTCCTCAATCCCGAACGCATCAGCCTGCCCGACATTGACATTGACTTCTGCATGAACCGCCGCTCCGAGGTCATCGACTACGTCACCCAGAAGTACGGACGGGACAACGTAGCGCAGATCATCACCTTCGGGACCATGGCGGCCAAGGCGGCGATCAAAGATTCCGGCCGCGCCATGGACATCCCCTACGCCGAGGTCGATCGCATTGGGAAGATGATCCCCACCACGCTGAACATCACCATCGACCAAGCGTTGAAAGACTCGCCCCCGCTGGCCGCCGCCTACCAGAACGAACCGCAAACCAAGGAACTGATCGACACGGCCAAACGTCTTGAGGGCCTGGTGCGCAACGCAGGTGTGCACGCCGCCGGAGTGGTGATCTCGCCGCAGCCGCTTACCGACCTGGTTCCGCTGCATCGCACCAAGAACGACGAAATTGTCACCGCCTACGATATGAAAGCGGTCGAAAAGCTGGGCCTGCTGAAGATGGACTTCCTCGGGCTCACCACGCTCACCATCATTGACGACGCGCTGCGTCTCATTGAACAGACCCGCGGCGAACGGCTCGACCTGCAGAAGCTCGCGTTAGATGACAAAGTGACTTACGAGCGGGTTTTCCACACGGGATTGACGTCGGGCGTCTTCCAGTTTGAATCGCACGGCATGCGCGACGTGTTGCGCCGCTACAAGCCGACCTGCGTCGAAGATCTGACGGCGTTGAACTCGCTGTACCGTCCCGGGCCGATCCAGGGCGGCATGATTGAAGACTTCGTCGAGCGCAAATGGGGACGCAAGAAAGTCGAATTCGACCTGCCTGAGTTGGAACCGCTGTTGAAAGAGACCTTCGGCGTCATCGTCTATCAGGAGCAGGTGATGCAGATCGCCAATCGCCTGGCCGGCTATTCGCTGGGTGAGGCCGACCTGCTGCGTCGCGCAATGGGCAAGAAAGATCCCGAGGCGATGGCCAAACAGCGGGAGCGCTTTGTCCGGGGCGCCACCGAGCGCGGCTTCCCGCCGAAAAAAATCGAAAAACTGTTCGACCTGATGGAGCAGTTCGCCGGTTACGGCTTCAACAAGTCGCATTCGGCGGCTTACGCGTTGCTTGCCTACCAGACCGCATTTCTCAAGACGCACTATCCGGTCGAGTTCATGGCAGCGCTGCTGACTTCCGTCTCTGGCAGCACCGACGACGTGGTGAAGTACATCAACGAATGCCGCGAAATGGGAATTGCGGTCGAGCCGCCCGACGTCAATGTCAGCGACGCCTATTTCACGCCGCACGGCGAGGCCATTCGCTTCGGGCTGGCAGCGGTCAAGAATGTCGGCCACAACGCCATTGAGTCCATCGTCGCGGCGCGCAAAGAGGCGGGCGAGTTCAAATCGATTTTTCAGTTCTGCGAAAAGGTCGATTTGCATCTGCTTAACAAACGGGTGATGGAATCGCTGATCAAGAGCGGCGCGATGGACCAGCTCGGACGTCGCGCGCAGTTGATGGCCGTGGTTGACAATGCGATGGAGCAAGCTCAGAAGACACAAAAAGATGCCGCCCTTGGCCAGCACGGCTTATTCGGCGTCTTCCAGCAAGACGATGCACCGCAAGCCGAGAAGCCGTTGCCCAACATTCCAGACTGGGATGAGCACCAGCGGCTGGGCCATGAGAAGGAAATCCTCGGCTTCTTCATTACCGGCCATCCGCTGGAGAAGTACCGAGAAAAGCTGCTCGACTTCAACGCTCTCTCGACTACCGAGGTTGCAGAGTTGAAATCCTCAACAGGCAGGGATGAGGTATCGATCGGAGGCATCCTCAAGAACATCCGTGTGGCCAAGTCGAAGAAGGGCGATCTGTACGCGCAAGGGCAGCTCGAAGACATGAACGGGTCGGTGGACATTCTGTGTTTCGCAGATGCCTACAAGCGGCTTGCGGACAAGCTGAAGCTCACGGTTCCGGTGCTGGCCAAGGGCGGAGTGCGGGTCGAAGAGGGAAGCAACTCCAAGCTCATGATTGGCGACATCACACCCTTGGAGCAGGCCCAGCCCAAGTTGCCGCAACACTTGCGCATCAAGATACCTGTCGAAGACGTCTCGCCAACCGTGATCGACGAACTGCACACGCTTTGCCTGGAGCGTCGCGGCGTGGCGCGAGTGTTGTTCGATCTGGAACGCAAAGGCGACTTTACCGTGGTGATGGAGGCGGAAGGCTATAATGTCTTGCCGGACCGAAGCTTCATCCACCGCGTGGAAGAGCTATGCGGCCGCGGCAGCGTTCGGGTTGTTGACTGAGTACGATGACGTTGGATCCAACGCAAACCGGTACTGCTGGGACGCAGGAAAATCAACTCTCGCTTCTCCGCTCGGGAATTCTGCCGGCCATCGATTACTGGATCACCGCGGTGGAGACCATCTATCGCGCGTCACAGACACGAAAAAATATTGATATGGAAGCTGCTTCAAAAGCGCAAGACGAGCTGGAACGCATCGAGAAACAAATAGAGCAACTTGAAAGCGCTGCCGGCGACAATCAGGAAGCCCGCCGCCAGTTGCACGAACTGCACACCAGGGTGGACGCCCTGCGGCGCCAGATGGCCGGCCAGCTCACGCCCTGGGAGCGCACCGAGTTGGCGCGCCACCCCATGCGTCCGTATCCGCTGGACTACATTGAGCGCATCTTTTCCGATTTCAGCGAGATCCATGGCGACCGCGGTTTTGGCGACGATGCCGCCATGGTTTGCGGCCTGGCGAACTTTCACGGGCGGCAGGTGCTAGTGCTCGGTACGCAAAAGGGCCGCGATACCAAACAGCGGATCTATCGCAATTTCGGCCAGCCCAATCCGGAAGGCTATCGCAAGGCGTTGCGCGCGATGCGGTTCGCCGAAAAGTGGCAACATCCGGTCATCGCCCTTATCGACATCGTGGGCGCGTATCCGGGACTTGGCGCCGAAGAACGCGGCCAGGCGGAAGCCATCGCCCACAATTTGCGCGAGATGGCGCGGCTCAAAGTTCCATTCATCGCCGCGATAACCGGCGAAGGCGGCAGTGGCGGCGCGCTGGCCATTGCTGTAGCTGATCGCGTGCTGATGCTGGAAAACAGCATCTACTCGGTCATCTCGCCCGAGGGCTGCGCCTCCATCATGTGGCGCGACTCCAACAAGAAGGACATCGCTGCTCAGGCCCTGCGCATTACCGCCAAGGACAATCTGGAGATGGGTTTCTGCGACGAGGTCATTCCTGAGCCTGCCGGCGGCGCGCATCACGACTACGATGCCGCGGCCAAACTTCTGGCGGATGCCCTCGAAAAGAATTTGTCGGAGCTGGAAAAAATGACAATCCCCGCCCTGCTGGACGCGCGCTACAAGAAGTTCCGCAACATGGCGCAGTTCTTCAAGGTGGAGGATGCACAGGCGTAGCAAGGTTGCGCACACGCGAGTGTGGCATCTGTCTGTCATCCTGAGTGAGCGTAGCGAGCGAAGGACCCCTATACCTGCGAGAATCACAACAGGGCCCCATTTCCCGCCGCTTGCGCGCTGTCTTATAATGAAATGTTCGCCCACTGCAACATCCTTCTGTAGTAAGGGGTATTGATGGCCACAACCGAATTCGCAGTACACGGCGCCGAGCCCGGCGCTGTGCGCGAGCCTGTCGTCAACGACTTCAGCATCCAGGTTGCAACCGTAAACGGCTCGGGATCGCAGAGCGCCAACACCGTTCTGCTGCGCACCATTTTTCAGATGGGCATTCCCGTCTCCGGCAAGAACATGTTCCCCTCGAACATTGCCGGACTGCCCACCTGGTACACCATTCGCGCCAGCAAGAAGGGTTACATCGCCCGCAAGAAGGAGATCGATTTCCTGGTGGCGATGAATCCCGAGACCGCGCGCGAAGACACCATGTCGCTGGCATCGGGCGCCGCGGTGCTCTACGACGAGCCGCTGAAGCTGAACGAGCTGCGCTCCGATGTGACGTTCTACGCCGTGCCCTACGACAAGATTTGTGCCGCGGTCTGCTCCGAGTCGAAGCTGCGCAAGCTGGTCAAGAACATGATTTACGTCGGGGTGATGGCGCAGCTGCTCAGGCTCGACATGGCCGAAGTGGAAAAAGCGCTGCGCAAGCAGTTCGCGAAAAAGGTCAAGGCCGCCGACCTCAACTGGAACGCCGCCAAGGCGGGCTACGATTACGCCGCGTCCTCGCTTACCAAGGCCGATCCGTTCACGGTCGAGCGCATGGACAAAACTGCGGGCATGATCATCATCGACGGCAACGCCGCGGCTGCCCTGGGTTGCATGTTCGCCGGCGTCACGGTCGTGACATGGTATCCGATCACACCTTCCTCGTCGCTCGTGGAAACCCTCATCGATTACATGAAGGAATACCGAGTAGGGGACGACGGCAAGGCCACGTTTGCCATCGTCCAGGCAGAAGACGAACTGGCGGCCATCGGCATGGTTCTCGGGGCCGGATGGGCGGGAGCCCGCTCCATGACGGCCACTGCCGGACCGGGAATTTCGCTGATGGCGGAGTTCGCCGGCTTGGGCTACTACGTCGAGATTCCCGGCGTGATCTGGGACATCCAGCGCGTGGGTCCGTCCACCGGGCTGCCAACGCGCACCGCGCAGGGCGACATTGAGTTTGTGGCCAAGCTCTCGCACGGCGACACTCGTCATCCCATGTTGTTGCCGTGCAGCGTGGCTGAGTGCTTCAGCATGGCGAGTGACGCGTTCGATCTCACTGAGCAGTTGCAAACGCCGGTGTTCGTCATGTCCGACCTCGATCTCGGGATGAACAATTGGATGTCGGAGCCGTTTCAGTATCCCGACAAGCCGCAGAACCGCGGCAAGGTGCTGACCGCGGAAGAGCTGCAACGGGCGGGTGGTTTCGCACGATACAAGGACGTGGACGGCGACGGCATTGGCTACCGCACCTTGCCGGGCACCGACCATCCGCAGGCGGCGTGGTTCGCGCGCGGCAGCGGGCACAACGAGACCTCGGGTTACAGCGAACGGCCCGACGACTACGCCAACAACATGGACCGTCTGGCGCACAAGTTCGAGACCGCACGCACTCTGGTTCCCAAGCCGGAGATGGTGCGCAACGACGGCAACGAAGTCGGCATCATTGCGTACGGCACCTCGCATCACGCTGTCGTCGAGACCCTCGATCAGTTGCAAGGCGAATACGGAGTAAAGGCCGACTACCTGCGCTTGCGCGCTTATCCCTTCACCAGCGAGACGCACGATTTCGTGGCTGCGCACAAGCGGATTTACATGATCGATCAGAACCGCGATGCGCAGATGCTGCAGTTGTTGAAGCTCGACATCGCGATCGAAGAGATCGGCAAGCTGCGCAGCGTTCGTCACTACAACGGATTGCCGATCGACGCGCGTTCCATCACCGACGACATCATCACGCAGGAGGGCAAGTAAATGGCCACCACAGCCGCTCCACAGCCTAAGACAAACCGCATCGGACTCACCGTGCTCGATTATCGCGGCGGCAAGACCACGTTGTGCGCCGGATGCGGTCACAATGCCATCTCCGAACGCATCATCGACGCCTTCTACGAGATGGGCATCGCGCCCGAGCGCGTAGTCAAGATGTCGGGCATCGGCTGCTCGTCGAAGAGCCCGGCGTACTTCATGGGCCGCTCGCACAGCTTCAACTCGGTGCATGGCCGCATGCCGTCGGTCACGACCGGCGCGGTGCTGGCGAATGCGAAGATCATCGCGCTGGGCGTCAGCGGCGATGGCGACACCGCATCCATCGGCATCGGCCAGTTCATGCACCTGATGCGCCGCAATCTGCCGATGATCTACATCATCGAAGACAACGGCGTCTATGGGCTCACCAAGGGGCAATTCTCGGCGACCGCCGATCTGGGCTCCAAGCTGAAGACCGGCGTCATCAACGATCTGCCGCCCATCGACACCTGCGCGCTGGCCATCATGCTGGGGGCAACCTTCGTGGGCCGGTCGTTCTCGGGCGACAAGCGCCAGTTGCACACCATGCTGAAAGCTGCGCTCGCCCACCGCGGCACCGTCATGCTCGACGTGATCTCGCCTTGCACCACCTTCAATGATCACGAAGGCTCGACCAAGTCCTACAAGTTCGTCAAAGACCACGAAGAGCCGTTGCACGATTTGAACTTTGTCCCGCACTTCAACGAAATTGATGTGGATTACGATCCCGGCACCTGCCTCAACGTCACCATGCACGATGGCTCCTCGCTCCATCTGCGCAAGCTGGAAGAGGACTACGACCCCACCAACAAAACCGAGGCCGTGAAGCGCGTCATGCAGGCGCACGATGCCGAGGAAGTGCTGACCGGCGTGCTCTACCTGAACACCACCGCGCCCAACTTCATCGACATGATCAACATGACGGATCAGCCGCTGGCGACGTTGCCCGAGAGCGTCACCCGCCCCTCGCGTGCGGTGCTGGACGAGTGCATGGAAGCGCTGCGGTAGGGTTTCAGCAACAGCAGGTTCGATTGACTTCAGCGGCTGTAGCCGAAATGTAAAATAATTGTCAACTCCTTGACTATCTAAAGGCCGGGGTAGCAGAATTGCGACGGCCTTGGCGCCTGACCCATGCACGCTTGTGCGAGGGGCACGGCCGTCAAATTGATCTGCGTTCCCGAGCGCCCCTTCCTCACTCTTCGTATCCAGCAGTTCGCATTCGGCAGTACACGACTGAGCCTTTCAGGAGGAAGAAGATGATCTCTCTCGCCCTACGCACACTCCTAGTTGCAACGCTGCTGACGTCGCCGCTGTTTGCCGCGAGCGGCGCCCCGCAGTCCAACCCGTCGAATCCCGATAGAAGGGACCACAACGAAGAAACCATAGCCCAACTCGAGTACGAGATGGCGCACGGCACGCTCACCTCAGAACAATTGACCAGGTACTACATTGACCGCATCAACGCGATGGATCAGAGCGGTCCGGGGGTGAACTCGGTGATCGAGTTGAATCCGGACGCGCTAGCCATGGCGCGCTATGCCGACCAATTGCGGAGGCACGGCCACGTGCTGGGCCCCATGCACGGAATACCGGTGCTGCTGAAGGCCAACGTGGACACGCACGACCACATGCAGACCAGCGCGGGCTCGTTCGCGCTGGTGGGCACGCCTGCCCTGCAAGACTCCACGGTAGCCGCCAAACTCCGCGCCGGCGGCGCGGTGATCCTCGGCAAGACCAACCTGTCCGAGTGGGCCAACTTCCGCTCGTTCGAATCGATTAGCGGCTGGTCAGGGGTTGGTGGGCAAACCAACAATCCATATGGCATTGCGCGCAATCCCTGCGGCTCCAGCGCCGGCTCGGCGGCGGGAGTGTCGTCGAACTTCACGGCGGTGTCGTTTGGGACGGAGACGGATGGCAGCATCGTTTGTCCCGGCAATGCCAACGGCGTCGTCGGCTTAAAGCCGACGCCTAACCAGCCGCGCTGGTATCGTACCGATCTCCCACACCCAGGACACCTTTGGGCCGCATGGCCGATATGTGGCGGACGTGGCCGTCGCTCTCGGCGTAGTGCAGAGCAAGACCTTATGATGGCCGTGATCCGGCGACCGGCGGGGTTCCGCTGGGTTGGCAAGGCAGGTTCACCCGCCCCACGAATATTCCCACCGACTACACCCAATTCCTGAACCCCCACGGCCTGTCGGGGGCGCGACTAGGCATAACCCGGGTGGGGCTCAACGGATTCGACCCAGACGTGCCGACGCCGCCTATCGTGCTGGCTGCATTTGAGGATGCCGTGAGCGCTATGACAGCGGCGGGGGCCACGATCATCGACCTGGACGCGGCGGGTTTCGTGTTCCCTCCAGCCAACAACGAGACACTGGTGCTGTGTTTCGATTTTCGCAACGACGTTCAGTCTTACTTCGCGACGCGCGTGGGAGTTCCCGTGGCGCATGGGACTTTAACCGACGCTATCGCGTTCAACAATGCCCACTCGGACGAGGAGATACCGTACTTTAACCAGGACCTCTTCGAATTCTGCAACGCGCTGTTGCCGGGACCCGACGATCCGCAGCCGGCGTTTGGTGGGGTAACCTACAACCAGGCGCTCGCCGAAGACCAGAACGAAGGCGTGAACGGCATTGATCTCGCGCTGAGCACGTTCCGTCTTGACGCGGTGATCAGCGCCACGGACAACCCCGCCTGGGCAACCGACTTGCTGTACGGCGATCACTTCATCTACGGCACGTCCAGCCTGGCAGCCCCGCCGGGATATCCGATCGTACAGGTGCCGGCAGGCATGGTATTCGGTATCCCACTGGGAGTCAGCTTCTTCGGAACGGCGTTTAGCGAGCCCACGCTGATCAAGCTCGCCTCAGGTTTCGAGGCGGTTACGCAAGTGCGCGCACACAACCTGCCGACCTTCGCGCAAACGGTGCCGTTCGACCACATTACTCGGCAGCAGCTGCAACAGTTGCCCCTGCCGGCCAGCGAAAGCCAACAGGCGACGACGCCACCTCCCAGCCGCGTACCAGGCAAAGGGAGGAAACCACGCGCCTTTTGATCAACGCCCTTGTGGTGCTTGTGGTGTAAGTCGCACGGGTGCTTTTTTGCTTTACTTCAACGGGTGCCCCACCCTTCTCGCCGGTCCTTGGCGAGAGGGTGGGCGCCAAACCCTTACTTCAACGACGCCATATCGATCACGAAGCGGTACTTCACATCGCTGCGCAACATGCGCTCGTAGGCCTCGTTGATCTTCTGGATCGGGATGATCTCGATGTCGGACGTGATGTTGTGCTGGCCGCAGAAATCCAGCATCTCCTGCGTCTCCGCAATACCGCCGATCATCGAGCCGGAAAGCTGACGGCGCGCAGGAATAATACTGAATGCGGACAGTGCGAGCGGCTTTTCCGGCGCTCCCACCAGCACCAGCGTTCCATCGCGCTTCAGCAGGTTGAGATAGGCGTTGACGTCGTGCTGGGCGGAAACCGTGTCGAGAATAAAGTCGAAACGGTTGACGTGCTTCTCCATCTGCGCCGGATCTTTGGAGACCACCACTTCATGCGCGCCCAGGCGCTTGCCGTCCGCAGTCTTGTGAGCGGAGGTAGTGAACAGCGCGACGTGCGCGCCGAAGGCGTTGGCCAGCTTCACTCCCATGTGGCCGAGGCCGCCCAATCCCACGATGCCGACCTTCTGGCCCTTGCGGACATTCCAGTGCCGCATGGGTGAGTAAGTCGTAATGCCGGCGCAAAGCAGCGGCGCCGTTCCCGCCGGGTCCAGGTTCGCGGGAGGGCGCAGCACAAATGCTTCGTCCACCACGATGGTCTTGGAGTAGCCGCCGTAGGTCATACCGCCGAGATGCTTGTCTTCGCTGTTGTAGGTGAAGGTCGGTCCGGACTCACAGTACTGCTCCAGTCCCGCCTGGCAGCTTGGGCAGACGCGGTCGGAGTCCACCATGCAGCCGACCGCGGCGAGATCGCCTTCTTTGAATCTGTGCACCTGGGCGCCGGTCTTGACCACGCGCCCGATAATTTCGTGACCGGGCACGACCGGGTAAGTGGTGTTGGTCCATTCGTTGCGCACGGTGTGCAAGTCGGAATGGCAAACCCCGCAGTAGAGGATGTCGATCTGTACGTCTTGCGGCCTGGGTTCACGACGCTCGAAGGAAAATGGCTGAAGAGGTGAAGTAGAGGAATGGGTCGCATAGCCGGTCGTTTTTGTGCGTCCCTGGCGCTGTACCGGCCTCTCAGAAGTGAGAACGTCAACTGCATGTGCCATGAATAGTTCCTTTCTATCGATGAACTCCCAGAAACGACGAGGCCATGAACGGCTCCCCCCGCCGCCGGGAAACTGCCTATGAGACCATTAGATTCCCTGCGACGCCATCGGTCACATCTTTGAGAGTTTGAGTTCAATTCCCGGCGACTAGATTTCGACACTTTGCGGGAATGCCGTCTCCCGCCCGGTTATGGTTTGTTTCCAGCGCCTGCGGTACTATTCGTGCATGGCCAAGCCGCTCCAATTCGAAGTTCCATGTCCCTGTTGCGGTGCATTGCTGAAGATCGATAGCGACACCAAGGCCGTGATTGCGCACACGCCCAAGGCTGTTCCCAAAACCTTCGAAGACCTGGAGTCGGCGGCCCGCGCCATGAAAGATCAGGACACCCGCAAGGAGTCCATCTTTCGCCAGTCCGTGGAAGCGCAGAAACACCAGGGCGACTTGCTGGAGAAGAAGTTTCAGGAAGCGCTCAAGCGTGCCAAGGAAACGCCCGATACTGGCAAGCCCATTCGTGACTTCGATCTGGACTGAAAAGCATTCAGCATTCAGCACTCAGCTAAAGCGTTTGCAAGGGCGCACCGGCTTGTTTTGTTTTGCTGACACCTGGCCACCAGCCGCTGACTACTCACATCGTTGTTGCTGAGTGCTGAGTGCTAACTGCTCGCCCCCGCCTTCGCTGCTCTCTTCTTGCGCTGCGTGGGGTGTACGAACCACGCGATGGCGATGCTGAACAGGTACAGCACGATCATGGGCGCGGCGAAGATGCACATGTTCATGATGTCGGTGGTCGGCGTGATGATGGCGGCGATGATGAAGATCACCAGGATGGAATAGCGGAAGTTTCGCCACATCCAGCCTGCGGTCAGGATGCCCATCAGCGCGAGAAAGAACACCAGGATCGGCATCTCAAACACCAGACCGAGTCCGGCAATGATGGTCAGGAACAGGTCGGTGTATTCGCCAACGGTGATCATCGGCTTGAACTGGATGCTCCAGCCAATCAGGAAATCCAGGGCCGCCGGATAGACCATTTTGTAGCCAAAGAAGCCGCCCGCCAGAAACAGTCCCACGGTGCTGAACATGAAGGGCAACACGTAGCGGCGTTCGTTGCGGTAAAGGCCCGGCGCGATGAATGCCCACACTTGGTAAAGCACGAACGGCGAGGCCACGAAGATTCCCGCCAGGAATGAAATCTTCAAGTACATGTTGAAGGGATCGGTGGGATTCAGGTAAACCAGTTGCGTGTCCATCTTGTGATTGGCCAAGGCGGTCACGATGGGCTTCTGCATGATGGCGAAGATCTGCTCATGGAACCACCAGCACACCCCGAATCCACCAGCGATATAAAGAAAACTGTAGATGATGCGCCGGCGCAACTCCTCCAGGTGCTCCAGGAAGCTCATGCCGGTCATTTCCTCGGAAGCGCGCTTCTGCGCTGTTTCCACAACGGGGCTAGGCATCGGGAGTGGACCTGACAGGTGTGGGAGGCTGGTTCATCGATTTCGCAGCCGGGAGTTCCGGGGGTGCGGCATCAGCGTCGGGTTCAGGGATCGCATCGGCGCTGCTGCGGCTAACAACCCCAACCGGAGGCAGGATGGCCGGCTCCCACGGCTTCTCCGGCGGTAACGCCTTTGCCGCTTCGGGTTGCTTCCGGGCGCGCTCATCCAGCTCAATGTTCATCATCTCGGTTTCGAGTTGGTTCTTGAACTCGTTGCTGGCGCGTTTGAACTCGGCAGCCCATTTTCCCAACTGGCGCGCCAACCCGGGCAAGCGCTTGGGGCCGACCACCACCAGTGCCAGCAGAAAAATGAAGATCATCTCTGGCATGCCAAGATTCATGGGATCATCATAAATGCGGGGCTCGTTTTTCACCACAGTAGCATTTGGCATTCTTGCAATACGTGTTCGTCAGGAGGAAGTGACATGGCAAAACTGATTGGCTTGGCTTTCGCTACCCTGCTTCTGCTGGCCTCTGCGAACCCTGTCCACGAAAGATTTGCAAAGTATAAGGCGGTTGAATCCTACGAAATCCGACCAGGCGTTCTGATGATGCCGAGCTATTCATCTGACGGACAAGTTTGCGAGATCGGGCTGGAGAAACTGCATTACTCACCCGAAATAATCAGGCTGGACTCCAGCTTGTCGCGGAAGGAGATCGATCAAATTTTCGACGAGCTCGTGCCAGCAGATGAGAGAGGGCAACGGTCCAAGGACTTCGCACGGGATCTAATCACACAAAGTGGTGGCGGTCTCACAACGCACATAGACTTCCAAAATGTGTCGATCCAGATTTACGGTGCTACGGCTGATAAGGACGGAAGTACGGTGGATGAAGTTGCCGCCACACTCAAATGGAAGAATCGAAAATGCTCGTAGGCATTTTGGGGCCGCCCTCCAGATGGGACATTACTTACACAGCCGGGCTGCTGCCCTGCTCACCATCTCCCGGTTCTACCGTCTGTTACGGAGGTGGGGAGTAAACGGGTTTCGCACCCTTCTTGGGGAACCAGCATCCAAACTAGCGGCTGATCTGGCAGCTCGGGGTGAGCTAAAGTGCATGGTATACTGCCTGAAAGTCTTGCTCCGGTGCGCATACCTTGAAGATTCATCCCCGGCCAGCCGAAGGAACAAACATGGCAAGTAGTTCGCGTCGCTCCGCTGTTCTCATCCTCAGCATCATTCTGGCTTGCGGTTGTGTAGGCGTGGTTTTTGGCCAGCGCCTCGCTTCGGCCGCTCCTTCCGGCGACGGCGACATCCGCGACAGCCTGCGCAGCTTCACCCAGGTTTACGAAGTCGTGCAGCAGAACTATGCCGAACCGGTCAGCCCCGATAAGGCGATCTACAACGGGGCGATTCCCGGCATGTTGCGCGTGCTCGATCCGCACTCAAACTTTTTCGATCCCAAAGCCTATGCGGCTTTGCGCGAGGAGCAGCGCGGCAAGTACTACGGTGTGGGCATGCAGGTCGGTCCCCGCAACAACAAAGTCATCGTGATCGCCCCTTTCACCGGCGCGCCGGCCTATAAAGCCGGTATCCGGCCGGGCGATGTGATTATCGCGGTGGATGGCCGGCCTACCGACAACATGACTACCAGCGATGTTGCCGAGTTGCTGAAAGGGCCCAAGGGCACCGCGGTCAAGATTACGATGCTGCGCGAAGGTTCCGACAAGCCACTTGACTTTACCGTGGTGCGCGATGAGATCCCCCGCTACAGCGTGGACGTGCATTTTTTGATCCGTCCGGGTATCGGCTACATCCACGTCTCGGGATTTCAGGAAACCACGGAAAAAGAAGTGCGCGACGCGCTGGATGAACTGGGCGACATTCACGGGCTCATCCTCGACCTGCGCCAGAATCCCGGCGGACTGTTGAGCGAAGGTGTGGGCGTGGCCGACCAGTTCCTGAAGAAGGGACAGGTCATCGTTTCGCATCACGGGCGCGCTTCCGCAGAGAAGGTTTACAAAGCCAGTCACGGCAATGGAGGCAAGGATTATCCGTTGGTGGTGCTGGTGAACCGCGGAACGGCTTCCGCAGCGGAGATCGTCGCGGGCGCGATTCAAGACCACGATCGGGGACTGGTCGCCGGTGAGACCACCTTCGGCAAAGGTTTGGTGCAGACCGTGTATCCGCTGTCGGAGAACACCGGACTGGCGCTGACCACAGCGAAGTATTACACCCCCAGCGGCCGCCTGATCCAGCGCGATTACAGCAGCATCTCGCTTTACGACTACTACTATAACGATCGCAACAACGATGCCAACAACGCCAACCACGAAGTCAAGATGACCGACAGTGGCCGCACCGTGTACGGCGGCGGCGGCATCACGCCCGACGTGAAGATCCCGCCGGCCAAAACCGACAAGTTCCAGGACACGCTGCTGGAGAAATATACGTTTTTCAACTTCGCCAAGCACTACGTCATCAACCACAAAGTCGACAAGCAATTTGCAGTTGACGAGACGGTGATGCAGGAGTTCCGCAAGTTCCTGGATGAACAGAAGACCCCGTTCACCGAGGCGGACTTGGCCGAGAATGGCGATTGGATCAAATCCAGTATCAAGGCCGAACTGTTTATTAACGAGTTTGGTCAGCAGGAAGGCATGAAGGCGCATGCCGAAAGCGACCCGGCTGTGGCCAAGGCGCTGGACCTGCTTCCCCAGGCCAAGCAGTTGGCCGACAACGCCAAGCGGATCATCGCGCAGCGCAATAACGCCAGGCTGACGGCGCAGCAGAGCGATACGCCGGAACCGCAATCGGTAAAGCGTTAGCCTCGGAGCCCAGATCATCAGCTAAGCCCGCGTGAGCGGGCTTTGTTGTTGTTGCGACCGACTGCAATCCTTCCGAGGAGAGGTTAGCTGATCGGCGGAGCGGAACAGCATCGCCAACACCTGCGGGCGAGGCTTGGATTTGTCCCGCTCCGC
Source organism: Acidobacteriaceae bacterium (assembly GCA_003151875.1). Taxonomy (GTDB): domain Bacteria; phylum Acidobacteriota; class Terriglobia; order Terriglobales; family Acidobacteriaceae; genus Bog-257. The sequence goes on from PLYW01000259.1 coordinate 15,029, forward strand.
TCGATCAAGGCCATTTAAACCATCACGAGATGGGCTGTCCGTGCGGACGAAAAGCTCATCACCTCAGGCCGCACCAACCTATCGAAATCGGTGTACGCCATCCTGATCAACTCATAATGCGAGCCCGCATTGAAGGCGATCTCATCGTCTTCCGTCAGGGTCTCATCGACGTACACCGGGATGCCGTATAAGTTGCCGAACGGAGGCATGGCGCCGGTCTCACAGTCGGGAAAATGCTGTTTGAACTCGCGTTCGCTGGCCAGTTCCGCGTCCTGAACCCCGACCTCTTTCTTCAGGGCCGTCAGGTCCACCTGGTAGGACGCCGGCAGCACCGCCATGGCGAGGGCGCCATCGAGTTTCACGATCACGGTCTTGGCCAGAAATTTGCCCGAGATATGCGCCACCGCGGCAATACCCTGGGCGGTATAAGCCTTGGAGTGAGACATGACAACGTATTTCACTTCATGGCCGTCGAGGAAGGCTTTGACTTTGGTGAGATGCATATTGAACTCCTCGCGACATTCCGCGGGCCCTCGGCCCGCAAAGACAGGGTTGATGCAACTTAGTGCAAGGGGCCGACGACGCCCGCTTTCCTTCGCTTTGCTTGTATCGGTAGATTCCGCGAGGTTGCTCGCGCTTGCTCGAGAAGAGCTTGGACCATTCGGGCTACCTCCTTGCGGTCGGTTGACCCTCGTGTAGCCCCAGTTTAATCGGGCTGGCGCAGCGCGCAAGCACAGCCGTCACATTACCCTTGTGACAGATGTGCAGTTTTGGGCCGCCTTTGTGGCTTCGACGGGCTAGAGGTTTCCAGAACTGGTGTAGCCACTTGTACGGGTAGTGCGGGCCAGGCCCGCGTCCTGGGAGCACAATCTGGAGCGTCAGGCGTTGCTGTCATCGCGATGACAGCAACGCCTGACGCAGTTCTTTGGCTCGCGGTGAACGCGGCGCTGAAGCGCCGCACTACCCGTCCTACTGGCTCGCCACAACTAAGCTGCCTCCCATCCTTGACGGCGGCTCGCACGGCGCAATACAGTCGAGTTATCCGGAGAGTCTAGCCTTGGACACGCTGGTCGGGAAGAGCATCCTGCATTACCGAGTCGTGGGAAAGTTGGGCGCCGGCGGTATGGGCGTGGTGTACGAGGCGGAAGACACCCGGCTCGCCCGCCGTGTAGCGCTGAAGTTTCTCTCCAAGGACATTGAGCAGGACAGGAACGCACTGCAGCGTTTCCAACAGGAGGCGCGTGCCGCCTCGGCCTTGAACCATCCCAACATCTGCACCATCTATGCCATCGAGGAATGCGATGGGCAGCACTTCATCGCCATGGAGTTGCTGGAAGGCCAGAGTCTGAATGAGCGGATCAACGGCCACCCGCTGCTGGTGGACAAGATCATTGACATCGGCATTCAGATTACCGACGCTCTCGATGTGGCCCACAGCAAAGGCATTGTGCATCGCGACTTGAAGCCCGCCAACATCTTCCTCACGACGCGGGGACAGGCGAAGGTCCTGGACTTCGGGCTGGCAAAGCTGACCTATGACCGACGTGCGGTGGTGGAGACCGTGGCTGGCGAGGCGGCGACGGTCGCTCCGGCGCACCTGACGCTGCCCGGCACCGCGGTGGGCACCATCGCCTACATGTCTCCGGAGCAGGCCCGCGGGGAAGAGCTCGACGGACGCAGCGACCTGTTCTCCCTGGGCTCCATCTTCTACGAAATGGCTACCGGGAGGATCCCGTTCGAAGGCAACACTTCCGCAGTTGTTTTCCAGGGCATTCTCGACCGCAACCCGAGACCGCCCATCGAATTGAATCCAGCGGTGCCGTTCAAGTTGGAGGAAATTGTCTCCAAGGCACTGGAGAAAGATGTGGAACTGCGCTATCAGAGCGCGGCTGAAATACGCAGCGACCTGAGGCGGCTGAAACGGGACAGTTCCGGACAGTCTTCGACAGGAATCGCGACCGCGCCGGTATCCTATCCCGCCGCGCGCGGCAGCAGTCCGGCTATGCCATCCAGCAGTAGCGCGGTCATTCTCGATGCGGCACGACGTCACAAGAGCGGCGCCGGCCTCATCCTGGTTCTCAGCCTGGCCATGATCGCCGCTGGATTGTACGGCTTCTANNGTCTCCCCGGACGGCAAGTATGTAGTGAATGTGACGGACGAGGGACACGGCCAGCGGAGCCTCTGGATGCGGCACATCGCCACCGGCAGTAACACCCAGATCATGCCCGCGACCGAGGTCAGTTATTCCGGACTCACCTTCACCCCGAACGGCGACTTTTTGTACTTCGTGCAGAGAGAGCCGGACAAACCAGGCGTAGGTTTTCTTTACCAGATTCCGGTGCTCGGGGGCACGCCGCGCAAGCTGGTCGAAGATGTGGACAGCGCGGTCAGCTTCTCACCTGACGGCCAGCAGATGGTCTACCTGCGAGACAGTTCTTCGGAAGCGAATTCCAAGCTCATCGTTGCCCATATCGACGGCAGCGGCGAGCGCGTTCTCGCCTCGCTTCCGCTGCCCGGCTACTCCGATCCTGCCTGGTCGATCGATGGCAAGTCGATTGCTGCTGCGGTGCTCGACCCGGGCAGTCAAGACCTCGGCAGAATCGTGGTGCTCAATCCGGCGAACGGAAAAGAGAAGACCGTATATGCGGGAACAGCCCTCCTGCAAAAGCCCACCTGGATGCCGGACGGGCGCCACTTGGTACTTATCTTTCATGACATTTCCAGCGACTGGAATGGACAGATTGGAGCGATTTCTCTTGCCGGACAAAAGCTCCATCGCATTACCAACGATCTCAATGTTTACAGCAATTCCACGCTGGGCGTAACCCGGGACGGAGAACAACTGGTTGCCGTTCAAGTCACACCCGTGGCCGGGGTGTACACGCTAAGTTCGGACACGAGTTCCGGATCCAATGCAACCGAGGTGGACAACCACGGCGACATCGCCGTTGGCTGGCTGCCGGACGGACGCTTGCTGGCCATGGACTACGACAGCCACATTGCGCTGATGAATGCCGATGGCAGCAACCGCAACGTGATCTACAAGGAACGCCTGCCGATGGGCGGCCTCTCAGTTTGCCCCGACGGTGCACACGCGCTCTTCTTCATGGCCAACAAACAGACCAAGGGCATCAACATCTGGCGTCTTGACCTCCAGAGTGGCAGTGCAACCGTACTCACCAACGGAAAAGTGGACCAGAACGCGGTTTGCTCGCCCGACAGCAAATACTTCGTCTACACCAGCCTGCAAAAGGGCAAGCAGGTGCTAATGGAAATGCCGCTTACGGGCGGGGAAGCCAAACCATTAAGCGACAAGTTCGTCAGCTTTGCTGCCATCTCTCCGGATGGAAAACAAATCGCCGCGCTTACCGCTTTCGGCACCGGCGTCAAGACCAAAGCCAGGATTGAAATTATCCCGTCGCAGGGAGGATTGCCGGTGAAGACCTTCGCGCCCAGTCCCTTTATCTCCACCCCCTTCCGTTATTCCGCCGACGGACAGTCCCTCTACTATGGCGTCACCAATAAAGGGGTCTCCAATCTGGTCGCACAGCCTATCGGCGTCGAGTCCGCCTCCCTGGCTACCAACTTCGACGATCTGCTGATTTATGGGTTCGACTACGATTGGAAGAACAAGAAGCTGGCGATCGCGCGCGGGCGGTCCAATGACGACGTGGTGCTGCTCACGCAACAGCACGCGCAGTAGCGCGAATGGCTGATCCTAATGGCGGAAGCAGACCGGCGTGGACCGACTGTAGGTAATTTCCTTCGGAGTATGGCGCCATGAACAAGGTTCAGAGTGATCAGGACAGCAAATGGTACTTTTCTGTGTGGAAACATCCCTTGACGGTCCTGCTGGTAGGCGCCATTTTGTCCTATTTGTTGGTACCCTGGATCAGCGAGAAGTCGGCGCATAAGCGCCTGCTGCAAGAACAGCGAGTCAATAAAGCATGCGACATCCTGAAACAGGGTTTGATCGACGACGAACAACTCAACTCGATCCAGACGGCCTTCAAGATCTTCAACAAAGAAGCGGTGTCCGATCCGAAGAGCTACAAAACCGCCCAGGCAGAACTTAAAAGCTCCTTTGCGAAACTGTACTTCGAGTTCGACCAACATGGCTGGTGGTGGGACAACGACCTGGCTGTGCAGAGCAAACTTCTCGAACTGCCGTCGGGCAGCAAGAGCGCAATCGAAGAATTGCATTACGCCTATAAGAACAACTTGCTGGAGGCGGCGCGCCAATTGGATCTGCTAAGAGCACAATTTTTCGCCAAGGATTACAAGCCAGGAGACCCGCACAACGCGGAAGTCATAGCGGCAACGAACAAGGCAATGACTGACTTGGCTACAGCGCGGGGTGCCATCACCAGCCAACTGGCTTACATGTTCATGCCGCCGGGTCGCACTTGAGTCAGTCGTCCGAAGGGTTAGGTTCCTTGCATGTCGAACCGCTCGCCCAGCATCACGAGAGTACGCCATCAATGATTTCCTGACCAAATTCCTCCACTGTCCAGTCTTGGGTCCCGCCCTGCGCCACCATTCTGTCTCCCGACAACTTTAATTGGACCATGGGGTGGGTGGTAGCCGTGCCCGTGTCCCACACAAACTGCTGAAGCCTATCGTTGTAGGAAAGGCTAACCACCCGACTCTGGTTTCGCGTCAAGGTTCCCATTATCGATATCCCCTGACCAGCTTCCGTAACAATTAGAACCGACGCCCCGTACTTGGCGTTGAAGTCTCTCTCGACTCGACGCAGCCAGGCGCGCAACTCGTGATAGAACCGAAGTCCGAGTTCGCGCTTTAGCCTCTCTTCGCGGAGAAACTTCTCGTCCTCGAGCTGTTGTGGCCCAAATTTCTCTTTCGTCCGCTTGACTAACTCATCCATCCAGTCGGCCATCTAATAATCACCCCCCGACGCGCAGATGATAGTCCTTTGACGGCGTTTTGCGCACGAATATCGCAAGCAGGGCGCTAATCGCGCCATGTTGTTCGTCCGCAGGGTTACGTTCCGTGCATGTCGAACCGCTCGCCCAGCATCGCCCGGCAATCTTCGATGTCCCAGTCAGGCGTCGCTCCGGGGCGGCTTGCGACCAGCGCCCCCACAGCATTGGCGAAGCAGCCCAGGCGGCGTGTGTCCCACCCCCGGTCCAGGCCGTGGAGCAAAGCCGCAGCAAAGGCATCGCCCGCGCCGACCGAAT
>PLYW01000386.1 GCA_003151875.1 Acidobacteriaceae bacterium
ACGACCGCGAGGTGGTGGCCGCGCTGCTCGAACACCGAATCGATCTGGTTTGTCTCGCGGGATACATGCGTCTGCTGTCACCGTGGTTCGTGCAACAGTTTCCCAACCGCATCCTCAACATTCATCCGGCGCTGCTGCCGGCGTTTCCCGGACTGGAGGCGCAAAAGCAGGCTTTCGACTACGGTGTGAAGGTCTCGGGTTGCACGGTACACTTCGTGGACGCGGACCTCGACCACGGCGCCATCCTGGTGCAGAAGGTCGTGCCGGTGCTCGACAGCGATGACGAGCACACACTGGCGGCGCGCATTTTGGAGCAGGAACACATCGCCTACAGCGAGGCAATCCGCATGGTGCTGGAAGGGAAGTACAGGATCGAGGGGCGGAGAGTCGTAATCGGTTAGAAGCGATATGACCATGTCAAAATGACCATGGTCATCTGGAGGTGACCATATGCGGTCCAATACAACCATCAAGAGAAAATCCGCGGTCAGCGTGACCCGTGACCCCGCGTAACGGCATGAAGCAGATGGCCGCGGGCGAGTTCAAAGCCAAATGCCTGGAAGCGATGGCCGAAGTAGCCAAAACTGGCCAACCGCTGCTGGTAACTAAGCGAGGGGAACCATTCGTAGAGATAGGGCCACCGCGCCAGGCGAAAAAGGGGAAAAAGAACTCCTTTATCGGCAGGCTGGAAGGCGTCATCGAAATCGTCGGTGATCCGGATGATCTGATCAAACTGGTGTTCCCGCTTGAAGACTACGACATGCTGAAATGAGCCGAAAGCTTATGGCTCTATACTAACCACTAACCCCTATCCACTAACCACTGCTTTAGTAGTGCAGCAGCGAAAAGACGTCGTAGCCCTTGAGCTTGTCGCGGCCTTTGAGGCCGTCGAGTTCGACCACAAATCCCAGGCCACAGATTTCGGCGCCCAGCGACTTCGCCATCGCGGCGGTGGCCCTGGCGGTGCCGCCGGTGGCCAGCAGGTCGTCGCAAATGACGATGCGCTGGCCCGGCTCGACCGAATCCTTGTGGACCTCCAGGGTGTCGTGGCCGTACTCCAGTTCGTACTTCCACTGCAAAACGTCAGCCGGCAGCTTCTTGGGTTTGCGCACCGGAACGAAGCCCGCGTTCAGGCGGTAGGCCAGCGCCGGCCCAAAGATGAATCCGCGCGCCTCGATGCCCAGAACCAGGTCGATGTGCTTGTCGATGTAATGCTCGGTGAGGGCATCGATGAGTCGGGCAAAGCCCAGCCTGTCTTTGAGCAGCGTGGTGATGTCGTAGAACAGGATGCCGGGTTTGGGGAAGTCGGGAACTTCGCGAATGAGCTTCTTGAGGTCGTCGCAGTTGTGCGACTTAGGCGGCTGCATGGATCACCACACTCCTTCGATGCGAAACGATTGCGCTTCCAACAACGGCGCGGGGGATTCGCTGACATGGTCCACACGCGCGGCGCGCGGGCCCTGCTGCAAACGGGTCCGCAACGCACTGTGCTGCTCGCGCGTGCCCGTAGCCATCACTTCAACGTCACCGTTTTCGCGGTTGCGCACCCATCCGGCGATGCCGATCTGCGCCGCTTCCCTTTCCACGAACCAGCGGAAGCCGACGCCCTGGACGCGTCCGGAGATAACGTAGCGGCGGGTTTGCAAGTCAGCCATTAGCGGGAAGCAATTAGCAATTAGTAAGCAACAACTGTCGATTAGCGGCGGCAACCGTCCGCTTTGCTGCGAACAGCGATTGTAATTGGTTTCGGAGCGACCATGCCGGTTTGAAAGTTCTTCCGGCTAAAAGAAACGCGGCCCTGGGATGTCCAGAACCGCGTGTCGACCAATAAACCCAACTATCCAGTTCTTACATGTGCTTGGGTGACATCTTGTTGAGCAAGTTGACCAACGACTTGCCGGCGGGGGGCGTCTTGACCGCTTTCTCCAGGATGATCTGTTTGGCGTTCAGATCTTTTCCGTAGAGGTTCTTGTTGGCATCGTCGTCGGAACGCAGAGTTGAACCTGCCAGCGAAATTCCGGCAAAAAGTCCTTTATTGCGCGACCACGACAGAATCTCAGCGTTCATGACGATGTCGGTCTCAGCGGAAGTTGCACGACCTACCGGGCCAGCGGCCACCGAAGCGTCGCCGCCAAGCTTTACTTTGCTGGTCATTACAGATTTCGCGCCCTTCTCATTCATCACCAACAGCACGAAGTCGGTGGCCTGGCCTCCGATCTGCAAGCCAAAGCTGCCGCCCTCGATGGCGTAGAACGCCGGAGCGCTCCATGGACCGCGAAATTCCGGGCCCGAGCGACAGGTCATGACCCCGCGGCCATAGCTGGCGCCCACTATGAAGGCTGCCTTCTTCACCGAAGGTACAACAATTACGCAGTCCGCCTTGTTCAGCAAATCGCGCGGGATACCCTTATCGGGCATGCCGACGACCGCCTTCAAGACCGAGTAAGAATCGTGCAGCCTGTCCGCTTCCTTCTGCTGAGCGAAAGCAGGAAGCACAAAGCATAAACACAGTACAACAGACAATAATCGTTTCATAGCTCTCTCCTAAATTGCCGTAGCCTACGAACCCAGGAATGAGACTACCAAGATGAGACTACCAATCCGATCAAAGAAGCGCAATCTTGCCGATGCCGATACGCCGGGCCCTTCTTTGCAGGGCGGCGTCGAAAGTTGCGAAGTGCTGTGTCCCGGCTGATGCCAGGTGCAAGCTGTCGGCAAAATCCATCCCCTCCTCAAACCACCGCATGGCTTGGACAACTGCCGCCTCATCTTCCACTTCGACGCTTCCCATAGCGAGGATACCGCGAAGGATGGCAAGGATTTCGCGCCGCCCGAGGCGGTAAGCGCTCCGAAGTACCCACTCAACTTCGAGCAGGACCGTTTTGGCCAGGAAGACGCGATCCTGCTGGCGTAGAAATTCAGCAGCACGCGCCGACTGGGCCGGATCGTCATTCACCACGATACGTACCAGAACATTAGTATCGACGGCGGTCATTTGTGCCGGCGCGCCTCGGCCGCAACCGCTTCATCCATCTGCTTCAGGCTTTTACGCGGACCGCTGTAGCCAGCGCACCCAATCAGGCTGGCCCAAGTGCGTGATCCAGTGGCAGATTTCGGAGTGAGCAGAATGCCTCCGTCCCGCTCCCGCACGATGAACTCGGTGCCAGGTTTCCAGCGGTGTGCCACCCGAAGAGACTTGGGAACTACGACTTGCCCTTTGGTTGATAACTTTGTGGTTTGGCTCATTGGTAAGACGCTCAGTAAGATTGTGGCAGACTTTCATGCCGGATGCAAGACGAGTGGGGATTTGGTACTGGGTCAATTTGAAAACGACAGTCCGAGCATTAGAATACCCGTCGCAACTAACACCACCACTTGGGGATTCCCCTTCACCCCGAGGGCCGCGACCGCCAGTGCAATGAACAGGAGCATCAACACGTTCGTAACGCGCACGATGAGGCGTATGTCTTGTTCTTCTCTGTGCCTTGCGTGAATCAGGTTGAGGACGCCGTAGAACAACAGGGCCAGCCCGGTACCCAAAAACCATAGCGCGTTGGCGTTCAATCTTTTAAAAAGGACAAACGCAAGAGTTGAATGCAATATCCCCAGGAGGAAAGCGATCGCCACCACTGTCAGATATGCCTTGCGCTTCATTTAGCGCTCCTCCGCGAGCGGGCACGATTCTAAATCGACCCACTACCGGGGATTGGAAGTCTCGGCTTCGCAGCTACGCCCGTGAGAGGTAGGCGCCTTCCGAGGTGTCCACGCGGATCTTTTCGCCTTCATTGATGAACGGCGGCACCTGCACCACAAGTCCCGTCTCGGTTTTCGCCGCCTTGGTGACACTGCTGGCGGTCGCCGACTTCANNTCATAGTTCTCGGTGTTCATGAAGTGGTAATCGTCGCCGTCGGAGTACAGGAACTCCATCTGCACTTCGTCGACGGTGATCCTATCGATGGCATCGCCGGAGCGGAAGCGGTGCTCGAACATGGCGCCCGTACGCAGATTACGCAGTTTGGCCTGGATGAAAGCGCGCAGATTTCCCGGGGTGCGGTGTTCCACGCTGAACACCGAGTGCAAGTCGTTGTTGTGCTTGATGACCATGCCGGGACGCATTTGTGTGGCTGGAATCGCCATTCGTGTAACTCCTCATTTCTGGGAGAGCCGCCGGCCGGAAGAGCGCCCCATCACGCCGCGACTGCTGCGCGTGTTGCGACCCCGCTAGAAACGCGCGGCTCGAAGGACAGACACTTAAGTTTACACGCGGGTCAGCAAGATTGGGAAATGCGGCGGTTAGCTTATCGGCCTGCCGAGAAAGTCGGCGGCCGCAATGGATTTGAC
>PLYW01000144.1 GCA_003151875.1 Acidobacteriaceae bacterium
AAGGGCGACGTCCACGACATCGGTAAGAACCTGGTGGACATCATCCTCACCAACAACGGCTATCGGGTGGTGAACCTGGGCATCAAGCAGCCGTCGGACGCGATTATCAAGTCCGCGCTGGCGGAGAAAGCTGACGCCATCGGGCTGAGCGGCTTGCTGGTCAAGTCCACGCTGGAGATGAAGTATGTGGTGCAGGACCTGCATCACCAGAAGCTGGATTTCCCGGTGATCTGCGGCGGCGCCGCGCTGACCCGCAAGTACGTGGAAGACGATTTGCGGCGCGAATACAACGGCGGCATCTTCTACGCCGATGACGCCTTCGCCGGGCTGCACATCATGGAGGACCTCGCCTCGCCCAACGGAGCGCGCGAGAAGCGCATCGCCGAGGGTAAGGTGGTGAAAGAGTTTGCCCGGGCGGCGGTCGCTGGGGGCGATGGCGATGCCCCCACCGCGCCCAGCATCGAGATTGCGCCTGCGCCGAATATTCCCCAGCCGCCGTTCTGGGGCATTCGCGTACTGAAGCCTGCGGACTTCGATCTGCGCGAAATCTTCCAGTACATCAACGAGACTGCGCTGTTCAAGAACCAGTGGCAGTTGAAGACGGCGGCGCAGGAGGACTACGGACGGCTGGTAGAGACCAAGTACCGTCCGGTCCTGAAAGACCTGCAAGAGGAAGTGATCGCGGCCGGCTGGTTCGAGCCGAAAGTTGTGTACGGATACTTCGGTGCGCAGGGCGAGGGCAACGATGTCATCGTGTACAACCTGCCCGAGGCGTGGAAGCAGGGCGATGCAATCCCGCCCGAGACGCTACGCTTCACCTTCCCGCGCCAACGCGAAGGCCGGCAGTTATCCATCTCCGACTTTCTGTTGCCCAAGAGCAGCGGGCGCATGGATGTTCTTGCCATGTCGTGTGTGACCATCGGCGCCATCGCTTCGCGCGAGACCCAGAAGCTGTTCGAGGGCGGCGAGTATACCAAGTATCTTTACCTGCACGGACTCAGCGTGGAGTCGGCGGAAGCGCTGGCCGAGCTGTCGCACAAGCAAATTCGCGAGGAGTTGGGCATTGCGGGCGACGACTCGCCGCACATTCGCGATCTATTCCATCAAAAGTATCGCGGCTCGCGCTACTCGTTTGGGTATCCCGCGTGCCCCAATCTGGAAGATCAAACTAAGCTGTTCGCACTGCTGCATCCCGACGAAAACATCGGTGTGCATCTGACCACTGGGTTCCTGCTTGATCCGGAGCAGAGCACCTCAGCGATTGTCGTGCATCACCCTGCGGCGAAGTACTTCGTTGTCTAGGCACTACTGAATGGCCACGTGCTCCAGGATCGCATTCTGCGCGCGCTTGATCCGGTTCTGCGAATGTGGCGATGGAGCTTTTTGCCGGTCCTTATGCGCCACGTAGGTTCCCACGCCATATCCGATTACTGACCCCGAAAAGACATCGGCAGGGAAGTGCACTCCACCGGTCACACGGGTTGTGCTGACCGCCGTTGCCGCTCCGTACATCAGCAGACGCATGGGCCAGTTCGGGTACTCGTGCGCCATGACCGAGGCGAGCGTCCAAGCGAAAGTTGCGTGTCCCGAAGGGAAGGAGCCGCTCGTCCAATTGCCGGAGAAGAATTTTCCTTCGCCCGCGCCGGTGTAGGGCCGTTGCCGCGCCAGGACCGCTTTCAGTGCGGCATACAGGATGACGCTGTCGACGCTGGCCTCCGCGCTGCGTATCCCCGTGTCGGTAGCGTGCTCGTTGTGAGTGACCAATCCCGTGATGAAAATGCCTCCGGCTGCCGCGCCCAGACCGTATACGCCGGCATTAGAGATATTGATGCTGGTGTTGTGCCAGCTTGCGGGAACCTGGTGCAGCACGCTTTCGTCGTTCGCAATCAGGACCCCGGTGGCCCCGATGGCGAGCGCATCCCATTTGAGAGCGCTTACCGAAAACGGGGACTTGACGATATGGAGTTCGTCCTCGCCAATCGTCTTGACCGCAGTTCCCAACGATTTCCCGAATGATCTCGGCTGGGACTCTTTTGCGGCAGAGGGGGCATCGGGTAGGGGCGCCTGGTTCGCCGGAGCCAGCCCTGTTGCAGTCGAGTCGGATGGGTTTACCTCTGACTGCGCCATCGACCATGTCGGCGTTAACCAAGCGATAGCAATCATCGCCACCAGAATTGATTTCCGTTGCTGCGTCGGACAAGATCGGAACTTTGTAGATACGCTCATCGGATCATGCACCCCAGTGCCCTGATTGCGTAATTCAAGTGGACAAACCTGGCTCATGTTTGGATTCACGTCAGCAGCAAAAGTATGCCAATCTAACAGATTTGTAATCAACGGGCGTGCACTTTGGAAGCCGACTGGCATGGCTTCCTGATCGACAACACTGCCTTAAGATGCAGGACATCTCGCCAAAGTTCGTCCGCCAGCAGCGCCCAAGGCCGCGGAAGGCCCAGCCAAGGTGGACGACAAGACGACTACATTATGGCCGAAATGCCTGCCGGACGGGCTTTTTCCGCCGTTGTGCGCTATGTCCGCCGGGTCTGTGACGTATGCCACAGACTGAGTGTGCGTACCCCAGCAGAATCAAAGGCGGAGGGTACTGTGTTTGAGATCGTAGAAACGCGCCCGCTGGCGCGAGGTATCAAGCTATTTGTGATCAAGGCTCCCCGTATCGCGCGCAAGCAGCGGCCGGGGCAGTTTGTCATTGTGCGGCTGGATGAGTGCGGAGAACGCATCCCGCTGACCATCGCCGACGCCGACCCCAAAGCCGGCACAGTTACCATCGTGGTGCAAGCCATCGGCAAGACCACCATGCTGCTCAGCATGCTGGAGGCCGGCGACTCCATCCTCGATGTGGTTGGTCCGCTCGGCAGGCCCTCTGAAATCGAGAAGTTTGGGACCACAGTCGTGGTGAGCGGCAGCGTGGGAACGGCCATGGCCTACCCCACCGCTCGGGAGCTCAAGCGGGCAGGCAACAAGGTCATTTCCATCGTTGGCGCGCGCAGCAAAGACCTGCTGGTGCTGGAAGACGAGGTTCGTGCCGTCAGCGACGAAACCTACGTCGTCACCGACGACGGCAGTTATGGCCAGAAAGGTCTGGTCACCGACAAGCTGAAGGAGCTGGTGGACGCCGGAGGCGTGAATTATGTGCTGGCCATCGGTCCGGTGCCGATGATGCGAGCTGTGGCGAACCTCACCGGCCCCAAGCAGATCAAGACCATCGTCAGTTTGAATTCGATCATGGTGGACGGAACCGGAATGTGCGGCGGCTGTCGCGTGCTGGTGAACAACAGCAGCCAATTCGCCTGCGTGGACGGCCCCGACTTCGATGCTACCCAGGTCAACTTTGAGGTCCTGACGCAGCGCAACAACATGTATCGCGAACAGGAGCGTGCCAGCATCGAACGCTTGCAGGCCGATCCGGAAGCGGAGCTGAAGAAGCTTCGCGAGAGCAATCGAGCGCACGCCTGCGCATTGGAGCCGGTCGAGGTGAGCCATGACTGACAAGGTCCCCAGCAATAATCCGCTGCCCAACAAGGAACGCATCAAGCTGCCGCGGCAGCGCGTGCCCGAACAGGACGCCCAGGTGCGGGCCCACAATTTCTGCGAAGTGAACCTCGGCTTTCCCGCCGAGCAGGCGCGCCAGGAATCGCTGCGCTGCATTGAGTGTCCCAAGCCCGGCTGCGTCGACAAGTGCCCGGTCTCGGTAAACGTGCGAGCTGTGATCGACCTCATACTCGCCGGTGATTACCTGGGGGCGGCATCGAAGGTCCGCGAAGACAACGCACTGCCCGCGATCACCGGACGCGTATGCCCGGTCGAAGACCAGTGCGAGTCCGGTTGTGTATTGGGCAAGAAGGGCGAGCCGGTCGGAATTGCCTACCTGGAGCGCTTCGTGGCCGATTGGGAGCGCGAGACGGGACAGTTTGGATCTCCCGTGTCCGCGCCAGCCACGGGCAAAAAGGTCGGACTTATCGGCAGCGGCCCGGCGAGCCTGGCGTGCGCGGGCGACCTCATCCAGATGGGACACCAGGTGCACGTGTTTGAAGCTCTGCACGAACTCGGCGGCGTGCTGGTGTATGGCATTCCAGCGTTTCGCTTGCCGAAAGATATCGTCCGTCACGAGATTAACGTGTTGCGCCGCCGCGGTGTCGTCTTCGAAACCAATGTGGTGGTTGGCAAGACGGTCACGATTGACGAACTGATGCAAGAAGAGGGCTTCGACGCTATCTTTGTCGCGACGGGCGCGGGCCTGCCGAAGTTCTTGAAGGTTCCGGGCGAGCACTTCAACGGCGTTTACTCGGCCAACGAATTTCTCACCCGCGTGAACCTGATGCGGGCTTATCTTTTCCCTCAGTACGATGAGCCGCTCTACCCGTGCAAGGACCGCGACGTGATCGTGGTGGGCGGTGGCAACACCGCCATGGACGCGGTGCGCAGCGCGCTGCGCCTGGGCGCGAAAACCGCCAGCATCTACTATCGCCGCACCGAGAAGGAGATGCCCGCCCGTGTGGAAGAAGTGCATCACGCCAAGGACGAAGGCGTTCACTTCGAGATGCTGGTGAATCCGGTGGAGTTTTTCGGCGACGAGAAGGGCAATCTCACCTCCGTCAAGTGCATCCGCCAGGAACTGGGCGAGCCGGACGATTCCGGACGCCGCAGTCCGGTGCCCATCAAGGGCTCAGAGTTTGTTGTGCCATGTTCAGTTGCAATCATCGCGGCCGGCACATCGGCGAACCCGTTGATTCAGTCAACCACTCCAGGACTGGCGGTGACCAAGCGCGGATACATCTCGGCCAGCGACGACACCCTGGCGACCTCGAAGCCGGGCGTGTTCGCCGGCGGCGACATCGTGACCGGCGGCGCAACCGTGATCCTCGCCATGGGCGCTGGACGCAAGGCCGCGAAGTCAATCAATGAGTATCTGATGGGCGCACCGAAAGTAAATGCGCAGGAGCAGGCCACCAGCGCTGTTTCCGGCGACTAGCACTCATTATGTGAGTGAGCGATGAAGAGCGTTCTGTGCCTCTGTGTAATTCTCATTTACTGCTCCGTGGCTCGCCCGCAAGAGAAGCGTGCGAACGCAACGCTCGTGGCGGTCCCGGAAAAGCATTGTGCTGTCGCTGCTGATGAGGCGGCCTTAAGTCAGATCGCCGAGCGATGGAAAGACGGTTACAACAACGGGCGCGCTGCTGAGGTTGCGTCGCTTTATGCCGAAGATGCGACTTACCTGACCCAGCACTTCGTCACCGGTATCGTGCAAGGACGCGCCGCCATTCAGGCGTATGTGCAGCGCGGAGTCGATGCCGGGTATCACATCGACTCCATCCAAGTCCTTGCGACCGAGTGTTCTGGAGATTTTGCCTACACGATGACGCTACGAGTCCACCAACGCCGGGCAGAAGGCGTTCGGTGTCAACGTCGTCGTGCTCAAGAAAATCGGGAAGAAATGGCTCATCGTGGCTCATGAGTCTGCCGTGCCCGATCCGGCCACGGCGATCCAACATTTGGACATTCCGGGTACTCGTTGATACAAACAGAGACGGCCGCCGGGCAAGAAAAGGCAGCCGCCTGGGTTCATTCATCGCCCGGATCGAATGGCTTTCGTAAGCTCTCTCAGCAATCCCAATGTCTCGTCCCATCCCATACACACATCGGTGATGCTCTGCCCATAGACCAACGGTTTCCCTGCGACCAGCTTCTGTGCTCCTGCGACCAGATTGCTTTCCAACATGACGCCGATGATGTTCCGGTTCTCCTGCCCCCTACACCAGCTCGATCGTTACACGCAGCCCGACCATCGCAGCCGCCCGTTGCAGGCTGCCGAGGGTAATGTCGTTCTTCGGATCAAGGATACGGTCAACCTGGGTGCGGCTCGTCTTGAGCAGCGTTGCCATTTTGTTCTTTGAGATTTTCTTTTTCTTCATGGCCTCGGCGAGCTGCCATGCGACGACCTCTTTGACCGCCTGCGCTTGCGCCTCTTCGAAGATGCCCTCTTCCTTGAGGAAGTCATCAAGGCTGGAACCCATATGTTTCTTGCTCATCGCTCCAACTCCTTCTGGCGCTTTCGCGCCATTGCCAAATCCTCATCGGGCGTGGCCCGCGTTTTCTTGATGAACCCGTGCAACGCGACCAAGTGCTCGCGATAAAGGCAGAGCAGCACACGCGCCGTCCGTTTCGTCGGCAGGTCCGTCCGGATCTCCCATAGCCCGCTTCCTATAGGGCGGCACAGCGGCATCCCCACCGGCCACCGCCATTGCGCCCGCAGCAGGTCCTTCCCTATTGCCCGGCGCTCCGCTTCATCCAGCCCTTTCAGCCACTCCCTCACGGGCTCGCTACCCGCCGCCGTGCGGCAAAAATCAGTGGGATTTGCTGCGATGGAGGGTCTACCATACTGCGCTTTATTTAGTACAATGTACTATAAAAGGTTCATACTCGCAAGCGTCCCGGAAGCGCACCGCCTTACACCCACAGCGCGGCCGAGCCGCCCACCCATTCCAGATTGCGATTGTGATCGACGCCCATCATCATGCCGCGTCCCATGCGCACCAGCGGCAGCACGGGCGTCAGGTCGCCGCCCTCGGGCCACACAAACATCATGCGGATTTCCATTTGCGTCAGCCCGTGCGGCGTTTGAATCACCGGCTCGAAGCGCATCCGCTCCTGGAGAATGTAATTGTGCCGCTGGTCTCTGGGGATGGCGTCGATGTCCGCCTGCGCAGGTGAAAACTTGATGCCAACTCCGGCGAACGAATATAGCGGCTTCAGCAGGTAATTCTCGTTGTCATTCGGCAGCTCTTTGAGATCGTCGAGAAACCACGTCTTCGGCACGCACCCATGTTTCAAGTGCGGGATGGAAAACTTGCTGATCCGAAAATACCAGTTAGGATGGCCCGCCCACTCGACCTCGAGTTCATCCCGTAGATCGAAAGGCAGAGTTACCCCTTTGCGTTCGAGCTCATCCACAATGCAGCGGTTGTAGATGCGCTGGACCTCAACCTCGCGCCCGTCCTTCGCATAGAAGAGCTTTGAGCCGCGTTTCCTCAACGACAGAATGTCAACGATCGCGATGCCAAGTTCGCGCTGCGTCACCAGGAAGTCGGGCAGCGTTTTCTGGTGCTGCGGATCGATCTCCATCAGGATGACGTTCTCCGGATCGTGGCCGGCCACGATAAGTTGGCGCATCAACATCCAATACGAGTCACGATTGAAGCCGGAGACATAGACGCCTAACTCGTGCGGCAAATCGTACGTCTTGACGTACTGATGGGCCGCTTCCGCCTGGTATCCGTAGAGGGAAGGAAAGGCTTGCAGCTCGACGAGTTTCGGCTCCAATTCTCCCGCCGGGTTGCGCACCACGCCGAAATCCACCTGCACGAACATCGGCCGCGGCGATTCATTGGGCACGTTGTATTGCGGAGGAACGGAGGCGTCTGACGCCCGGCGATACTCCGGATTGTCCATCAGTTGCAGAACCAGTTCACGGCCATACTGCGCCATCTGGTCGAGCAAAGCTTTGGGCACAAAACATGGCGTTTCCGAGACGCG
The DNA here is from genome assembly GCA_003151875.1 of Acidobacteriaceae bacterium. Taxonomy (GTDB): domain Bacteria; phylum Acidobacteriota; class Terriglobia; order Terriglobales; family Acidobacteriaceae; genus Bog-257. The sequence goes on from PLYW01000144.1 coordinate 7,552, forward strand.
GAAGCCAATGTGCGTACCGCAGGCCCGATCCAAATGCTGGAGGAGCTGGCGGTACTTGTCGGGAGCGAAGTTGCGGTTGAACTCCTCGCGCAGCGCTGGGACCATCTCAGGCCTCGATCACGAAGTGGCCTTTCTCCATGATTTGTTGGCCGTCAACCCAGATATCGAAGTGCATTCCCACTACGTCAATGTGAGTGCTGGAATACCACTCCGCGCCGGTGTGCGCGCCATAAGGATTGCCGAAGGCAATGTGCACGCCGGGAAATTTCTCGTCTTGCAGGATCTGCCCGATGAGGTGCTTGAGTTCAAGGTTCGTTCCGATGGCGAACTCGCCGACCAGATGACTGTTCTCGTCGGTGTGGGTGTACGCCCAGAACTCCTCTTCCAGAACCTTGTTGTCGCTGAAGATCTCGGTGATGCGATTGTTGCGCATGTGGATCGTCAAAGGCTGGCACGCCAGGTCGGGATATTTCTCGCACAGGTAGTCGCCAACCACGCCATCCACGACGTAGGTTCCGTTCACTTCGCCGGGAGCGGTGAACACCTCGCCGCCGGGCAGGTTTCCCCACTTGTCCGGGCTGATGATACCGCTGGTTTTCACCCAGCGGTAGTTGGGATTCAGCATCGCCGAGAAATCACTCCCCGCGGGATTCTTGGCTTTGATTTCCTTTGCCTTGCTGACGATCGCAACGACCTTCTTGCTAAGTGCGTCCACGCGATTGAAGTCGGCGCGCATGCCTTCCAGCATGATTTGGCGGTTGATGTTGACCATGTGCGCGTGCCGCATGCGCCGCCGGTTCACGATGTCGGTCATTTCCATGCGCGATTTCAGTTCGTTACGCTGCGCCCGGACGGCGAAGATGCTGACCTGGCTGGTCTCCATGTCCTCGGCAATTTCCGGCGGCAGTTCGATGAGAGGCCGCGGCGCCAGGTCTTCCAGCACGAAGGCCTTGAAGGGCGAGCCGACCTGCAGCAGTTCCTGCGCGATGCTGGCCGCGATGTCGCGGCAGGCGTTGTCGGTGATGAGCGTGACCTTCTCCGTCGGCTGAATGCGCAGGCAGGTATGCACCGCATTGTGAGCGCCGGGAGAAAGTTCAGCATCGAATGTGGTTTTGGTGAGGTCGGTGAGGAGCGGCTGAATCAAATCAATCCTTTCTTTGCCTTGAAGGGGCGCGGCTTCAGCCGCGCCGTAAATCGCCATCCATTTGCTCGGCTTTAGCCGCGGAGGGACTTCGCACTCGATTCTAAAGTTCGAATTCCCTCTGGGGCTAAAGCCCATTCTTTCCCATCGGCCCTGGCGACACGGCTGAAGCCGTGTCCCTTCAAAGCCAGCTGGTTGCTACTTTCGCGCGGCGGTCTGGTCGAAGACCCCGACTCGCGTCTCGGCCACGATGTAGTCCACCACCTTCTTCAGATCGCCGGTCTCTTCGAACACCTTCAACTGGCGGTCGGCGCCGGTGCCCATCTCGAGCATTTGGTGAATGTAATTGATCTCTTCCCGCGATCCCAGTTCATCCACCACCGGGTCAATCAGCTCAAGATATTCCAGCATCAAGTCGCGGACGGGTACCTCTTCCTCTTTTCCGAAATCAATCAGCTTGCCCTGGATTCCGTAGCGCGAGGCGCGAAACTTGTTCTCCATGATGAGCGCGCGGCCGTAGATGCGATAGCTCTTATTCGATGCATGCAGCTCGTACAGCATGGCCATGGTCGCCTGAATCAGGGCCGCGATGGCGAGGGTTTCGTCAAGCCGCATGGGGATATCGCACACTCGCACCTCGAGCGTGTCGAAGAACGGATGCGGCCGGATGTCCCACCAGATCTTCTTGCCGTTATCGATGCAATGGGTCTTGACCAGCAGGCCGACGAAGGTCTCGTATTCCGCCCAGTTGGCGAACACGTCGGGGATGTTGGTCCGCGGGAAGCGCTCAAACACTTTGCAGCGGTACGACTTAAACCCGGTATTCATGCCCATCCAGAAGGGCGAGTTCGACGACAGCGCCAGGATGTGCGGCAGGAAATACCGCATGGAATTCATGATGTGGATGGCGGTGTTGCGGTCCTCGATGCCGATGTGCACGTGCAATCCGAAAACCAGGTTGGCGCGCGCGATGAGCTGCATGTCCTCCACAACTTGCCGATAGCGCTCGTCGGGATAGATCTCCTGCGCCTTCCAGTCGGAAAAGGGATGGGTGCCGGCCGCTGCCAGCAACATGCCGTGCTCACTGGCAAGGCTGATCATTTGGCGGCGAAGCAACCGGATGTTCTCGCGGGCTTCCTTGATGTTCTTGCAAACCCGGGTGCCCACCTCGATCACCGACTGGTGCATCTCGGGCTTGACCGCCTCTTGCAGCGCCAGCTTGGCTTTGGGAAGGATCTCAGATGCGATGTGCGAGCGCAGATCGCGCGTCTCCGGATCGATCGTCTGATATTCCTCTTCAATGCCGATGCTGAGGCTTGGCCGATGCATCTGGTTATTCCTTGGCTGCTCGTTTGGCTGCCTGTTTGGATGCAGACGACGTTTTCGCAGCCTTCTGCTTCGCTTTGGAATCCGCTTCTGCCGTATAGCCGCTGAGGAACGCACTCCAGCGATATTCCGGAGGCAGGCCGGTGTGCTCCCTGGCTTTACGAACCGCCAGTTCCGCCACGGCGTTCACGATCCAATCAAAATTTTCCTGGCCCACCGAGTTTACATCAGCGTCGGGAGCGGGATTCATGAAGTCGATGGCGTAAGGTATGCCGTCCTCACAGGCGAATTCAACCGTGTTGAGGTCGTAGCCCAGAGCGCGGCAGAGCGTTAGGCAATCACGCTCCACTCGCTCCAGCAATTTTGGATCGGTGGCTGGCGGATTCCTTACATAGCGCTCTTGGAATGGCGCCGATGGATCGTAGTGCATGATGTGCACCTTCTCCTGGCCGACCACGTAGCATCGGAAATACTCCTTGAAATTCACCCCGCGCTGCAGCGTCATGCAGAGATCGCGGCTCTGGTCGTACGCGTTGAAGAACTCCTCGGGCGAGTTCACTTTGTAAACGTCTTTCCAGCCGCCGCCGTCGAAGGGCTTGAGGAAGGCGGGAAATCCGACGTAGCTGAAAATGCTGTCCCACGGCATGGGATATTGCAGGTTGCGCATAGAGCGCTCGGTGGTGCCCGGGGGATGCATCTTGTGCGGCAGCAGCACGGTCTGCGGGATCGCTACGCCCAGCTTGCTTCCCAGAGCGAAGTTGAAGAACTTGTCGTCGGCGCTCCACCAGAATGGATTGTTGATAACGATCGCGCCGGAGAGCGCCGCATTCTTCAGGTAGCCGCGATAGAAGAGAATGTCGTGCGAAATGCGGTCCACGATGACGTGGTAGGGAGATGGCTCCGCCATACGGACTTCGCCAACGGTGGCGAGCTCAGCCTGGATGTCAGGCCCGCCCAGAGAGTTGATCTTCTCGACCAACGCGGGCGGAAAGGTGGTCTCCATGCCAAAAATGATTCCGACTTTCTTCACGGCTGCTCCTTCGAGAGCGATACGAATCGCTTTTACTTCATTCGCAGTTGTGCATGGGAAATCCCAGGAAAACAGCGCCGGGGGGCGCTATGACTCTTCGATTATTGTAGGCGAAAGTGGCAGGAATTTGTAGGGAAAAGCCCTTGGTGTGGTTGGTGCGAGTTGCTGTGCGCGCAGCCTACGCGCCGACCAGTTTTTCCAGCACGGCTTTATTGCGGACGGTGAGGGTGGATCCCTTCAGCACCGCGATCTGGCGCTTGCGGAAGTCGGCCAGCACGCGCGTGACCGTCTCGCGCGAGGTGCCGATAATCTGCGCAATCTCTTCGTGGGTGAGCGCCAATTTTACTCGCGGCTCAACTTGTTCGGGACTGGCGGAGGTCCATTCCAGCAGCAGGCGCGCCAGGCGTTCGGGAGCGGAATGCGACAGGCCCAGACTGCGAATCTGCTGATAGGCGCTTTGGCAATCTTTGCTGAGATGTTGCGCCGCTTTCAGGCAGGCGTCGCCGTGCTTCTGCAGGAAGTTCAGAAAGTCGTCTCGCTTGACGAAATTCAATTGGCACGGCTGGCCGGTTTCAGCGGTAATTTCATAAGGCGTTCCTGAGACCGTAGCGTGCATGCCCAGGACTTCACCCGGCTGGGCGATTTTCAGAATCAGCGTCTTGCCTTCGGCGGAAGTGGTGGAGAGCTTCACCCGGCCTTTGCACAGCATGTAGATTCCGCGCGGCGCCTGGCCTTCGACGAACAGCACCGCTCCCGCCGGATAGGAAGCGGTATATTTCATTTTGTCGAACGCTTCTAGTGCAGTCTTGGGAAGAGAACAGAAGAAGCTGTCGTTACGCAGCTTGCAGATGAGGCAATTCTCTACCAGCTCAAAGCCGTAAGGTGACCCCACATTGTCCTCCGGATGACACTTGTATGGTATCACCTTAGGCAACCCCAAGGTACAAGTACGTCCCGGAGAGGTAGCCTCCGCTTTGGGAGGACCCAACCGGAGGCCCGGTGACCCACATCACAAGCACCCGTATCCGGAATCACAGACCGCTGGCCCTTCCGCGAAGGAAAATTCCGCCCACAACGGCTCAAACAGGCGGGAGGCGAAGGTCTTATAACTTCACCCTGTCGGGTCCAGCCGGGAACCCACGTTCCCGGCTGGAAGACCGGAATCCTAATTTCGGTTTGCAACCTTGCACCGTAAGGATGAGGATCTTGACCACTCTCCTCTACCCCAAGTCGCCTCCCGCCGACGGTTTTGTGACTCGGCCTGATCCAGCCCAGACCAGGCAGGGGTGGTACGCAGCATACAGGTTCTCAGGAGGTCGCGTTTGCGATTGCTGATCAAGTCCAGGATAACCGCTCCATACCTTCTACAACACGCGTACAATTCGCCCTAAGTAATTCGACGTAGCAGTTTTTGTTGCTCTCAGAGGACCCCGATAATAACTTTCTGGTTCGGTAGGAAGGGAGAAATTGAAATGGCTTTAGCAACAGCAGCAGGAACAGGAACGAACGTTCACTCGGTTGAGATTGGCAGCACGGGATTGAACCGTTGGTGGCGCGTCGTGGGCGGACTCTCGATGAATCTTGCCCTGGGCACACTGTATGCCTGGAGCTTGTTTGTCCCGGAGCTTAGCAAAGACCCCGAATTCAAAATATACAAACTTCCCGACTTCACGTGGACCTTCACCATTGCCGTGGTGGTGTTCGCCCTGACGTTCATCGTAGCGGGGCGTCTCCAAGACAAGTTCGGCCCCTTCTGGGTATCGCTCACCGGCGGTGTTCTGGTGAGCCTGGGGTTTTTCCTGTCCGGCTATGCCCATAGTCTGACAGCGCTGTACATCTCGTTCGGCGTTATTGGCGGGCTGGGCAATGGTTTTGGGTATGCGACCCCGATTCCGGTGATGGCCAAGTGGTTCCCAGACAAGCGCGGATTGGCCGTGGGACTGGCTGTTGGCGGCTACGGCGCGGGCTCGGCCATCTTCGGGAAACTGGCGCTCAATTACCTGATTCCGCATTACGGGTGGCGATCCACGTTTGAGATCTTGGGCGCAATCTTCCTGGTTATGACCGTGATTGGCGCCTTCCTCCTGAAGAATCCGCCCCCAGGCTACAAGCCCGCGGGATGGACCCCTGCGCCGGCAAGCGCGAAAGCATCTGCCACCACCTACGACTACACGCCCACGGAGATGCTGCGTACTCCTACGTTTTACTTCATGTGGGTGGCGTACGCGCTGGGCTGCTCGGCGGGTCTGATGGTAATCAGCGTTCTCATTCCCTTCTTCAAGGAGAGCCTGAAGAATACCGGTATGAGCTCGGCTCTGATCGTCAGTTATGCTGGAACGGCGTTTATTGTAGGCGCTGTCGGCAACGCTTCCGGACGCATTCTTTCGGGTTGGATGTCCGACCATCTAGGGCGCATCAACGTTTTACGGCTGATGATCGGAATTTCTATGGTCGCGATGCCGCTCCTGTACCTAGTGGGCGGTAATCTCGCATTGTTGTTCGGAATGATATTCATCGTTTACTGGTGCTACGGAACGCAGCTGTCGGTGAACGGCGCCGCCACTGCCGACTTCTTTGGCACCAAGAACGCTGGCATTAACTACGGCCTGCTGTTCACGGCGTGGGGTGTAGCAGGCGTTGTCGGTCCAATCATGGGTTCGAAGCTGCGTGTGGCGTATAGCAGCTATAAGGCGCCATTCTACGCGGCAGCGATTCTGGCGGCAGTGGCGCTATTGGCCGAATTAATGGCGCGTCGTCCTGCTAAGCAATCGTGAGATGGTGGCCGGACTGCTAAAACAGTCCGGCCAAATTTGTGAATGACTTTGACGGGCACTTATACCTCCGCTATCGGGTGAAAAGGAGTCTCTTCCCATGGCTGTTGCAACAAACGTATCGGTACCTCTGGGCGTAACCAAGGGAGCAGCGGACGAGCCGGCCACTCGTGCCGCCGCGCATGGCCTGGTCAGTCCGGTGGTGCAAAAGTGGATTGACGAAGGCAAGCAGGATCCCGACGCCCTGTGGGGACGTGCGGCCAGCAAGCTGCATTGGTTCCGTAAGTGGGACCGCGTACTGGAATGGACGCCGCCCACCTTCAAGTGGTTTGTCGGAGCACAGACCAACCTGGCGTACAACGCGCTGGATTATCACGTCAAACGCGGCTGGGGCGGACATGCGGCCCTGGTTTACCTCAACGAACGCGGCGAGCGCCGCACCTATACGTACGCACATTTGCTGCATGAGGTAGAGCAGGTGGCGGCAGCGTTGCGTGGCATGGGCATCAAGAAGGGCGATCGCCTCACCGTGTACATGCCCACCAGTCCGGAGGCGATCATACTGATGCTGGCGACGGTGCGCATCGGCGCCATCCACTCCGTGGTGTTTGCTGGCTTTGGCGCCAAAGCGCTGGGCGACCGTATTCAGGCTAGCGGCTCGAAATTGGTGTTCACCGCCGACGTGACCTATCGCAAGGGCAAAGATACCCGCCTGAAAGAGATCGTCGATGAGGCCTTGGAAAACGCCGGTGACAAGGTTGAGCACGTTATCGTTCTGAAGCGGACTCCCGGGGAAACCCCGATGCGTCCCGGCCGCGACATTCTTTGGGAGCAGTTTTTGGAGCACGGCGCCGGTGAAAGCGGCGACTATGTCAGCATGGAAGCCAACGAACCGGCCTTCATCCTGGCGACTTCCGGCACGACCGCGACCCCCAAGCTGGCGGTGCACACGCATGGCGGTTATCAAGTCCATATTGACGCCATGGGCAAGTGGCTGTTCGGCCTGAAAGAGACGGATGTCTGGTGGTCAACCTCCGACATCGGCTGGATCGTGGGTCACAGCTACATCGTGTACGCACCGTTGATTGCGGGTGCAACCACTATCGTTTTTGAAGGGGCCTTGGATTATCCGGCCCCGGAAACCAATTGGAAGACACTGATCGAGCAGTATCGTGTCACCGGAATTTTCACTTCCCCCACGGCGGTGCGACTGCTGATGCGTTACGGCGACGCCGTCCTGGGCAAGACCGATCACCAATATCTGGAACGGGTGTTTTGCGCGGGCGAAGTGTTGAACGCGCCGGCTTGGGAGTGGCTGCAGAAGAAGGTTTTCAAGAACAAGATTCCCGTGATCGATCATATGTGGCAAACCGAAACTAGCGGGCCCATGTTCGGCAATCCTTATGGACTGGGAATGTTGCCGATTAAGCCGGGCTCTTCCACGGTCCCCATGCCGGGCATCGATGCCGCAGTGGTGGCGCTCGACGGCACACCCTGCGGAGTCAACGAAAAAGGGATCATGGTGATCAAGCGGCCTTTTCCGGGATTGACTCCGGAATTGTGGGGAGAAACGGAACGCTACGGCCGCGATTATTGGCAGATTATTCCTGGCGTCTATTACACCGGCGATTCGGCGCAAATCGACCAGGACGGTTATGTTTGGTTTGCCGGTCGGGCCGATGAGATCATCAAGATTGCCGGCCATCGCATCGGCACCATCGAAGTCGAGACCGCATTGCTGGGCCATCCCGCGGTGGCCGAATCGGGGGTCATTGGGCGGCCCGACGAGCTGCGCGGCGAGGTGATCTCGGCATTCGTGGTGCTCAAGCAGGGCTTCATTCCGTCGCAGGAACTCAAACAAAAGCTGCTCGACCAGGTGCGCCATGAACTCGGGCCAGTTGCCGTCATCGGCGAACTGAACTTCGTAGACATGCTGCCCAAGACGCGCAGCGGCAAGATCATGCGGCGCGTGCTGAAGGCGGTGACCCAGGAGAAGAACCCCGGCGACATCACGACCATCGAGGACGAGGGCTCGGTGGAAGAAGCCAGACACGCATGGCACCAGATGAGGGCGGCGCTGGACAACCAGCCGTTGCCAGTGGGGTCTTCGAAGGGCAAGTGAAACAGGCAGTTGTGGTCGGCCCGCCTCATGGCGGGCCGGCCATGTAAGGCCCTACCTGGAAGCGCCAGGGACGGGCAAAGGGTGTTGCAGTGACGTAGAGGATGTTTCATCATATGGGCTTGCACGGGGGGCGAGAGCGCGCTCCGTCAGCCCAGGAAGCGCAGGCAAAGAAACGCCGGGGTTGCATTACAAATTCAGAAATCTTAAGGAGTGATTGATATGGCTCGACCTCTTCCGAAGCAGAACGCAGTGATCGAAACCAGCGAGGCTCAGATCGCAGTCCATTGGCG
>PLYW01000321.1 GCA_003151875.1 Acidobacteriaceae bacterium
TCGACGGCATCCTGGTGCAATTGCCTCTGCCGCCCCAGGTGGACGCCAAAAAGGTGCTGCTCGCGGTGTCGCCGGAGAAGGACGTGGACGGATTTCATCCCATGAACGTCGGCTATCTCTCGACCCAGCGTCCCGGCNNCCGAAGCGGTGGTGGTCGGGCGCAGCGACATCGTTGGCAAGCCCGTCGCGATGCTGCTGCTCAACGGCAATGCCACGGTCACGGTCTGCCACTCCAAGACGCGGGACCTGCCGGCAGTCTGCCGCCGCGCCGACATTCTGGTAGCTGCCATCGGCAAGGCTGGAATGATCACGCCTGACTTCATCAAGCCCGGCGCGACCGTGATCGATGTCGGAATGAACACAGTCACCGATCCCGCCGAGTTCAAGCAGTTTTTCGCGGGAAGCGAGAAGCGCGAACGGGACTTCGCGGCGAAAGGCTCAACCCTGATCGGCGATGTTCATCCCAAGGTTGCCGAGGTTGCGGGGGCGATGACTCCTGTGCCCGGCGGCGTAGGGCCGCTCACCATCGCTATGCTGATGAGCAACACGGTGAAAGCTGCCAAGCTGCGCCGTGGGCAGATCGCGGGACTGCTGGCCACGCGTTAGACAAAGATGCGCGCAAACAACATGTATATACTGCATCAGGGCTAAGTGGCTCATGCTGGCGCCCGCTTTCAACTTTGCGATGATGCGTATATGCCCATGTTGCGCGTAGGACTGACGGGCGGCATCGCCTGTGGCAAATCCTCCATTGCCGCCATGCTGGTCAAGCGTGGCGCGCATTTTCTTCAGGCTGACGGACTCGCGCATCAGCTTTACGCTCCCGGAACCGCCACCTATGACAAAGTGGTTCGCAGCTTCGGCCGCGAAATCCTCAATGAAGACGGTGCCATCAATCGCAGCAAGCTGGCGAACCTGGTTTTTCCCGGCCGCATCGATGAGCTGAACGCCATCGTGCATCCCGAGGTCGTGAAGCGACAGAATAGCTGGATGGCAGAGGTGGAACAGAGCGATCCGCATGGCATCGCGGTTGTCGAGGCCGCGTTGCTTATCGAGGCCGGAGCCGACAAGGACTTCGACAAAGTCATCTCCGTGACCTGCGACTTCGAGCAGAAAGTTGAACGCTTTGCCCGGCGAGCCAATGTCCCGCTCGAGGTTGCGCGCGCCGAAGTCGAGCGCCGCAGTGCCGCGCAGTTCTCTGACGAAGAGAAGGCGCGACGCGCGGATTACGTCGTGGACAACTCCGGGTCGGCCGAAGATACGGAGCGGCAGGTCGAGAGCATCTGGCGCGAATTACAACGAATTGAGTCACTAACAACTGAGAACTGACCACTGGCTACTGCCTTGTCACATTCGGTACACTTCTATGGGTTGGCCGTCTAATTTCTCGGCGGCAACTTCGAAGCGCTGATTGCCTTCAAAAAACTATGAAATTCACACGGCCTTTTCTTCTTGCAATCATTCTGGTGGGGGCCTTCTATTGGTACACGACCCATCACAGCGGGGTCACGCCGGCAACCCTGATCTCCCGGCCCACGCACGTCGAACTCAGTGAGGCTGCGGGCCCAGAGACCCTCGACGCCGATGAGCACAATAACATTGATGTCTATCACAAGGCCATTCCATCGGTCGTCAACATCACCTCGAAAACCGTGGCCTACGACTTCTTCTACGGGCCCGTGCCCGAGGAAGGCCAGGGGTCCGGCTTCATCATCGACAAAGAAGGACACGTCCTCACCAACTACCACGTGGTTGGCAACGCCACGCAAGTGGAAGTGACGCTGCACAACAAGAAGACCTACAAGGCGCAGGTGATCGGACGCGACCGCGGACATGACCTGGCGGTCGTCAAAATTGACGCGCCCGGCGTCGTTCCTGCGGTACTCGGCGATTCCAAGAACCTGCAGGTCGGGCAGAAAACCTTCGCCATCGGAAACCCCTTTGGACTTGCGGGCACGATGACGCGCGGCATTATTAGTTCACTGCGCCCCATCCGCAGCCCGGAAGGTGGCTATATCGAGGAGGCCATTCAGACCGATGCGGCGATCAATCCCGGGAACTCCGGCGGGCCGCTGTTGAACTCGCACGGCGAAGTGATCGGCATCAACAGCTTGATTGCCACTGGCGGTTCCAACCAGAGCGCGGGCATCGGCTTTGCCATTCCCATCAATGTGGCCAAGGCTGTCCTCAACGACCTGATCACTTTGGGCACGGTGCGGCGGCCTACGCTGGGTATAACCACGTTGCCGATCGGACCAGAGTTGGCTCAGGAGATGGGCTNNTTCTGATCGTCCGCACGATTCCCGGAGGAGCGGCTGAGCAGGCTGGTTTGCGCGGTGGTAATGAGCGCGCGTATCTGGGCAATGCGCCTATCATGATTGGCGGCGACTTGATCGTCGCCATCAACGGCGATCCCATTGGCGAGCAGCAGGACCTGGCGAATGTGATGAACAAACATCGCGCCGGCGACACCGTCACCGTGACTATCTACCGAGCCAAACGCAAGATGGATGTGAAAGTCGTCCTCGGCGAGGCGAGAGAACGCACCTGATCGTCGCGTGCCGGGCCTAGCGAACGCTCATATCAAAGGTCGACAATTCCGCACGCGGGCAATCCTGTCGTCGGGATGATTGCCCCAGCCGCTGCGGGTCGGCTATAGTTCTAACGATATGTACGACGACTTCCAGGCGATCAATCGCTGGACGGGCAAGCCCGTGCACTGCCGGTATCAGGCGCTGATCGTCGCCATTGCCACACGGCACGCGGACGCGGTTGACATTAAGTTTCTGGTGGACGATCGCCCGGTTTGGATTGCACTTCCCCATCCTGCGTGGGTGGAGTATCACCGGCAGACCGGGAACGCCATCACCGATCCGATGGCGGTGCAGATCGCGGGCCATTACTTGAAGTGGGCAATCGAATCGGGCGAAGACAACGGCCGTGAGATGTGCAGCTTGACCGTCCAGGAGACGCTCGATCATCTGCAGGCGATTGTGGACGAAGCCCACCAACTTGTAACCCGCTGACGCCTCAGTCCAGGGCCTGTAATATTTCGCTACGCTTCTTCTCGTAGTCGCCGGACTGCCGTAATTCTGAAAACGCTATAATCTCTATTTCGACTCAGGGTTAGGAGCTCTTTCATGTCCTCCGTTCTGCAAACTCCCGAAGTAACGCAA
>PLYW01000107.1 GCA_003151875.1 Acidobacteriaceae bacterium
CCCGAGGACCTCGGCATCGGCTGATCCATGCCGCACCCTAGCAAAGCCCAGCCCAGCACAGCGCAACCCGCCGCCGCGGTCCAGCATCATCATGGGCCGTCGCTGGTGCGCGGCCTCTCGCTGACCGATTCCGTGATGCTGCTGGCCGGCGGCATCATCGGCTCCGGCATCTTTCTCACCGCCGGACCAATCGCCTCCGCCGTGCGCACGCCGTTGTTCTTCCTGGGAGTGTGGCTGGCAGGCGGGCTGATCTCGCTGCTGGCGTGCTTCGCCTTCGCCGAGATGGGAGCGATGTTTCCCGAGGCGGGCGGACAATATGTGTATTTGCGCGAGGCCTATGGCGAGTTCCCGGCCTTTCTTTACGGCTGGATGATCTTCACCGTCGGCCAGAGCGGCACCATCGCCGCGCTCGCCGTCGGCTTCGCTGAATACTTCGGCGCGGTGTTGCCCTTGGCGTCGGCCCACGTGCCGGTCGCAACGATTTTCGGATGGACGCTGACGCGCGGGCACGTTATTTCCATCTGCGCGATTGTTCTGCTGACCGCGATCAACGTGCTCGGGCTGAGGCGCGGCTCGGCGCTGATCAACGTGGCGACCTGGGCAAAGTTTGCTGCCATCGGACTCTTCATCGTGCTTGGCCTTGCGATCGGCCACGGCCATTGGTCGAACTATGCCGTCAGCATCCCCGCCAGCCAGCCGATGTCGCTGGGCGCCATGATCTCCGGGTTTGGCGTCGCGCTAATCGGCGTCTTCTGGGCGTTCGATGGCTGGGTTTACATCACGTGGGTGGCGGGCGAAATCAAGAATCCGCAGCGCGTGCTGCCGCGCGCCATGGTGATGGGCGTGCTCGTAGTTGGCGTGATCTACCTGGCGGTGAACGCGGTTTATCTTTACGCCCTGCCGATCACCGCGGTGGCCAAGGAAGAAACCGTCGCCCACGCTGCTGCGGCTGTGCTCCTGGGAGGCAGCGCCGCGCGCTGGCTCAGCGCGGTGATCGCACTCTCGTGCTTCGGAGCGATGTCGTGCGCCATCCTCAGCAGCGCGCGGGTTTCGTTTGCCATGGCGCGCGACGGCGCCTTCTTTCACGCCATGGGGCGCGTGCATCCGCGCTACCGCACGCCCGCCTTCAGCCTGATTTCGCTGAGCGCGTGGGCGGCGGTGCTGGCCCTCAGCGGCAGCTTCGATCAGCTCTACACTTACGTGATGTTCATGATGGTGCTGTCGTACACGGTGGCGGTAGCGGGATTGTTCGTGCTGCGGCGCACCCACCCCGATCTGCCGCGTCCGTATCGCTGCACCGGCTATCCCTATCTGCCCGCGCTCTACGTGCTGGTGGCGGGCGCCTGGGCGCTCAACTCCGTGGTCACGCGTCCCAAAGAAACGCTGATCGGCATCGCGATCGTCTTTCTCGGCGCGCCGTTCTATGCGTTCTGGCGCTGGCAGTTGAAGCGCAAGCCGGAAGAGTTAAAGGAGTTTGAGTAAACCTCATTTGATATTTGGGTACAGGGAGCCAATGGCGAATCGGAGTGTACAATCCTAAGGCGAGATGCCCAAGACGAGGACAGGAGGAGTTTTATGAACAAAGTTCCACGAGGACATTTTTTGTTCAACATCTTCGAGAAGTGGGAGGAGGAGGCACCCGACCCCTTTGACATAGAGGCCTTTGGTGAAAAGGTCGAATTGGCAAAGAGCGCCAACATTGATGCCATGAACTTCTTCTACCAATGCCATAACAAAGGTCTCTCGATAAAGGACTCCCTCGCCGCCTTTGACGCGGAGATTGCCAAGATTCCACCTAAGCCTTGATGTTGCCAACTATCTCATTGCCCAAAAAATCGGCAAGGAAGAAGGACACTCCCGCCGAGAATGTCATCCTGTCGCGCAAACCAGAATCCTGGCAGGATTTCTTCGAGTTGATGACGACTATCGATGTGCCTGAGGGCTTTCTCTCCGACCGCAAGGACACGCCCCAGACCCGAGATTTCTCCGATACTCGGCTTTAGCTCCTGAGGTGACTCTTAGGTACTTCCAAATTCCATGCTCACCCTCGCCGAAGCCGCGGAACAGATTCGCACCCGCCAACTTTCTCCGGTGGAGCTGACGCGCGAGTGCCTGGCGCGCACCAAGCGGCTGAATCCCGCTCTGAACGCTTTCATCACCGTGACGGCGGAGCTTGCGCTGGAGCAGGCGCGGCAGCCCGAAACAGAAGTCATGGCGGGCCACTGGCGAGGGCCTCTGCACGGCATTCCCATTGGGTTGAAAGATCTGCTCGATACGGCGGGCGTTCGAACCACTGCGGCCAGCAATCAGTTTCGCGATCGGGTTCCCACGCAGGACGCTGTATTCGTCCGCCAGTTGAAGCAGGCGGGCGCCGTGCTGGTCGGCAAGCTGAACCTGCACGAGTTTGCGTTTGGCGGCAGCGGCATCGTGAGCGCGTTTGGGCCGGCGAAAAATCCGTGGGATCGGCAACGCATCACGGGAGGATCTTCGTCAGGCTCGGCAGCGGCGGTGGCGGCGGGGCTTTGCATCGCAGCGATCGGAACTGACACGGCGGGGTCGATTCGCTGTCCGGCAGCGCTTTGCGGGATTGTCGGACATCGTCCCAGCGCGGGTTGGCTGAGTTGCAAAGGAGTGGTGCCGCTCTCCGCATCGTTCGACACGCCGGGGCCGATGACCCGCACGGTGCGCGACGCGGCGCTTCTGCTGGGGGCACTGGTGGCCGAAACCGGCTCCAGCGCGCCAAACGATTGGGCTGCGCTCGACGACAGCGCGGCAAAGCTAAGAGTTGGGGTTGCTCGCAAGAATTTCTTCGACGACCTTGAGCCCCAGGTGGCCGCCTGTGTCGAAGAGGCCATCGCAGTCATCAAGACTCTGGCGGCGCAGGTTGCCGACGTGAAGCTCGAAGCCGGCGGACATCGCAGCATTTTCAACGCCGAGATTTACGAGTATCACGAAGCGATGGTGACCAAGACTCCGGAACTCTACCAGCCGCACACGCTGCCTCGAATTCTGAAGTGTGCCGGCATCAGCGCGAGCGATTACATTCGCGACTGGCGCAGCCTGAATGGTGAGAGGAACAAGGCCGAACAGCTATTCCAAGCAATGGACGTGATCATCACGCCCACGATTCCGGTGGCAGCGCCGCGAATTTCGGAGCTCCAATCGCTGGGAATCAATGAGCTGCGGCAATTCGAGACGAAATACCTGCTGCGCAACACTTCGCCCTTCAGCGTGCTCTATTGGCCCAGCGTCTCGGTTCCGTGCGGATTCACGCGGGAAGGACTGCCCGTGGGATTGCAAATCTCCGGCAAGCCGGGAGCCGATGCGACCGTGCTGCGGCTTGCTCACGCCTACGAACAGGCGACACAGTGGCATACGCGCGTACCGGGTGAGTGAACCAGAACAATCATTCACCACGGAGACACAGAGGACACGGAGTTCTTTGTTTCCATAGGGTGTCCTCCGTGATCTCCGTGCCTCCGTGGTTAATTTTCATTTCTATGGGTGGGCCTCTCTCCCCATCAACGATTCAATGCCCGCTCGACCGGTTCCACTATGTCGAACAGGCGCATGTCCACCGCAACCTTCTTGTTCTTGCCTGCGCCGTCGGCAAACTTCTGCGCGGCGTCCAGCATGAAGGCGTTGGCGAAGCGCGCGCCACAGATGACATCGTCGGACGTGTAAGAGGTGCGTGTCTGGACGGTGGCTGAGAAAATCTCGTCGAAAGCACTGAGCAGCACCAGAAATTCCGATTGCGATCGGCGCATCGACTCCTGCGTCTCGCCATGCAGCGGGCTGGTTTCGTTGATCGGATGCACCACCGTCCAGGTCAAGGGGAGAAATACAACCTTGTCTCGCTCCAGTGACAGCGTGTAGTACTGGCGGGTATGCACGCCGTTAACCTCCTCGAAGCGGCTGAGCAGCACGATAGCAGAGACCTGGATCAATTCGCTGGAACGCGCATTGGCCACGCGAAACTCGAACGCCGTGATGTCGCGATAGGGCGCAATAACAGCGTGGCTGCTGAACAGCACCTTCGCCGTGGGCCGTGATAGCCGCGCGAATAGAAGTCCGGTTACGACGGCGAACCCGGCCAGTCCGGCCAACGCCTCGATGGTGACCACCACATTTGCGGCCACGCCGGTGGGCACGATGTTTCCGTAGCCGATGGTGGAGAGCGTTTCCACGCTGAAGAAGAACGCGCGCAAGAACGGATTGTGCTCGATGCCGGGCGTGGTGCTGGCCAAGGCCGCGGGCCCGCAAGCCACATAAGCCAGCGCGAACACGGTGTTGGCCAGCGCGTACCAGCCCACGCCGGCCAGCACAAACTGCCACCAGGGCATGGTCAGCAGCGCGTGATAGAGGCTGAAGGACGACCAGAAGTGCAATCCGCGGCGTTCGACGTTGAAGCTGCCGTCGCGGTTGAGGAGGCGCTGGTGACTCTCCCGCGAGACCACCGAACCGAAGCCCAGGTCGCGCAGGTCTTGTTCGCTCAGAGATTGTGTCCGGGTGGCCATGCAGGTTCGATGCAAAACCAATCGCGCCGTTGCAGAAGTATAACGGCATCGCCCGGTATTGGCTGGTTTCCGCAACTGCGCTTTGGTATCTTCGTGGCATGGCGATGTCTCCCAGTATTTGCGGAGTGGTCCTGGCGGCCGGTTTTTCCACGCGCATGGGCCGCGACAAAGCGCTTCTGCCGTGGCCACCCGTGGCCGAAGGAACGCCGGCGGCCAACACCTTTCTCGGGGCCACCATCGATCTGCTTCAGCCCATGACCGATCTGGTCATCGTGGTGGCTGGGAAGAACGCACCGGCCATTGGGCCGGTCACCTACGCGCACGGAGGGTTTCTGGTGGTGAATCCCACTCCCGAGCTGGGGCAGTTCAGTTCGCTGCGGCTGGGCGTGCGGGAAGTGCTGAATCACGGGCGCGATGCCGCTTTCCTGGCGCTGACCGACCGCCCTCCGGTGTTGCCGGCTACGCTGCAAAAACTGCACGACGCATTTCTGGCCGCGGACCCAGAGGTATGGGCCGTCATACCCGAAGTGCAACGTGGGGCGGAGCGGCTCCACGGACATCCCATCTTGATTGGCCGGGAGCTGATCGAAGCGTTCCTGCGCGCTCCGCTGGACACGACCGCCCGCGATCTGGAGCACCAGCAGCAACCGCACATCATGTACCTGCCGGTGGACGACGCGCGCGCCGTCGCCAACATTGACACGCCCGAAGATTATGAACGCCTGTCGCGCTCGGACATGATCTCCTCGGAGAAGCAGTTTTGAGCGCAACCGACTGCCCCAGCGCAGCTCTGCAGTTTATTGAGTCAGTGTTGGCGCTGCGGCCGGCCATCGCGGTCTTCGATTGCGACGGGACCCTGTGGAGCGGCGACGCCGGGGCCGACTTCTTCTATTGGGAGATCGAGCGTGGCATCGTCAGCCGCGAGGTTGCCCAGTGGGCGCTGGCGCGCTACAAGCAGTACCAGGCGGGCAGAATCAGCGAAGAACAAATGTGCGGCGAAATGGTCACCATGAATCACGGTGTCTCTTGCCGGTTGTTACGGCGGGCGGCCAGAGAGTTTTTCACCGAGGTGGTCGGCCCGCGGGTCTTTCCGGAGATGCAGGAGCTGACGCGCCGGCTGGCGGCGCAGGGATGCACTCTCTGGGCGGTTTCTTCAACCAACAATTGGTTGATCGAATATGCCGTCATGCAGTTCAGCATTGCCCGCCGGCGCGTGCTGGCAGCATCCGTTCAGGTGGAGGGAGGATGCGCCAGCGAGCGCCTGATTCGAGTTCCGACCGACGAATTGAAAGCCGCGGAAATTCGCAAGCACATTAGCCAACCCATCGACGTCGCCGTGGGCAACTCGATCCACGATCAAGCCATGCTGGAGCTGGCAAGGTATCCCGTCTGCGTCAATCCCAACGAAGATCTGGAGCAGATTGTGCGGGAGCGCGGTTGGCCGGTCTATTGGCCGGCGGGAAGCAAGCGTCAGGCGGAGCCACAGACCTAACGCTATTCGTGCGGGGCAAAGCTGTACAGGTTGTTCTCCAGTTCTTCCTCCGGAACCGCAAACAGATCGATCCAGCCCTCCAGCGGCAACGAGTCCACTGGCAGGTGCTCGCGCCAGATGGCGAAACGCAAACGGATGCGGCTGCCCTGCTGCGCGCCCAGCCGGGCGAAGGGAATGCGGAATTCAAAGATCTCGCGCAGCGCCACCTCGACGCCGTTGCTGGTGGATTTGCCATCGTCAGCGGAAAAGCTCGCCAGTTTACGGCGCTCTTGTCCGTTACTCAGCACCCACTTTTGCAGCGTCTGTCCGTGCGCATCCACGGCCAGCCGGTACGATTGCATCGGCGACTTGCGGTCATGCTCATCGCGGCGAACTTCCAGATTCACCATCAGGCGATAGGCGCCTTCGGGGACGCCGTGCTGGAAGTCCAAGCGGCCCGACACGGAATCGGCGTCCAGTCCGGCGAAAACGGCGTCCAGCAGAAACTGCCTGCCGTGCATGGCGCCGCTGCGCTGGTCCGAGGTGTAGCTGGCCGCGCCCATCCATTCGAAGTATCCGCTGACCAATCCGTCCACATGGGCGCGCACATAAGCCGTCTGCGGAATATAGCCGGGGCGCACAACTCCGCTGATGATCGGGGTGTTCAACTCTTCCGGCGGAACGCCTTCGAGGGCGTGGTACACGTTGGAGAGATGCCGGCGATACAGTTCGTCGAAGTCGCGATCGTTGGCCGAGTGATGCTCCGGCCCGTACCACCAGTTCCAGTCGCTGCCCTCGGCGATGAGCAACTCTTCCCACGCCAGTTTGCGCTGCTTGGCAGAGACTTTTTGCGAATGGCGGTCGTAATAGTCGCGGGCTTCGGAGAGCAAGTCCCAGGCTCGATTGTCTTCGGGAGGGCCAATCCAGATGTTGAAGTTGGCATTGATCCACGAACCCGGGACCAGCTGCTGCAAGGGTTTGAAGTCATCGGGCTTGTTCCGGGCGATGGCCTCGCTGATGGTAACCGCTTCGATCTCCGAATCATGCTGCAAGGCATCGTAGAAGCGGCGCAGGAATTCGCGGCCTGATTTCGGGTAATACTCCCACGCGTTTTCGCCGTCGAGAATGATGGAAACCACGGGATCTTTCCCGCGTTCGAGGAGCGGGCGCGCGGAGCTCTTGATGTTCTCGATGAGGTGGTTGGCAGCTTCTTGCGCGGGCATCCCCGAGTACACAAACCCGATGAGATCGGAAAGCCGATGGTTGCGGAAGACCATGTACATCCGCGTGTCGTTCTTCTGGTAGCGATAAATGCCGTACAGGCGTTCGGCGGCGTCGGCAGAAAGATGGCCATTACCTTCGCGCGCAAAATTGAAATCGAGCGAGCGTCCCAGCACGCCTTCATCGGTTGCCATCCATTCGATTCCCTGCCGGGCCGCCAGCATCACGACCTCCTCCGAGACACTACCCTCGGAGGGCCAGAGTCCCTTGGGGCGGATCCCGAACAGCGCCTGATGAGAATCCAGGGCGCGCTCGATTTGCAGACTGGCGTCTTCCGGACGGCGGAAGCGCCGCGTGGGCAGACTCAGTCCGGGCGAGGACTGCGCGCCCACGTTGCTATCGCAGAGCAGCGGCAGGATAGGGTGATAGTAGGGAGTCGCCGAAAGCTCGATGGACCCGCGCTGCGCGGCCGCGGCGTAAGCGGGCAGCACCTGGGCGAGAATTTCGCGCTCTTTGGCAATCACCAGTTGCTGATCGTCACGGCTGAAGTCCTCGCCCTTTTGCACCAGCGCGGCGATGTCCGGCCCCTCCAGGAAGTACTCGTCGAACCAGGCGAGCTGCGAAAGCACCTGGAGGTCGGCGTAATCGCGCGTTCCAAAGTAGGCCTCCGCCCCTTCGGGGCGATCGCTGGTTGCGCGATAGGTCTCCCACAACTCGCGATAGCGGGGATAGCGCCCAATCATGTTGACCGGGTTGGCCTGAAACAGATATTGCAAAGCAAAGTGCCGCTCGGAGGGAGTCAGCTCGGCCGCAGGCTTGGACACCAGATCAAAAAATGGGTCGTGCGCTTGGCCCGCGACGTAATCCTGAATCTGGGCCATTAGCGAAGGAACGAGATTGAAGTTCTGATGGACCTGGGGGAACTCGTCCAGCAGTTTCACCATCCCGTAATAGTCCTTGAGGGCGTGCAGCCGGACCCAGGGAAGGCGGTACTCGCCCGTGACCATGTCTTTGTAGAAAGGCTGGTGCATGTGCCAGAGCAGCACCAAGCGAATCTTAGGAGAACTGTTATGACTCATTTATGAAAATTAGCCGCCCAAGTGTATCAGGGCGGAGGCCGGCTGGGAACCCGTGCAAAGTGA
>PLYW01000339.1 GCA_003151875.1 Acidobacteriaceae bacterium
GAGGAAGTCGAGATAGCGCCTGCCGTCAACGTCGTAAACGTACACTCCCTTTCCGCGCGCAATGACGAGCGGATAGCGAGCGTAAGTGTTCAGTAGGTATTTCTGTTCCAGCGCAATAATTTCTTCATACGTCAGCACGATGATGACCTCGCAAAGAGTTCATTGTAACGCGAGCAAAGATGGCCTCGCCTGGGAAGAGGGAGTGCGGAAATTTCGCGCAGGTGGCGGCGAACAANNGCGCGATCGCGACATCTATTGGAAGCTGGAGCGCGATGTCATTGAGCGCAATCCTGAGCTTCACGGCGTCCGCAATGCGTTCCTCGATATGGTGCGGGCCGCCTACGCGGACGCCATGGCGGCCCGCGTACTGCGGCTGCTCGATGCCGACAATACCGATCTTTCCTTGCGCCGGGTGCTGACCCAGCTTGAGGAATATCCCCATCTGCTGCACGACAAAGTGAGCGAGCGTGAGTTTGCCGACGATCGCGCTGAGTTGGACCGCGCCGCAACCAATCTGCAGCAGGTCTTGAACCCGCATTTTGCGCATCACGAGCGCACCCTGTCGGCCCTGGCCTCTACGCATCGCGAACTCGACCAGGCGATTGACGCGATCATCTACACCCTGAAGACCTATTACTGGATCGTCGCGGACGCCTACCTCGATTTCGAGGTGAGCTATCCCGAGGACCCGTTAGCGATCTTCCGCTTCCCCTGGATCAAACCGGAGTTGGTGAGCTAGGCTATCGCGCCGCGATCAGGGCCACCGAGATCAGCGCGCCGATGATGCCTGCGTTCTGCGTCGCCGACATGCGCTCCTTCAGGAAGATCCGCGCCAGAATCACTGTGCTGGCGGGATAAAGCGACGACAACACCGAGGTGACGTCGAGGCGGCCACGTTGCGTGGCGGCGATGAACAGCGCATTCGCAGAGGTATCCAGTATCCCCGAAAACACAATCGGAACCAGGGCCGGACCTAGAGGCCGCTGGTCGCCGGCTGAAAAAACCACGATGAGCAGCATAAGCAATGTGGAAACAGTACGCGCCGCGACGAGAGGCCAGAACACTGCGTGATGGCCAGCTTGTTTACAAGCGATGAAGAACAAGCCGAACATCACTCCCGCCAGCACGGCCAGCCCCAAACCGCGGTGGGTGTCGATTTCACCGTCTGGCCGCGCTATCAGCCAGATGCTGACCAACGCCAGCACAAAGCCCACAAGCTGAATCGGGGCGGGCATTCCTTCGCTGTATATGCCGGCCAGCACCGGCAGCACGCCCGTAATAACCGCAGCGACCGGCGCGACGATGCCCATGCGTCCGATGGCAAGGGCCCGGTACAGCGCTGCGACGCCAACGGCTCCCGTGATGCCGGCGACCGCTCCCCACAACAACGTTGAACCTGGCGGGAACGGCTCCGCCGTAATCCAGACCAACAGCAGCATCAGCAGCAAGCCACATGCATGCGCGCCCGCGACCACGCGAAAGACATTGGCGCGCTTGGTGGCGATGCCGCCGGCGAAATCGCCTGCGCCCCAGACGGCAGCAGTGCTCAAGCTGAGACCGGCGCCAGTTAAGGTTCCAGAGGTCATTGTTTAAGGTAGGCTACTTCGTCGCGGTGCTTTTCTCGCGCAGCACAATCGGGCTCTGATCGTAAGGCACGATCGTCACGTTAAGATCTTTGCGATCGTTAAACTGCAGCTCGGTGATGGGAAACGCCACCAGGACAGTTCCCTTTTGCTCGGCGCCCGGCATGATCTTGGTCTCCACCGTCAAGGCTTGCGTCGCATGTTGGCGGAGGTCTGGGTAGGCGCCGAAGTAGCGGTCGTAATCGGAAGCAGACGCGGCGTCGTCGGACTGATCGCCTTGGTCGGTTTTCAGGTTGGCGGTGATGGACTTGATATAGAGCGCCTTGTCGCCAACGTTGCGCAGCGTGACTTGGAGAGCAACCATGGTGTTGGTCATGTCTTCAGGCTGGCTGGCGTACACCGCGTCGATGCCGCCCTGCGCCACCGGCTTGGATCGCTCCAGGAACGCGATCACCGCCACCACGATGCCAACGACAAGCAGTGCGATGACAACCGGCACGGCGGGAGGCAGGCTGCGTTTGGCGCTGTCAAATTCCTCCGTGATGGGAACATGTCCAGCGTCGTATCGCGGTTGAGGCGCTTTGGGCGGAACTTCATTTTCAGCCATGGCTTCCTCCATCAACTCTTGGGCCACTGATGCTTCATCGCCTGGCGAAATTCTTTTTCCGGCAGTGTATTCAACACATCCTTTGGCGTGAGCCAGGCGCGGCGTGCCTGAAGGATACCGTACTTGATCTTTTCGAAGTGCGAGGTGTGGTGCGCGTCGGTGTTGATCACGATCTTTACTCCGCGTTCCCGTGCCATGCGCAGGTGCACGTCATTCAAGTCGAGCCGGTCGGGATATGCGTTCAGCTCCATCGCGACTTTGTTCTTCAGTGCGGCGTTCAAGATTGCATCCATGTCGAACGGATAAGCGTCACGCCGCAGCAGCAGGCGTCCCGTGGGATGTCCGAGGATCGAGACGTTCTTGTTGCTCAACGCGCGCAATAGACGGTCGGTCATCTGTTGCGCCTCCTGGTTGAACGCCGAATGTACGCTGGCCACCACAACATCCATCTGCTCCAGCACCGAGTCGGAGAGATCGAGCTCGCCATCGGCCAGGATGTCCACTTCGATGCCCGCCATGATGGTGATGCCATCCGCCTGCTCATCGGCGGTGCGAATACGGGCGATGTGTTGCACGGCGCGTTTGTCATCAAGGCCGTTGGCGAAGGCCAGATTTTTCGAGTGATCGGTGATGGCGATGTACTTGTAGCCGCGCTCTTTGGCCGCCGCTGCCATCTCGTCGATGGTGCACTTCCCGTCGGTTTCGACGGTGTGCATGTGCACTTCGCCGCGCAAATCTCTTAGGGTGATGAGATGAGGCAGCTTGTGTTCTGCGGCGGCTTCGATCTCGCCGCAATTTTCGCGCAGCTCCGGCGGGATGCAATCAAGCTTGAGCTTGCCGTAGATCTCGTCCTCGGTGGCGCCGGCGACGCGCTTGTTGTTGTCGAGGCGAAACAGCCCGTACTCGCTGAGGGTGAACCCCATCTTGAGCGCGCGCTGGCGTAGCGAGACGTTGTGGTTCTTGGATCCGGTGAAGTACTGCATGGCCGCGCCATAGGATTCGGGCGGCAAGGTGCGCACATCCACCTGCATTCCGCTGCGCAATTTGAAGCTGACCTTATTGTCGCCCTTGGCCAACACTTCCACGATGCCGGGAAAGCGCAGGATTTCTTCGATCAACTCAGCGCGCTGCTCATCGTCAATGCAGCACGGTCCGGTGATCAGCACGTCGAGGTCACCGACCGTCTCCCGTCCACGGCGCAGCGAACCGGCAGGTGTGATCTTTTCGATTCCTTTGATGTGCCGCAGATGCTCAGTCAACTTCTGCGCGGTGCGATCAGCTTCGTCAAGCAGAAAGCGCCCGGAAATGCGGCGGTACCCTTCAATCGCTTTTAGGATCTTCTGCTCGCTCTTTTCGCTCAGACGCGGCAGTTCGCGGAGCTTGCCTTCGCGCGCCAGCTTCTCGACGCTGGCGAGATCGCTGACCTGGAAGGCGCTCCACAGCAACGCAATGGTTTTCGGCCCCAGTCCCTGGATCTTCAGCAGCTCCAGCATCGACGGCCGGTACTTCACCAGCAAGTCCTGGTGCGGACCGAGCTTGCCGCTGCGGCACAACTCCTGGATGTTGGCAGCCATACCTTTGCCGATGCCGGGAATCTCCAGCAGCTTCTTGGGCTCGTCGATCAGTCCCGAAACCTGCTGCGGCAGCCCTTCAATGACCTCGGCCGCGCGACGATAGGAACGGATGCGGAAGGAGTCGTCGCCGTTGATCTCCATGAGATCGGCGGTTTCATAAAAAACGTTGGCGATGGCCTTGTTGTCCACGCAGAGCACCCGAGGGGAATTGTAACGCGAGCGAAACCGGGACAGCGTGCATGTCGTCGGTCCGGGTAAGAAGGGGGCCGCGACACGTGTGGCGGCAAAGTATGTGCCCCTGCGCAACCTTTATGCGCCGCCGAGCTCCTGGCGCGCTCGATAGGATCGAATGCTCATCACAAGCTGGCATATTCCTGCGATAAAAAGCGTCCCCCAGCTTAGGATCAGGAGATACGGCCATCCCCACGGCCGATAACGAAATCGGATAAAGTTGTCTCCAGGTTCCACTTGCACGGCGCGGAAAATGAAGTCCGCGCCCGAAACCGCTTGCGGCTTTCCGTTCACCGTGACCTTCCAGCCAGGGGCCCAGCGGTCCGTAACCACGAGCCAACCAGCCCTGCTGGCGACGTAATGAAACGCAAGTGAGTTCGGCCAATACGACAACCGGGAAATCCGTGCCACGGAAGCCAGACGCAACGATTCAGGGTTGACAGTTGGCAATCGTTGTTCCTTGTCGCCAGCATGTTTCCGGGAGATTTGCTCCATCTGCGGCCCGGAATGAATCAGGATTACCGGATTCTGCAATTGCTGCACTCGCTTCTGGTACACAACGAAGTTCCCATCTGTCGGCGGCGCAAACACGGCGGCATCCGTAAACCACATACGATCATTCCCCAGTGCCATCTGGCGGAGTAAGGGGTCATCCTCGATCTGCATGTAGTAACGGTTCCATAAAGCTATCTCATTCTCAGTCGTGGCAAGCTTTAGAGGAAGATTCCTGTTGCTCGGAAAGCGGCTGGGCGGATCGTTATTTAAGGATGCCGGTGGATCAATGTCTCGAAACAAATTGTTGCCTGAGAGATCCAAGCTCGGGTTATGTTCTACGTTCATGACGTGCCAAAATGCCCGCATGGCAGGAGAATGGGTTGTGAGCTGCGATATGCGCAGTGTGGCAACCCCGTCAAATATCGCAACGGCTACCAGTAAAGCATAGAATGTGGCCGGGCGTAGCTTGCGCGTCCAAAGCAGGAATGCGAGGGCGACAATCGAGCCCCAGGTAACTATTTCATGCACAATTGCTACCTTGAATATCGGAGGCCGATAGGTCACGAGATGAGTGACGACCTTAAATGTCCAACCCGATACTATCGCGAGAACCACCGCGGATATAACTAGCCGTAACTTTCTGGGATTGCTGGTTTCGGCGTCAAGTTGGTCCAGGTCTCTGGCTCCGAGTGCGCACAAAATAGCGCCTAAGAGTATGGCATAGGTTCGAAAGCTGGAGGCATTCCGAAAATAGCGGGTTGGAGGAACAAAATCATACAACCATCCTCTCAAGGGAAGCTGATAGCCTGTCGCGCAACCCAGGAACAACACTGCCACTAGACATAACCACCATCGCCATCTGGAGCCACCCAGCAGTCCAAACCATGCGAGCGTCACCACCGCGCAACCCATATAGATGCTTCGCATGGATATGTCCGCCAAAGGCCAGAAACGGCCATGGTGAATGTCCAACAAGCTGACATATGGGCTACTTAAAGTCGTGACTTCGCCAGCAGGAAAAATGTTTTCCCCAAGCGCCGATTCTCTGGGCCTGGTTCCCGTTCGGTCGCTGTAGCCTTGCGTATCCTTAAAAAAAGCGATGTATGACGGAGCCATTACCGCAGCGCCGATAGTGCCCATAAGTATGATCGCTGCTGCGGAATGGGCCGCTTGCTTGCTTAATCCAATCGATGGGTCCCTTTCGCTATCCAAAAGCCGGCCAACGGACCACAGCACGAGGAAGCCCGGGGTCACAACCATGTAAAGAGGGTACCCGCCCAGCGCCGAAGCTCCATAAATGACTCCAGCTTGCACGGCCGCCCAATAGCTTCTACGCAACAACGCTGCATCGAACCGCCAGAGCAGCCACGGAAGCCATGAAACGGAATAGATATGGGCTGTGTGTTCGGCATGTCCGGTATAAAAGCCCGAAGCGGCAAAACCCAGAGCAGCTATCAGTCCGCCCCAAACTGGACAACGCAGATGCCGGCATAGTACCAGGATTCCAATCGGACCCAGGGCCCAAATAAACATCCAGTACATAACGAATCCGGCCTGCGAATTTGGAGACAATAATCCTGCTGCCAACACAATTGGCGAGGTCGTGCCAAACTCAGGTTCAGCAGAATCAGGGGTGCCGGCTGCAACCCAGGGGTCCCAGAGCAACAGTCTTCCAGCTTTGACATGATCGGCCAGTAATGAGAATTCCGGCCCGAAGTAATCGGCCCCGTCCCACTGCGGCGCCGACTTGCCCAAGATGAGATCGAAGTTACCGAGACAAAGAACTGCCACGACAATACCGCCAGCCAGCCACCATCGAAAGGTTGCAGAAACCGTCAACCACGGTCCTCGACCAGTAAATATTCCAGGCGGGACCTCGACAGTTCGTTGCCTCGGAGCCGGCATGGCATGGCTTTCCGAATTGTGATGCCAGCTTGCAATGCGGTAGGTGTTTATTGAGGTTTGCACAATATGGTGACAGTTTCGTAAAAATTGTCATCACGAGCGCAGCGAGGGATTTGCTTTTGCTTGTCCGCGGAAAAGCGGATTCCTCGCGCCCAAAATCGGGCGCTCGTAATGACAATTCACGAACTATGGGCAACCCGTTGTATGTTTTGCTGCGTCATTACAATTGGCGATTCTCAATCGGGAGCAGGTAGCTGTTGAAACATGCATCCACCTACGGATTCCCCACCACAATGCGAGCAAGGTATTCCGCGATTTCTTCCACGTTGAATGTTTGGCCGGTTCGCTCAAGCAATGCTGTGAATTGGCCTAGCGGGGAGTTTTTTTCCTGCAGGGAATATCTCAACTCTGACCCTACAACTATCGGCTCGAATAATCCTTGTGCAACTCCCATGTATGAAATGGCTCCATCAAAGCGAACGTCTAATTCGGTAGCGCCATTCTTGAGCCTAAAGCTGTGGCCCTCTAGCGGCCAGAAGGTAATGCCAATCTCTTGGCTGAGAGCTTTTACTTCTAGCAAGAGGTCGTCCCACT
>PLYW01000039.1:0-1157 GCA_003151875.1 Acidobacteriaceae bacterium
CAGGGGCCGGTATCGCCCATCATCCAGAAGTTGTCTTTCATGCCGAGCTCGTAAATGCGCTCGGGCGCGACGCCGGTTGCAATCCAGTACTGGTAGGCCTCGTCGTCGCGCGCAATGCCTTGTTCGCCCTTGAAGATGGTGGCGAAGAGCTTGTCCTTTGGAATGCCGAACCACTCTGGCGAGGTGACCAGCTCCCACGCAAAAGCGATGGCGTCCTTCTTGAAGTAGTCGCCAAAGCTGAAATTGCCCAGCATCTCGAAGAAGGTGTGGTGACGATTGGTGAAGCCCACGTTCTCCAGGTCGTTGTGCTTGCCGCCCGCGCGCACGCATTTCTGCGACGAGGTGGCCCGCGCGTAGTCGCGCTTCTCGATGCCGAGGAAGACGTCCTTGAACTGGTTCATGCCGGCGTTGGTGAACAGCAGCGTGGGATCGTTCGCCGGAACCAGCGACGACGAGCGCACGATCTTGTGCCCGTGCTGCTCAAAATAACGCAGGAACATGGACCGAACGTCGGAACCGGAAAGCTTGCGGACAGGCATAGGGGATGTAGAAATTCTAACAGCAGTGAGCACTCAGCACTCAGCAGTTAGCGGTCAGCAGTCAGCCAAACAGACCTTCGCATCCGGAAGTTGGATGACAGATTGAGAATGATGCTCCCGGTAGGGATCCTTCGACTCCGGCGGCGCAAACCCGGCGCCGCCTCCGCTTCAGGATGACAAATGTATGATTTTGATGCGAGACAGTACTTGGCTGAATGCTGAAGGCTGAATGCTGACGGCTGAGTGCTGAGTGCTGAGTGCTGAGTGCTGACAACTGGCTACTGACTACTGACTACCGGCTACTGCCGGGGTGCCGTCCTTGTCAATTGACCCTGGCCGCCATCCATCCCATAATCTCTGTGTTTACGTATTCTGCGGCTCACAAGGTGGCCCATGGTGCAAAAAAAAAGCGCAAAGACTGGCCGTCCGTTCCAGACGGCGGGCGCAAAATTGGACGACGTGTTTGGCGATGCCTCGAAACGCATCGAAGAGGAAACTAAGACCCTCATCGCCTACATCAACAATGAACTGGTGCCCGCCATCCGCGAGCACTCCAGCACTGGGTTGCGCATCGCCAGCGAGAAGCTGAAGCAGGCGGCCGACATGATGGATGCCGGC
>PLYW01000039.1:1162-2920 GCA_003151875.1 Acidobacteriaceae bacterium
CGCGGCGCGAAGCCCATCTACGTGGAAACCGGATTGGCCAGTTGGTACGGACCTCCGTATCACCGCCACCGCGGCGCCAATGGCGAGATTTATGACCAGAACGCGTTGACCGCGGCGCACCGCACGCTGCCGATGAATTCGGTGGTGCGCGTGACCAACCAAACCACCGGGCATGCCGTGGTGGTGCGCATCACCGATCGCGGGCCGTTCGTCGAAGACCGCATCATCGACTTGTCGCTGACGGCGGCCAAGGCGGTGGATGTTTGGCGGCCGGGCACGGCGGAGGTGAAGGTCGAGGTTCTGTCCGCGCCGGCGCCGATTGCCGAAGGCGGCCGCTGGTGCGTGCAGATTGGCGCATTCCAAAGCGAGCGCGAAGCGCGCAAGCTGAAAGAGAAGCTGCAAGACCACTACGAAGGCGCCGATGTGATCCAGTTCACCGGACCTACGGGAGAGTGGGTGCGGCTGCGCCCTCCCGGCGACGACAAACGCAAGGCGCAGGAAGTCGCCAGCAAGACCCACGTGAAAGAGGGTGGCGTATTTCTGGTAAGGCTGGACTAGGGGGCAGTAGCCAGTAGCCAGTAGCCAGTGGCCAGTTGTCAGTCGCCAGCACTCAGCACTCGGCAACGAGCATTTAGCCAAATCGGATTTTTCATACAAAAGAAAACTCCGTGTCTCCGTGGTAAGTGACTTTCGGCGGATCAGCACGCAACCGAATCACGCGTGCTTATACTTTCTCACCAATGAAGCCCAGCCAACCCGCAAGTACGCCCGTAGCACGTGATCGCACCGCGCTGGTTGCGCGCGGCCGGCGCCTGGAATATTTCACGATTGCCTGGAATAGTTTCGAAGCGGCGGTTGCGCTCTTCTCTGGGCTACTGGCCGGCAGCATCGCTCTGGTGGGCTTCGGTCTCGACTCGGTGATCGAAACCATCTCGGCGAGAATTCTGCTATGGCGTCTCCGGGCCGAAGACGATCCGCTGCGGCGCGAGAGCAGGGAACGCGCGGCCCATCGTCTGGTGGGAATCTGCTTTCTTGCGCTCGCCGTTTACGTGGCGGCGGAATCGCTGCGCGCGCTCTGGACCAAAGCTCAGCCGGAGCGCAGCATTCCCGGCATTCTGATCGCGCTGGCCGCGGTGGTGGTGATGCCGCTGCTGGGCCGCGCCAAGCGCCGCGTCGCCGCGCAAATGGGCAGCAGCGCGCTTCATGCCGACTCACGCCAAGCCGACTTCTGCGCTTACCTCTCCGCGATTCTGCTGGCGGGATTGCTGCTGCATGCCGTGCTGGACTGGTGGTGGGCCGATCCGGTCGCCGCGCTGGTGATGACGCCCATCATCGCGCGCGAGGGCGTGCAAGGATTGCGCGGCCGAGGTTGCGACGATGGCGACTGCGCACACTAGTATTCGTTGCCAAGGCTTGGCTGACGGCTGAAGGCTGAGAGCTGACGGCTAAGACGCAGGTCCATGGCGGCCCAACCTCACTCCAACCAGCCCACCACAAACGGCGCTACAATCTTTGCCAGCAGGCCTGCCGTGGCGCCGGAGGTATTGAACATGAGCCAGACCATAACCCCCACTCGCAGCTTCGGATTTTTCCTCAACGGAAATTGGAGCACGCACGGTCGCGAGGTCGTGGTGACCTCACCCTACGATCACAGCGTGCTTGCGGTGGTGTCGGAGGCGGAGCGCGACGACGTCGAGGTGGCCATCGAGTCGGCGGTGCGGGCCTTCGAGGTAACGCGCAAGATGACGTCGCATCAGC
>PLYW01000135.1:0-3410 GCA_003151875.1 Acidobacteriaceae bacterium
GCGTACCGCTGGCTATGATACGCGAGGGCAGAAAAAAGGCCTCTTAAATCGGGATAGGCCCATCCCACCCTCCTTAATACTCCCTTGTCCGGATTTTGACAGAAACTCCCGCGCCATTGAGTTGGCGCGTAATTGCGAGACTGTAATCCCCTTATCTCCGACAATTAAGGGAGCCATGGCTGGCTTCACGCCTCGGCGTCACTCTATTTGTTATTTCGACCGACATCGACTACGTGTACCTGGATTACAAGAAACCTACGCAGCGTCCACTGGATCGCGTTGGTGTGACTGAGTTGGACGAGTACGTCAACCCCATGGGCTGCGCTATCGCGCGGACCGCGCTGCGTGTCCTCATCGAGGAGAAGATGGTGGAACGCTCCGCCGAGCTAGGCGCTTATTTCCTGACTCTGTTGCAGACGTTGCGCAGCTCGGATTTGAAAGATGTACGCGGCAAAGGCTTGTGGATCGGCATCGAACTCTGCAGCCCAGCGCGCCCCTACTGCGAGGCCCTCAAGGAGGAAGGAATTCTGTGCAAGGAAACGCATGACCGAGTGATCCGCATCGCACCGCCGCTCATCATCGGTCGTCAGGAGGTTGACTGGGCCTTTGAGCGAATCACGAAAGTGATTCAGCGGCATTGAAGGAGGCTGACAGACAGCTGGTCGCCTCACTGATCATTGTGACCTTCCGCACAGACCAGAATCAGCCCTGGTGCTCTAATTCCGATTAGCGATCTTTCGCGGGCGAACGACCGCGCCTGCGAGGAGAATCCCATGACCACGCTTGTTGAGGATAAAAAGGGCGATCTATCCGGGCCGGGTATCGGAGATTACAGAGAACTGGAAAATATTCTGCCCAAAGATTACCGCTCCCTGCTCTCGTCGAAAGAGACGCAGCGAGCCATTTTTCAAGTCAAGCGTTATATCGAGGACAACCTCTGTAGGCAACTCAACCTGATGATGGTTGGGGTGCCTCTCATCGTTGACGTGGAGAGCGGCGTCAATGACATGCTCGACCGCGACGGTTCGCGAACTCCTATCCAGTTCCATATTTCAAATGATCGTGATGCGCATCCTATCGACGCGCAGGTAGTACAGGCCGCGACCAAATGGAAACGCATCGCGCTGAAACAATTCGATTGCAAACCCGGTGAGGGCATCTGCACCGATATGCGTGCCGTGCGTAAGGATTATTTTCTCGATCACGATCACTCGGCCTATGTCGATCAGTGGGATTGGGAGCGGGTCATTACCGACGAGCAGCGCAATCTGGATTTTCTCAAGTCGATTGTGAGCAGGATCTGGAAGGTTCTAGTTGATGCCGAGAAGTTTGCGCAGTCGCTGTTTCCGCAGCTCAAAGATCCCCGCTATTCCGATCTGCCCGAAAAGCTCACGTTCCTGCACGCCGAAGAGATCCTCGACATGTATCCGGATCTGCCGCGCAAGCAACGCGAGACCGAGGTACTAAAGAAATACCCCGCCGTTTTCATCGCCGGCATCGGCTGGCCGCTCAAGGATGGCTATCCTCACGAAATGCGCGCTGCCGATTACGACGACTGGATTACCGAAACCCGCAACCAGACCGGCAAAAATACGCACGGCCTGAATGGCGACATTCTGGTGTGGAATCAGGTCACGAAGCGGCGCCACGAGCTGAGCTCGATGGGTATTCGTGTCACTGCGGAGACTTTGAAGCAGCAGTTGAAAATGTCCAACCAGCTCGACTTCCTCAAGCTTCCCTATCATCGCGCGATTTGTGCCGACGAAATTCCTCTCTCGATTGGCGGCGGAATCGGGCAGTCACGGACCCTGATGCTGTTGCTGCGCAAAGCGCATCTCGGCGAAGTCAGCGTAACCGTGTGGCCGAAGGTGCTGAAGGAGATGTGCGAGAAGAAGAACATTCATGTACTGAACTAGCATCGGGTTCGCCACGGAGACACCGAGGCACGAAGAGCATTCTCAGCTAGAGAAAATGGCGTCAAGCCAAATGACTCCGTGCGGTAAGTGTCTCTGTGGCGCATTTAGATTGAGAGTCTTAGGGCAGTCCCAGAGTGGCTGAAGCTTGGGTAGTGCGGGCCTTCACTTGGATTATTCGTCTGTTTAGGTAGCCAAGAGACAGCAAGCTTTGAAAGGGCACGGCTTCAGCCGTGCCGTTAGGTATGCGTGGAGAGTTGGGCTTCAGCCCCTGAGGTAACTCGCCCGCCGCGGCGGGTTTCGACACCGAGGTCCCTCAGTGGCTAAAGCTATCTTGAATTACAGCAGCTTACGGCACGGCTGAAGCCGTGCCCCTTCAAAGCGTGAAGTCCTCATGAATAATCTAGGTTCACGCGGGTCTGAAGGCCCGCACCCCCGTATGAGCAGAACCACCAATCCTGGACCGCTCTCAACCCGGATGAAGCGGCGTGCTGGTGGCCGGCCTCAACGACCAACACAGGTGGTCCCTCGGATGGAATTACCTACCCTCGACAAGTTCCCCAAACGTGTTCTGGCGAAAATTGACATACAGAGGGCCTTCATCCTCTCGCGCTTGATCATCGCGGCGGAGAGGCTGCAACTGTTTCGAGCCTTGCACGACAAACCCATGACCGCCGCGGCGATCGGGAAATCCCTAAAGGTCCACAAACTTTATCTCGTGCCCTTTCTAAACACGATGGTCTCGCTGGGACTGCTGCGCAGGAAGAACGACCTCTACCGGAACACGCCGTTTGCGGAGAAGTACTTTATCGCCGAGCGCTCCATCTACTGGACGCGGCAGTACTCCAAGGAGTGCGTGAGCGCCTACGAGCGGCTCACCGTCCTGGAGCAAGCCCTGGCCTCGGGCAAAAGACATCACCAGATCAAGGGCCTCGCCCAACCTGATTACCTGGAACGTATGAAGCGGAACCCGCGCGAGGCCGAAGACTTCACCCAGATGCTGTTCTACCTGCACCAGGGAGATGCCGAGGCGCTGGCGGGCTATCTCGATCTTGCGCAGCACCGCAGAGTGCTGGATGTCGCTGGCGGCTCGGCGGTGATGTCGATTGCGCTAGTGAAGAAGAACCCGCACTTGCACGCGTGCATTCTCGACATTGCACCGGTTCGCAGAATTGCAGCCGGGAACGTGCGCCGGGCAAAACTGTCCCGCCGAATCCGCACCCAAGCGGGAGACATACACCGGGGGCTGCCCGCCGGCTACGACGTAATCATGTTCTGTGACATAGGTCCGATAGCCACGGGACTCCTGCACGATGCTTACGAAAACCTGCCTCCGGATGGCTTGGTGGTTCTGGTGGACCGCTATGTTTCAGACGACGGCATTAGTCCGTTGGATCGCCTGGCTGCACACTTTGTCGGGTCGGGTTTCGGATTGGCAACTCGCGGACAGATGGTGGAAGCGCTGAAATCGTGCGGCTTTCGCAGGATAAAGTCGAA
>PLYW01000135.1:3485-5693 GCA_003151875.1 Acidobacteriaceae bacterium
GGAGCGATGGCCACGAATCGAATTCCCCGGCCGCCCCACTCCACCGCAAGGCTGCGCATCAGCGCGACCACGCCAGCTTTGGCGACGGCGCTCGGCACCACGTAGGCCGAGCCGGTGTCGGCGTAGGTGGTGGCGATGTTCAGCACCACGCCCTTGTGCTTGGCCGCCAGCCAGCGCCGCCCGCACGCCAACGTCATGTTGATGGTGCCTTTGAGCACAATGCCAATCACGGCTTCGAAAGCGTGCGCCGACAACTCTTCGGTGCGCGCCAGAAAATTGCCGGCAGCATTGTTGACCAGCACGTCGAGCGGACCCTTGGCCCATAGTTGCTCGATGAGCGGCTCGACATCTTCGGGATAGCGCACGTCACACGCCAAGCCCTCAATGGTTCCGCCGGTGGAAGCCGACAGCTCTGCCGCCGTCTTCTCCACCACCTCCCGGCGCCGTCCGCAGATGTAAACCGTAGCGCCTAACTGGAGAAATCGTTCGGCCATGGCGCGGCCGATTCCGGTGCCGCCACCGGTGATGAGAATTCGTTTGCCCTTCAGAAGATCGTTGATGAACATGGCGCTCCCTCGGAAACCTACCAACCTAACACTGGAAGCGGGGGCTTGTCTGTGTTTGTTGCGGAGTTGAGGGACGGCACAGCCTGTTACGCCTCGCGCGGTCCGGCTGGGGCAGCCGAAAAAAAGCCCTAATCTCATGCTTCAAGATACCACCTAAGTGGTAA
Organism: Acidobacteriaceae bacterium; assembly: GCA_003151875.1. Classification (GTDB taxonomy): domain Bacteria; phylum Acidobacteriota; class Terriglobia; order Terriglobales; family Acidobacteriaceae; genus Bog-257. Next base: position 4,216 of record PLYW01000135.1, read on the forward strand.
TCTATGAGCACGAATTATCCAACCACTATTTTCCTAGTTTTGTACACCCTCTAAGTGCCAATTAAACGCCAGGAAATGGCCCTAGAATCGATTTTAAGGGTAGGAGATGTGGTTTGGGGTCATTCCAGCACCAATAGGGGCCTTGTAGGGCTTCTAAACGCAAAATCGGCGATTCTGTAAGTTATGGCACTAAGATGCTATCAAACGTGCGGTTCACTGACGACGCAGGTTGTCTTGGCCAGCCCGAAGGATGAAGGAGCGCGCGCTGGTTGGCTAGCTCGTGTGCGGGATACAATTCCGCCTATTCCTTACATCTAAGCCCCCAAGGTAAGCATGGCATTAGCAACGCAGAAAATTACGGACACCGTCAGCGCCCCGGAGACCGGCAAGAACTACCGCGGTCCCCTAGCGATGGTCACGACCCTGTTCTTCATGTGGGGATTTCTGACCTGCCTGAACGACATCCTGATCCCGCACTTGAAAGTGATCTTCGACCTGAACTACGCCCAGGTGATGCTGGTGCAGTTGGCCTTCTTCGGCGCCTACGCGGTCTTTTCCATTCCGTCGGGATTCATCATTGAGCGCATCGGCTATCAGCGGATGATGGTGGCCGGACTGTTGACCATGGGCCTGGGAGCGGTGCTGTTTGTTCCCGCTGCCAGTGCTCCGTCGTTCCCGCTGTTCTTGGCGGCTCTCATCATTCTGGCGGCGGGAATCACCGCCTTGCAGGTTTCCGCCAACCCTTATGTTGCGCTGCTGGGGCCGGCACGAACCGCCTCCAGCCGTCTGACGCTGACGCAAGCCTTTAACTCGTTCGGTACATTCATTGCGCCGCTGTTTGGCGGCATCCTGATTCTCGCCACCGCTCCCAAGACGGCGGCGGAGATTGCGGCGATGAATCCCGCCGTGCTGCACGCCTATCGCGTCGAACAGGCATCGTCGGTGAAGTTGCCATACATCGGGATTGCGATTGCCCTGGTGCTGCTGGCGGTGGTGATCGGCAAATTCAATCTGCCGCACATTCCCGAGGCCGAAGGCGGCCATGCCGTGGAGGCGGGAGCGCACGACAGCATCTGGAAACACCGCAACCTGGTCATGGGCGCGTTTGGCATCTTCGCCTATGTGGGGGCCGAAGTTGCCATCGGTAGTTTCCTGGTCAATTACATGCACGAGGCGGAGATTGGAAACCTGAACCTGGAAACCGCCGCCAAATACCTCACGGTATATTGGGGCGGCGCCATGGTGGGCCGCTTCCTCGGATCGGCCGTGCTGCAGAAGATGCCGGCGCGCGTGGTGCTCGGCTGTAATGCGATGGCCTGCGCCCTGCTGGTTTGCCTGTCGATGCTGACCACCGGTTACCTCGCCATGGGCGCCATACTGCTGGTGGGCTTCTTCAACTCCATTATGTTCCCCACCATTTTCACCTTGGGCATCGAGGGCGTGGGGCCGCTGACCGGAGAGGGTTCGGGGCTGCTAAA
>PLYW01000135.1:5738-9569 GCA_003151875.1 Acidobacteriaceae bacterium
TTTTCACGGTTTGCCTGGGAATGGTGCTGCTTGCCGAAGAACACAAATCCGCCATAGCCCCCAATGCGTCCTTCGACAAAATGAAGACGTTGGATGGCGCCTGGGTGGGCAACATGCTGGACGGCGGTAAAGAGTACCCGGCCACTACCCGGTTCACGATGGTCTCCGACGGTTCCGCGCTGATGAGCTGGCTCGGCGAGGGCACGCCCTATGAGATGGTCACCGTCTTCCACATGGACGGCCCCAGGTTAATGGCAACGCACTACTGTGCGGCGCACAACCAGCCCCGCCTGGTGGCAGCTCCCAGTGGCGATCCCAATCGCGTGGACTTCAAGTTCAAGGACGGCACCAACATCGGGCCGAACGACGGCCATATGCAGGAGGTTGTCTTTATCTTCGATGGCCCCGATCACCACATCCAAGAGTGGACCTCCGTGGACAATCACGGCAAGCTGAGCACCGGACGCTTCGACTTTCACCGGAAGAAGTAGGCCGGATCTATCGCAGGCTGATTCCTTGGGGAAGATGCTTGGGACTGTTGACAAGGTCGGCCAGTAGGTCGCGATGGCCGATCTTGACCTGCAAGGTCCGCAGCATCCCGCAGCCGAGGACGCCCGATGCCGTCCGGTGGCACTCGAATGCTGACTTGAGCTTCGCTTCTTAGTTTTCAATCACACTTCACCTCGGCGCAAGTCGTCTTGCCGGCCGCATACTGTTCGAGCGGCTGCCATCCACCGCTGGCGCAGTCGCCTGATGGACACACCTCAAACGAATAAATCGGGTGTATCTCCCACAGCGAGACACGTTTTGGATTGCTCCCTACAGGCACTCCCGCTTTGCAAGTCAAATGGCTGGCATCGAAGAATTGCTGCCCGGTGACCCGGACCTTAAGACCTTTCTCGGCCACGGCTTCGACATTGCAGGACGTCCATTCCGCAGGCCGATGATGCGGAATCATTTCAGCTACAAAGCCGGTGCACTCTTCCTTGTCCCGGTCGGGCGCGGGATCGGCGGCGTGCGTGGTCCGCGGTGCGTCAAGCAACGCAATATGGATGTCGTGAGACGCATTCTTATTGGGAACGGTCGCGCCACAGTTGACCGTCTCTTTGCATTCTTGACGGGCTTCGAAAACGTAACCCTCAAACACCACCAGGTTGCCTTCCCCGAGCGTCTTCAGGAAAGCCCGGTCCGCTGGGGGCTCGCCGGGCTTGAAATGCAGGGCGCTTTCCTGCGCCTCGGCATCGCCCTGAAGAGAAGCGATTGTGGCCAACTGGATGGACTGGGGAGTGGCGGAGTCGGTGCAGAAATTGTTCTTGGCCTGGTTTTGCGGCCCTTCGGCAGGCTGATCTGGAGCTGGGGCGCCGTTTAGTCCGCACTTCTTGTCGATGAGGGCAGCTTTCTTGCTGGGAAAATGGGCAGTCTTGCCGCTAGGGCAACTGGCGGGAAATTTTTGCTGCGCCGCTGCCATAGACAGGACAAAGATCACGGGGCAAAGAACAACATAAGCAGCTTTTTTCATATCGCGCCTCCGTAAATTCTGGATGTCACCCAATTTCGGGGCTGCCTCGACTGGGTGCCACTCGGATGGCCTGAGACGATAGCACTCTTTTGGAAGTTGTCACCAAGAAAATTCGTTCCGGTTCGATACCTGATAGCCGGGCAATCATTCAACGCGGGTTTGCACGGGTAGTGCGGGCCTTCAGGCCGGCGTAGAAAGCAAGAAGAAAAATCGCTTAGGGCGTTTGGGCGCGGCGAACGCGGCGCTGAAGCACTACATTACCGGTGCCGGTGTTCCGTCCGACCATTTCCCAACCGGGATAACCCACACGTCAATTGGCTCAGCGCCTTTGAACTGCGGGTTCAGCATGATCGGCGAGTTGGGAACGTCGGCCCCCCATTCCTTGGGATCCATGTGCGGCGTGTAGATCATCACATGGGCGACATTGCCTCCGCTCTCGGTCAGATACGCCCGCTTCGACATCATGTAGCTCATTGAGCCCGGCTCCAGCGGAGGCAGCTCTTTCTTGTCGTAGGCTTGCTTGTTGGCTGCGATGATCTCGGCTTTGGATTTACCAGCAACGGCCATCTTCGTTCTTTCCAAAGTCGTTGGCAGGATCGATCGCGCCGCCGGTGGATTGAAACATACCGGTCCACGGAGCTTGGGATTCCAGAAGTTCGGAGAGTCTTCGGGAGACATCCACGCTCGCTCCACGATGCAAACGAAACCATTCTTGCCTTCCACCGCGGTCACGTAGCCATGCTCTCCCAGCACCATGACGGTCGCGTCGCGCGATATCACTTCGGGGGCCGCACTGCGCGCCATTGCGATCTCGGTATCATGATCGTCGAGATAAAGATGGAGCGGAGCCATGTTGGTGTACTGCACCTTAGTATCCGGTGTCGCGGCTCCGTAAGCCGCTCCCAGCCCAACCACCAGCACCAGGATTACCGCTGCGCGTACCAGTGTGATTTTTCCTCTCATCCGGAATTTCCTTTTTTGACGGTGAAAACGCAACCATAGTACACCCGTCTCGCTGGTTCGCGGCACGGTGAATCCATTTGCTGGGTGTGCACCTCGAGAGCGCCTCGGTCATGTTGGAACCCGCATGAATCAAGGCTTCCAGAGGCATCATAAATTCAGTTGCCCAGCTTCAAATCGGAAATGCGGGCCAAACTGAATCGCCGCGGCGACACCGTTGGGACCGCTCGTTAGCGCAGCTTGATGCCTTTGGGAAGATGCTTGGGGTCGTAGAGAAAGTCAACCAGCCCGTCGCGATAGTCGATCTTGACTTGCAGGATGCGCAGCATCTCGAAGCCGAGGATGCCCGATACCTCGGTGCCCGCGGATTTGCTGATGGCCGATAGATCCAGGGTCACGATGTTCTGGTTGTCCTGCGAGTAGTGGCCGAACTCAAGCATGGCTTTGTCGGCGCGGTAAACGTTAGCCACGGCGCCGCTCAGCCCTTTCACTTGGGTGCGAGGGTCCGCCTTGATCTTGGTTACCTCGCGCGCCGCCCTGGTGGAGAGAATGTTGGTGAACGAGCCGGTGTCAATCATGAACAGCATGGGCCCGGTGCCATCCACCCGCGTGGGGATCAGCAGCATATGGCCAAAGCGGAAGACCCTGGTCCAGCGGGCCATCTCAGGAGCGACGTAGGCGTCTTTCGGCAGGTGCGGATTGGCCGCCGAGTTCTTCGCTTTCGCCGGATTGGGCAAGGGCTGCTCCTCGCCGCCATTGTCCACATTGTCCTCCGGAGCGCCGCGGGTCTCGCCGGCACTGTTCAAAGCCGTTGGAGCAGCGGCCTCATCCGGGCGCTTGGGCAGGGGCGACAGCCTTAGCTTCTGTCCGGGAATATCGATATCGATCACGTACGCGCCAAAGACATCGGTCCCAATCAGGCCGTCGATGTCGCTAGGCCCGGCAGCATCGACGACGCGCACCATGCAGTCTTCAAATTCAAGATCGCCGACGCGGATATGAGCGGCGACGGCGACGTATCCACTCTGCTGGCCCTTGTCACCCAGGCCGCCCATGCGCTGTTCGCCGATGCGGGTGAGACCGGCCTTCTCCGCCGCCGCGCTGCGCACCAGGATTCCGCTGGTGCCGGTGTCCAGCGCCAGGCGATTACTGCGGCCATTGAGTTTCACTTCCAGACCGGAAGCGCCGAGGTGAGAGGTGGCGGAGGGCACCACCAGCAGTTTGGTATTGGTTTGCTGGACCTTACTGACCAGGCGACAGGCGTGGCCGGGCATGTCCACGGTGGCCTTGAGGAAGTCGAGATCACGACGCAGCAAAGCGGTCTGTTCCGGGTCCTCGGGCAGCCCCCGCGC
>PLYW01000135.1:9644-11436 GCA_003151875.1 Acidobacteriaceae bacterium
AGCGTTCCGCCTCCGGCATTTCTCCCAGCCGGAATTGCACATCCCCCAGGGCGGTCGCCAGCGGGGCGGCATTGGGTAGCAAGGCGAGCGCCCGGATGGCGGCGGCTTGCGCTTCCTCGACTTTCTCTTCGCGCAACAGGGAGTGGANNCCGGGTCCTCGGGCAGCCCCCGCGCCAGAAAGGCTTCAATCGCCGCGATCCGCTCGCGCGGGGGCAACGTCCTTACCCAGATGCGCTCCATAGCCGGACTGTCGGGGGCGATCTGGTGCGCCCGCTCCAGTTCATCGTAGGCGCGGCGGTAGAGAGAGTAGGCACGGTACACGCGGGCCAGGGCGAGATAAGGGGCTGGGTCCTTGGGATTCAGGTTCAGCGCCTTGAGATACGAGCGTTCCGCCTCCGGCATTTCTCCNNTTCTCTTCGCGCAACAGGGAGTGGACCAATCCGACCTGCGCCGGCGCCAGCTTCGGATCAGCCTTCACCATGGCTTGAAACTTTGCTGCCGCCTCTTCAAATCTGCCCGCTCGGTAGAGCATTTCAGCGCCGCTCAAGTCAGCCTGCTGCGTGGCCGCCTGACATTTTTCGCTGAAGCCATGAAGGGGGAGCCAGAACAGCGCAGAAACAGTCACAGCGGCGAGAAAACGTCGGGTCATGGGAGTGAGGTCCTGAGGGTAAGCAGAGAGTAGCACGAAGCCAGGGGTGGCGGCTTTTCTCCAATGCACCGGATCGTAAGCGGCCGTTGGTTCGAGAATTCAAATGTTCGTGAATAAGGCAGGCTGGTTTGACCAATGCGAACGTGACGTGCATCACCGTGCGCTGGTCATCAGCAATTAAGGGAATGGCAAGTTCCCGATTTGGCTCTACAATACCAGCCAATGTGAGAAATGGGGTCACAAACCTCACATTACAGTTCTGCGCGAGCAGTTCATGCAGCAACCGAAGGCTGGTTGGGCTTCGGAATCTTGTTTATCCAAAAGCGAAGGAGATCTTATTTCTATGAAGCGTTACTTGATGATGTTGACGGCGGTTGCACTGGTATCCGGCATGGCGTGGGCCCAGGATGGGGCCGCCCTGTATAAGTCGAAATGCGCCATGTGCCACGGGGCTATGGGCGAAGGGAAAATTGGACCGTCCCTCCAGAAGACCGCATTGAATGAGAAGCAAATCACCGATTTACTCGCCAACGGCGCAGCCGGGAAGAAAGCGCCGCATACCAAAGCAGTTTCGGGCTTGACGGCCGCCCAGGCCGGCGAAGTTGCCACCTACGTCGGGACCCTCAAGAAGTAATCGGCTCCTCCTTTAGAGCACGATAGAAGCCGGCCCGTTGCGGCCGGCTTCTTTTCGTTAGACCTTTAGAACGTCGCTCGCACCCCGATTTGCGCCGCAAACGGAATGCCCACCGTGGTCCCCGGTCCAAAGAAATCACCCAATGCGCCGGAGGGCACCAGCAACTGGTTCGGATTGGTGATCGGCACGCTGCACGCTGACGTCGGGCACAGATGGGTTGCGTTGATGAGACTGTTCACCGGCGTCGGCAAGGCGGAGATGTCGGTGACGTAGTTGGCGCCGGGATTGTTGCGGTTGAACAGGTTGAAGAACTCGACGAACGGCATGATCTGCCAGCGTTCCGCGACCTTGAACGGCCGGGTGACCCGCAGGTCAACCTGGACGTACGGGGTCCCGCGGAACTGGTCCATGGTGGTTTGCACGCCATTGATGACGGCGCGGTCATTGGTCGGATCGCCAAGGCCGTTGACGTCCACCGGCGTGGTGAGCGTAATCGGGCGGCTAGCTTC
>PLYW01000135.1:11446-15655 GCA_003151875.1 Acidobacteriaceae bacterium
GCCGTGAGGTTAAAGCGCCGGTTAACGTTGCCCTGCACGTGCAGCATCATGGCGCTGTAGCTGGACCTATTGTCCGCTTTGAAGACGGACAGATTGGGTACATTGGCCATCTGGGTGTCGGGGTCTTGCGCGAACAGCGGTGAGAACAGTGTGGTGCCTGCCGTGTATTCATAGCGCCGGTAGCCGTGGACGCCCTGCTCGTGGACGTAGTCAGCGCTGAGTGTCCAGTTCTTGTGCCACAGATACTGAATGCCGCCGCTGACGGTCAGCGAGTAAGGCGTGTGGTAGTTGGGATCGATGACGACTCCGGCGCCGCCGTTGGCGGCTCCCGGCAGGCAGCCGGCATCGCCCGGCGCGTTGCAGGGCAGAAACGCAGACGGAGTATTCACGGCCTGAAACGCTGGGGCCCAGCCGCCCTGTGCGAGGTCGTTGTAGTAGAGACCAATTCCGGCGCGGATGACCAGGTCTTCAATGCGGTCGGGATTGTAGGCAATCCCCAGCCGTGGCGCAAAAGCCTTGCGGTAATCATGGGGCACGCCCGTGGCCAGCGGCAGTTGCAGTCCGCGGATGGTCTGCACGGCGGGATTCAGGGCCTGGCTGACTCCCGAGGCTTGGAACAAGCCAAACGTAGTGTCGTAGCGCAAGCCGTAGTTGATGGTCACCTCCGGCGTCACCCGCCAGGTGTCCATGGCATACAACCCCAGCCGCTGCACGTTCTGGGAAAAGGCGCCGTACCCGGCGGGAGTCGAGGTGGTCTGACAGTTGGTGCCGTCGAATGGCGGCTGGCAATTCAATTCTGCGGTGAGCTGGCCCGGATTGCTCAGATAGAAGGTGGGGTTCTCGGTGAGCACGTAAAGGGTTTCCGCCTGGCCCGGGAAAGTGCCGCTGAGTACCGGCTCGTGAATGAAGTCAACCCCGAACTTTGGAGCGTGCCTGCCGACCGAGCCGCTCACATCGTAACGAAACTGATACTTCTCCTGATTGCGAATGACCGGGAACGCGGTGATGGCAGTGACGAACTGATTGTCGCCGTAGGTCTCGAACCCGGAGATGGTTTTAGAAGTAGAGCTGAACGGGAAGGCCAGCGCAAAGCCGAGGTACTGGTTGCGGTCGGCAGTGCCGTGCAGGTAACTGGTTCCCACGGTTAAATTCCCCACCCACGATGGGCTGAAGGTGAACGTATTGCTGAGGACCGCGTTCTGATAGTTGTAGTGCGTGGTCGCTCCCGTGGACGGCAGCGTGGCCTGCTGGATCAGCGCGTTGTCGGTGGTGTTGTTGTCGAGGGCATAACGGAGGAACCACTGCGACCGTTGCGATTGCGCCCAGTCGAATCGCATCATGCCCAGGTAAGACACGAATGGGACTCGAACGTACGGGGGGACCGCGATCGAGGTGGTGTTGGGAATCAAGCCGGATTGCGCCAGTTGCGACAGCGCGTTGAACTGGGTCAGGCTGGCGGGGCTGTAGTTAATGCTGGCGTGCTCGTTCACCATCTCAAAGCCGGAGTAAACCCACACTTTGTCCTTTACGACCGGTCCACCGATGGTACCGACATAGTTTTGCCGCGAAAAAGGCTGCTTGGGCTCGGGCGCGGGGTTTTCGATGGGAAAGCGCGCATTCAGTGCCGCCGCACGCTCATAAAACGCCAGGTCGCCGTGCCAGTCGTTGGTGCCGCTCTTGGTGCTGATCACCACCGAACCCGCCGTAGTGCGCCCGATGTCGGCATTCTGCTGCGAGGTCTGCACCGCAAACTCGCGAATCACGTCGGGAGAAAAATCTTGCAGGAAGCCGCCGATGAAGTCGTCGGAGTTGTCAACCCCATCGACGGTGAGCTGATTGTTCAGGCCCGAGCTTCCGCCGGTGGACACCGCGGTGATGCGCGCCTTGGTGGGATCGGAAGGCTCGACCGGCTCCGTGCCCGCTACCATGTAGGCAATGTTGGCGAAGCTGCGCGCCGCCAGCGGAATGCTCTCCAGGTCCTTGCCGGTGACCACTCCTCCATTCACCGCATCGGTGGTATCGAGCGCCTGGGTAGTGATGGAAGAAGGCTCCGCCTTCACGTTGACGGTCTGCTGCACGGCTTCCGGACGCAAGGTCACCAGCACGTCGCGCACATTGCTCACCTGTACCGTCACATCGGAGCTGGCCTCGGCAAATCCCGTGGCCGTGACGGCCACGTGGTAGGTCCCGGGCAGCAGATCGGGAAAGCGAAATTGTCCGCGGCTGTCGGAGGTCGCTGTGCGCGCCACCCCGGACCCGTTGTCGGTGACCACGACGCTGGCGGATTTAATGCGCGCTCCGCTGGCGTCCTGCACTTCGCCCAGTAGCGAGCCGGTCGCATTCTGCGCGCGCAATGCGAACGGAAGCAGGGTGAGAACACAGATTGTCAGCAGGGCGCTTCGGAGTAACTGGGTATTTAATTTCGATGGCATTATTAGCTTTCCTGATCTGCGACGGAGTATTCGTTCCGGCGGGATTTAGTTGTGTAGAAATCGAATTTCCAAGGCTACCCTGACGCTGCCGGTACTACCACGGATAGTAGAGCGCAGCGCAGAAATCGTTCTGATTGTTCCCCTCTGTCATCCTGAGCGCCGAGCGCAACGAGGAGCCGAAGGACCCCTATACCTGCCTGCAATCTCTAATCTGCTGCTTGCGCCACCGGCCAAACTGCAGTCTTAAGTTTTGTGCAGTTATAGGGTTCCTTCGACTCGGTCGCCGCGGCGACCTCGCTCAGGATGACACCCAGGAAATTACGGCCAGATTGATTTTTTCCGCAGTCGGTAAGCCCGCTCGTGATGACAAAAGTTCTCCGCCCTGCGACCGTCGCCCATAAGGTTTAGACTGAAGCGGTATCGAGGCCAGCGGCGCTTGACAGGCACGATCATGATTGATAACTTTTATCAGGTAGGAAGTATTGTCAGCCGGGGCCCGGGCCTCGATTTACCGGCTGTTGGTTCACAGGACGGTTTGGCCGCCGCGTCACCGCGTTATTGGCAACCAGGGTCAACCGGGAAATGTCTCAGTCCCCGCTCTCCGTAGCTCGTGATCCGCGACCGCTGCGGCAAGGTTGAGGACATTGCGTGGTGCGACGTGCCCAGGCCTGCCTCGGGCTCTCTCGGGCCCCCTCGGTAAGCGGATTCTTCGCGCATGTGAACTCATTTTCCGGGGGCTGGGCCCCAAGTGCGCTCCGCGGCGGCACGCTTCCCGTTCCGTGTCGTAGGCGTGCGGACACCGGAGGAAGGGCGCGCGTCAGCCAGCGCGGCCGGCGGCGATTGCGCCTGAAAGCCAGGATGGATTCGTAGTTGGTCACAGTTATTTTAGATAATTCGAAGGAAGGTATACATATGGATAAAGAACCCACTACAGCGGGGGCGACTGTCCCCCATACGCAAGAGCCAAACTCGTCAACCGAAGCCAAGTGCCCGGTCGCTCACGGCGCTCGCAGATTCCAGACCAATGCCGACTGGTGGCCGAATCAGCTTAACCTGAACATCCTGCACCAGCACTCCCCGCTGTCCAACCCAATGGGCGAGGCGTTCAACTACGCCGAGGAGTTCAAAAGCCTTGACCTGAATGCCGTGATCAAGGACCTTCATGCCTTGATGACAGCGTCGCAGGATTGGTGGCCGGCCGACTTTGGCCACTATGGGCCGCTCTTCATCCGTATGGCGTGGCATGGCGCCGGTACCTACCGCATCGGCGACGGCCGCGGCGGGGCGGGCTCCGGCGAACAACGCTTCGCGCCCCTCAATAGCTGGCCGGACAATGTGAACCTCGATAAGGCGCGCAGGCTGCTCTGGCCGATCAAGCAGAAGTATGGGCGGAAGATCTCCTGGGCCGACCTCATGGTTCTCGCCGGTACCGTCGCGTTGGAGTCGATGGGGTTCAAGACCTTTGGTTTCGGTGGCGGGCGCGAGGACGTCTGGGAGCCGGGAGACGACATTTATTGGGGCCCCGAGGGCAAGTGGCTGGCGGACGAGCGCTATAGCGGCGACCGTGATCTCGCGAATCCCCTTGCGGCGGTTCAGATGGGCCTGATTTACGTGAACCCGGAAGGGCCCAATGGAAACCCGGATCCCCTGGCCGCGGCGGTGGATATCCGAGAGACGTTCGCCCGCATGGCGATGAATGACGAGGAGACCGTTGCGTTGATTGCCGGCGGCCACACCTTCGGCAAAACTCACGGTGCTGCCGATCCGAACAAGTATG
>PLYW01000022.1 GCA_003151875.1 Acidobacteriaceae bacterium
TGCGGGGCTTCGCCGTGGCGGAAGGCGTGCAGCGCGATGCCGAACGATCCCGCCACCACGCGCAGCGATTTGAGGATGCCAACCAGGCCGGCGGCAGCGATGGCGCCTACGCCGATGAAGCGCACATAGTTGCGGTAGATTTCGGCAGCCGTCATATGAGAGATGGGAATGGTGGCCGGATAGACCGCGACGTCGCCCATGTGGCTGCCGAGGAACCAGATCACGGGGACCAGCACGAAGTTGACCAGCACGCCACCGGCGCAAAAGATCATGGCGATGCGCAGGCCCATGATGTAGCCGAGGCCGAGAATGAAGCCGATGGCGTCGAAGTTGAAGACCATGCGCTGGCGATCGACCAGCGTTCGCATGACCGGCACAAATTGGAAGTTCACGTACTCCTTCCAGACATGGAAGGTGGTGACGAAGAAATCGTAAATGGCGGCGACGATGGTGGCCTGGATCAACAGCTTGGCCTGGGAGCCGCCCTTCTCGCCGGTGACCAGCACCTCGGTGATGGCCGTGGCTTCGGGAAAGGGGAATTTGCCGTGCATCTCGCGCACGAAATAGCGGCGCAGCGGAATGAGGAAGAGAATGCCCAGGCAGCCGCCGGCCAGGCAGATGAAGATGGTCTGCACCGGATGGGGGTCGAGGTGGAGCGCGTAGAGCGCCGGCACAGTGAAGACGGCGCCGGCCACCACGCTGCCGGAGGCCCCGCCCATGCCGGTGATGATCATGTTCTCCAGCACGGTGGAGCGGCGACGGTAAACGCGCGCCAGCCCGATGGCGAGGATGGAGATGGGAATCGCCGCCTCCATTCCCTGGCCGACCTTGAGGGCGGAGTAGGCCGAAGCCACGCTGAAAATGATACACAGCAGCGTGCCCCACAGCACCGCGCGCCAGGTGACCTCCGGCAGGTCAATGCCGGTGGGCACCAGCGGCACATAGAGTTCACCCTCTTTCAACGGCTGATAGGCGTTCGCGGGCAGGGACTTGGTTTCGAGATCAGGTGTAGCTGTGGCCATGGATACAGCCTCCGGGCAATTTGGGAAGCAGGAGGAATTGTATCCTGCCGGGGCAAGGGAGAATGTGATGTCGGTCGTGAGTGTCAGTGATCCCAGGTTCGCGTTCGAAGTCGGGACGCGAACCTAGAACCCGGCCACCCGCCTTTTGTCATCCCGAGCGACCGAAGGGAGCCGTCTCGTAGAAGCGTCCAAAAACGCGACGCGAACCCGTGGCACGAGGCTCGGTGGGACATCCAGCATAGTCCTAGAAAGGAATGAGCGTCACAACCGACGCAGGAAGGGTGCCGTTCTTACAAAGGTGCCCTCCTACCGCGGGTGTACGAGGAACGATTGTCTGATCGAGCATTTTGGTCAGATCGACTCTTGCAAAGCGGTCGCTCTGCGTCAGTATGGCTATGGCGTCGTAACTCCCATCCGGAGTCATGTACGCAGTAAGGTCGTGGGGGTCACTACTCGAACTGAAGTTATGCCCGACGGAGCACGTCACCCAGTCTTGCATTGCGGGCACACCTGAACCGGAGGTCGCAGGAAGCCTGAACGCAACGAGAGCCTCACTGGAAAACTCGGTAGTCATGATACCGATATGAGTACCCTGTGCTACCGCGATCCCACCATATTCGGTGTTTGGTAGATCTGCTTGGGTTAATTGAAAATTCTGCGAAGGTGCGTCCCAAGTTTGTGGGAAGAAAAAATTGAGCTTCAGCTGTGTCAGGTCGGCCATGAACACCGTAACCGGGGGCGAATTCTCGTTCGATGCCAACGCAATGCTGGTGCTGCAATCCTCGGCGGCCGAATCCAGTTGCGCATTGACGCTGTGCTCGAAGAAATTTACAAAAGGCGTCGGAGAATAAAAAAGTTCGTAGCCACCCAATTCGACGGGATTTAGAATCGCCCCTCGCATGGGATCGACCAAGATACCCTCTGAAACGCTGGGGAATAACGAGCCGCCAGGAGCTTGCGAATCAATTATCGGTCCGAACGTCAGCGTGTTGAGATCCAGCCTTTGAAACGCCCCCCTCCCATTGTCACTGAGTGCGATCCAAGCGCTGTTACTCTGGACGTCCATGGCAACTCCGCAGTTGGTGCACGAGCCTCCCGAGAAGGTGATTGTTCCTGTTCCGCCGCTCTGCAAAGTGTTGGTAATTGCAGTCCCGGAAATCACATATACGGTATTGTCGTTTCCAGTACACACCGTCTGAAGAGTTACGGAGTTTGAAGCACAAGAGTTTACAGGCTTCGTCGTGGTGATCCATTGACGCGTTCCAACGGTGGGCTCAACCTGAACGGTTACGATATCGGTATTACTTCCCTGCCAGCTTGAAAGCGGCGAAAAGGCTCTGACATTTTTGCCATTGACCGTCGCCGCGGGCGCGACAGCGGCCAAACATTGGTTGATAACAGGCTGTGCGGAGTAATCAACAGATACGTCCTCAATATGAGGAGCATATCCTGCGGGCCAACCGCTCAGGGTCAGCTTTCCTGCCGGATTGCCGGAAGCATCCCATATTGAAAGAGAAGCCGTTACAGTATTGGCAACGTAAAAGTTAAGGCCGTCCCAGGTGATCCCTGTGGTCATGTTGACATCGGAGATCAAGCTCGATTGAATTAACTTTCCTTTTAGGTCGTATACATCATACGGATTCTTCCCATCCGCCCTGTTTGAAATCAGTACTGGTTGCCCACCAAATTTTCCAGGTATTCTAGCCACTTCCATACCGTCGCAGCTACCAGCGCAATTCTGTACCGTCCAGTGATTTTGGAGATTGCCGCTTAGGCTGTATTGATAAACATCCTTTACGGTGCATCCAGAGCCTAAGCAATATCCCTCAATCCATAGACTTCCGTTATAGTAGGCCAAACTAGCCAGTGCAGACGCGGGCGAAACAGTGAATGCCGGTCCTAGATCATAATGGTACTTGAGGTCATATGCATATACTACGTTGGGCGTAGCCCACGCAGTCGTGTAGTACATCGTATTCCCAACCACCGCGACGCCCCGTCCATTGCTCCCCTGGAGATTTGTGTAAGTATCCACCACTACCCCTGTTGCCTTATCTATTTTGTAAACATATGGCACAAACGCACTCCCTCTTGCGACTCCAAGATTCATGGCGTAGATGTAGCTCTGCTGCGCCAAAAGGCTTTGAGAGCGGAATACAACAATCAGTAAAAGGACGCTCAGTCCAACGATACGGAACTTGCGGAGGCTCATACATGCTCCTTTGGAGGCATCGTGCTGTTACAACTGAATACTTAATGCCCACGCCTCGAAAGCGGTTCCGAGGTGTCGTACGTAATGGCCGAACGCTGGAATTTATCGGCCAGAAGCGGAGACATAATGTACCTGTTATGTCGAGGTGTCAACCCATTTTTTTGCCGGGTGGCCCGGGTCTCCTGCCCGGAGCCATCCTTAATTTTGGGCAACAAAATCAGGTAACTGTGGGTGGCCCAGGTCTCGCGCTTTTCGAGACCTGGGTGGGTACGAGGCTTGGCCGGCCGGGTAATCGATGACGAACCTCCCGGGTCTCGAGCACCGCGAGACCTGGCCACCCGCCGTGACGCAGGCCTGAAGGCCTGCTCTACTTCATCTCCCTTCTCAACAGCCGAGCGAAGGCCCTTCGTACCGCGATGGAAATCTCTGCGGCCGACTTTACAACAATTAACACGCGCCCAGCAGAGTTGCGCGTCATACTTAGCGAAAAGAGTTCGGCAGAAGTTTGGTGTCGGGAAAGGAGTCAGCCTTGAATTCGAAGCGAATCGCAGCATTGGTCACGCTGGTGTTGGTGTCGGCCAGTGGTGGTTATCAGTTGAAGGCCCACGCGCAGCAGGACTTCCCTCCACCTTGTAGCGTGGTGATTCCGGCGGAATGGGGCAACTACAGGGGGAGCGTCGTTGAGAGCGGTTTGGTATTTGAGGACAAGAACGGTACGCTGCGGATCATCCAGCAGCTTCCGTGCACCCTGGACGGCAGTCCGAACGGGCCGCCGCGCGTGATTGCGGAAATTCGCCGGAGATGACGGGCGGGTGGTCCGGGGCTCCTGCCCGGAGCCATCCTTAATTTTGGGCAACAAAATTAGGTAACTATGGGTGGGTACGCGGCTTAGCCGGCCGGGTAATCGATGACGAACCTCCCAGGTCTCGAGCCCCGCGAGACCCGGGGCACCCGGCTTCCAGCGAAAGGAGAAGTGTTTTCTCTTGACATCCCCTTTTATAGAACCCGCCCGTAGACGACGTTCGGAGCACCTTCAGTGAGCGATCTTAGTAATATGCTTGCAAACAGCGAGCATACCTGTTTGCTGCAGTCGTACTGTCTACGCCGCTTCTCATCGCCTCTGACCGTTCACGCTCGCATTTTGCCCTGCCAGCATTGTTGTAATCCATATTCTTCTCGTTACGCTGAATCTCGTTCTCTAAAGAATGACTTTCCAACCCCCCACAAGCAGCTATGCAGTCGTTCCCGGCACTCAGGTTATTTATGCTCATAGGATACCGTTGGTTGCACTCGTTGATGCACGAGTTGCTCGTCCCGTTTTTCCCTTGTGAGGGAGTGTTAGGCTGCGAAGGAATATTGGGATGATCCTGATTACCACCAAAGGCAGCTAAGGCTTGTTTTGCGAAGCCTGCCAATTCCCGATCACCTGCTTCATTTGCAAGTTCCCATGCTTCTTGCGCGTAATCACGTGCCTGTGGATCGCCAAGTTTCCCAAAAGCAATGGACGCCACCAGAGACATTTTTGCTTTTCTACGTATCAAGATTCTTTCAGTTTGAGCACTCTCAACAACAATGGCCGAGTATTGCTGAGATGCTAAGTCCAAGGTATTTAGTGCTCTTTGGAACTCGCCATTACCGACTTGATTACTAGCTCGCCGAAGAAAGTCATCGCCGGATTGCAAGTGTCTCTGGTTGGCTGATGGGCTCTGCGCCACCATGGTTTGTGTGTAAGCGGCGCAGCAAAGGACGAAAACGAGCAATAGACGAAATGTCTTCATGATGCCTCCAAGAACAATGAACAATACAGCAAGTGCCATGAGAATGTGGTTTACGAACGATTTCATGGGAGTTCCCTATGCATGAGGTGAATTCGAAGTATCCTCGCTTCTATTTGAAAAAGAAACTGATTTCTTATTGTGTTGCTAATTCCATGATAGAAATTCCTGATTCGGGAGTGAGGCGGGTGGTCCGGGTCTCCTGCCCGGAGCCATCCTTAATTTTGCGCCGGGTGCCGAGACTTTACTCGTGCTCTCGAATCTGACGGGTTCATTCTCAACCGAACCGACTTTACCATATTGAATGCTGGTATTGAGTATGGTATGTTGAGACTGCTATGCCAGCCGCGCGAAAAATCACTGTCGAGATTCCTGCTGAACTTCTGGAGAAAGCACAAAAGGCCAGCGGAACCGGCATCACCCAGACGGTCCGTACCGGACTGCAGTTGCTGGCGGCATCCCAGGCCTATGCCCGGCTGCGCCAGATGCGAGGAAAGGTCCGCTTTAGCCGCACCTTGGCGGAGCTGAAAGCGGACCGATGATCGCCGCCGATACCAGCACGTGGATCGCGTTTCTGGAGGGCAGCGGCGGCGCGGACACGCGTTTGTTGGACCAGGCACTGGGCGACCACCAGGTCCTCATGGTGCCGGTCGTGCTTACCGAACTCCTAAGCGACCCTAAACTTCCGGCAAACGTCTCCGAAACGCTCTCTGAACTGCCGATGCTGGAGATAGAACCAGGGTATTGGCAACGGGCGGGAGTACTGCGCGCAAAAGCAATTGCCAAGCGGCGAAAAGCGCGACTCGGAGACGCCTTGATTGCCCAAAGCTGCATCGATAGGGGAACTCCGCTTCTCACGCGTGACCGGGACTTTCGCGCCTTCGCAGAGGCTGCGGATTTGGACTTGGTGCTGAAGCTTTGAGCGACTTTTAGCGGCTGCCGGCGGATCTCCCACTCATTCGAAAACCGCGAATGAGTGGGGCACCCAGCGAATCTGGGGCACAAACGTACATTCAAACCCTCAAATCACGGCTGCACATAGATCGGATTGTTGGGAGACGGCCTCTGGTAATCCTGTCCGTACTTGTTTTTGTGCGGGGCGGAAGCGGCCATCGTCACCCGCACATGAATCAGGCCCAGCGCGTGGGAATCCTGGCTCACCACCACCTCGCGCGAAAGCGCCCGCAGCGTGGCGGGCAGCGCATTCTCATTCCAAACGTGCAGCATGTAGCGCCCCGGCGGGACGGAGGCGATCGCGAACTCGCCTTGTTTGTTGGGGACGGCGAAGTATGAGCTGGACAGAACGACCACCACCGCGCTCATCTCGGGATGAATGTTGCAGAAAATGTACGACACTCCTTCGCGGTCGAAGTGAACGGTGCGGCTGGTTCCAGCCTCGTAGAGCCCGAGATCGAAACGCTTGCCGTTGAATAACGAAAACACATTGTGGAACCAGGGATCGCGATTGGGAAAATCCACGGTCGAGCCCTTGGTGACCACCAGCAGGTGCGGCTCGAAGGCCTTGTTCTTCTGTTGCAGCACGGCGTGCATGGGAGCGACGATGGCCGTGTCGCCCGGCGCAGCGGCGATTGGGGCCAGCCAGACGACCGTGGCGCTGGCTGGAGACAGGTTGCCGCCACCCTCGGCCACCACGCGACCGGATACGCTGATGTCTTCCGCCCACAAGGCTGGCGTCACACACAGCACTAACCCGACAGCCAACGACAACGCGAATTTTTCAGCGATATGCATAGTTCCATTTCGTCGAGAATCATTCACCACGGAGGCACAGAGGACACAGAGAAACTCAATAAAGAAATCAAGAACTCCGTGATCTCAGTGTTCCACGGTAAGCTTTCGTGCTCTCCGTCGAAAAATCATTCACCACGGCACAGAGGACACAGAGAAACTCAGTAAAGAAATCAAGAACTCCGTGATCTCAGTGCCTCCACAGTAAACTTTCATTCTCTCCGTCGAAAAATCATTCACCACGGAACGGAGGACACGGAGAAACTCAATAAAAAATCAAGGACTCCGTGATCTCCGTGCCTCCGTGGTGAATCTTCATTCTCATCCATGTAACACTCAGAACAGTATCCCCATCGCCATGTTTAATTGCCCTGCCTCATAGCTGTGATCGTAGATCGAGAAGGTTTGCAGCCGTCGGTATTCCAGCGACAACAGCAGGTCGGAACGCGGCCGGTAGATAACGTTGCCAAACCCGGCCCGGTTACGGCTCAAGAAAGGATTGGCATAGCTCTGGGCCTGCTCGCCGAAGTAGCGAATGTCGGCCGCAAACGGATTGTCCTGGCCAAACGCTGCGTTGAACTCAAGCTTCGGCAGCGGCTGATACTTCAACTGCGCCCAGCCGCCGACGGAATTCAGCGGCAGCACGCTGGTGGCGGGATCGCTGAGCGGCCCGTTATAGACGACACTGCGACTGAGGGCAGCGCCGAGTCCGCCGATGGCTTGTCCGCGGTAGAAGAAGCCGCTTAGCGTGAACCAACGGCTAAGCGGCAGGTTCAAGTCTGCGGTCGCGGCGTACCCATTCACGTTTCGGTTGAAGCCCCAGTACTCGCGGCTGTAATAGCCTCCG
>PLYW01000309.1:0-1028 GCA_003151875.1 Acidobacteriaceae bacterium
GTCTGCGGCTGCTGATCGTGATGCTTGCGTTGTCGTTGCCCGGATTTTCCCTGGAGCGGCGTCACAGTGAGTTCGTCACCGTAGCGGCGAACGAGACTATAGACGACACCCTTTTGGCCACCGGCAACATTGTGCGCGTGGAAGGCGTCGTCAATGGCGACTTGCTGGCTTTTGGCGAGTCGGTGGAAGTGCGCGGCACCGTCAAGGGAGACTTGGTGAGTTTTGCCAAGCGAACTATGGTAAGCGGGACCGTGGAAGGCAACATCTACAACTTTTCGAATTCCCTCGACCTGGACGGGCAATTGGGCCACAGCATCTACGGGGGAATGCAATCCTTGCGGGTGAATGATCGGGGTCGCGTGGGCCACGGTATCCTGGTTGGCGCGGGCGATGTCACCATCGAAGGTGAGGTGAATCGCGATGCTACCTTGTACGCTGGCAATGCCGATGTAAGCGGTCGCATCGGCCGCGAACTGAGCATGGCAGGGGACAGCCTTACGCTGACTAACACGGCCCGAATCGGCGGCAACCTGAGCGTTCGCGTGCGCGATCTTAAGAAAGTGCACATCGCCGACGGCGCGACGATTACGGGCACTCGTGACATCCAGATACGCGTGCGGCAGAGCCATTTCACGCGCCCCAGATTCTACTTCTACAAAGCTGTCTGGCTGGCTGCCGCCATGCTGGTGGGATGGTTGGGGCTGGTTTTATTTCCCGGCTTCTTCCAGGCCAGCACCCAGGCGGTGGGCTCAGGCTGGCGCAGCCTTGGGCTTGGGTCCGCGGTCCTGGCGGGCGCGCCGGTGGCCATGATCTTGATGGCCATCACGCTGGTTGGCCTTCCGGCTTCGCTCATGTTGCTCGCGGTGTATCTGGTTGCCATCTACCTGGCAAAGATTTGGGTTGCAGCATTCCTGGGGCACATGCTTCTGAAGCCAACTACGGCGACGAAGGGCGATTGGCTGCTGGGGCTACTGGTGGGCCTGCTGGTCCTCACCGTCGTCGGGTTCATCCCGTATCTGGGCGGGCTG
>PLYW01000309.1:1035-3710 GCA_003151875.1 Acidobacteriaceae bacterium
TGAAAAGTGTGCACAAACTGAGGGGATCGGGTGTATCTTGCTTGGAGCCTCTGGGGACAAAACGGGAAATCCTGGGTTGCGTACTTCTCAAATCCGGCCTGCGGGCGGAAGCGAGGTGACGAGTGAAGTTAACCGACGGCATTCACTACCTGCATCAGAACATGGGTGGCCATGTTCACGCCTTCCTTCTGGATGACGGCAATGGGATCACGCTGATCGACGCCCTCTACGACACCGACGGGCATAGGATCCTGGACGAGATCCGCGCCATGGGGCGGCAGCCGTCCGATCTGAAGAACATCATCGCCACCCACGCTCACCGCTCCCATATTGGCGGCATGGCGGAGCTGAAACGGCAGACCAACGCCACGGTCTACTGTCACGAATGGGAAGCTGGCATCATCGAAGGCCAGCGAAAGTCCACCAGGGTATCGTTGTGGCCCAAACCTCCACTGGCCGCCTACTATACCCAATTCGGGCTCGCCATCGGCTTCGATGGCCACAAGCCGTGCCTGATAGATCAGTCGCTGAAAGAAGCCGACCACGTCGGCCCGCTGACCATTGTCTCAACCCCCGGACACACGCCCGGTTGTCTCTCGTTCTATTGGCCCGAGAAGAAAGCGCTCTTCGTCGGTGATGTGATCGTGACCTGGCCGCGGGTAGAAGCGGGTTGGGCCGGTCTGACGCTGGACATGCGGCAGAATGTGCAATCGGTCGGCAAGCTCTCGGATTTCGGAGACGTCGAGATTGTCGGGGTCGGCCACGGAGAACCCATTCCACACGGCGGGATCGAGGTCTTGAAGAAGTTAAGGGAGCAGAAGGTTTAAGTTCTTGACTTCAACCAGAATTGAACGAATCATAGTGGCCCTATGAAAACCCCTCTCTTAGTTCTCCTCTTGGGAACATCCCTGTTTGTCCTCGGATTCACGGGCCCAGCCGGCGCTCAAGCATCCATGGGTACGCCTGGCGATCAGCTGAGTCCTAAACAGGAGGAAGTGGCGGAACTGAAGGCGTGTGCACAGAGCTTGGCGGGCGGTTTCCTCAAGGTCCCAGACACGCGCGATCTGCGTTTCCAGGGCAAGGTGACGACGCCAACTGCGCGTTGTCGCGGCGGGCAGAGGGCCGTTCAATTCCAAACGACTCCATGGGTGGACTGGGCGAGATATTGGGGAACAGGCGACTCCTCTTCGCTGCCCGTGGGCTTTCTCTCGGTGAAGGGGCCGCAGTTGCGCGGCGTAGCGGGCGCGCTCACCGATCTGGAGTACCAGCGCCTTGAGCTGATCAAGTTCAACTTGTTCGACAACTCCGGGACGTACCAGACCTATGTCAGCGGGCGAGGCGGCGTCGGCGGGCAGGCCCTGAAGACCTGGCCGGAGATGCGCTTGCCGAGCGACAGTCCCTATTACCAGGCGGTCGGAGGCGATGGCGAGCAGCTGTGCAAGGGCGATCTGATTCGCGCTCGCACGCTAACTGGCGTCTGCAATGACATACGCAACCCGCGCATGGGTTCGACGGGTATGCCATTCATGCGCAACGCGGAATTTGAAACCACGTTTCCCGATCTCGAGCGGACTACCCTTACCAAGAACCGCCACGGCGGACGCATCAGTCTGCTGACTCCGGACCCGCAGCTCATCAGCCGCAAGCTGTTCACCCGTCCGCAATCCAACCCGGCCTCCTGCAATGCGGGTTTCGGACTTCCCAACAATTCCGCCGACGCCAATTGCGACTACCAGAAGGCGCCGTTCTTCAACGTTCTCGCCGCCTACTGGATCCAGTTCATGACGCACGACTGGTTCTCGCACATGGACGAGGGGCACAACGCTCCCGGAGCCACGATGGACGTCGGCTGCAAGAGCAAGTTGGTGAACAACGTCCCGACGCCGCTGACTCCGGAAGAGATCCAGAAGCTGGGATGCCGGCCCGGCGATCAGGTGGATAAAACCTACGTACTGAACGATGCACCTCCGGACCAATTCACCATGGGCGGGCGCACCTATTTGACGCGCGCGCCCAAGATGTACGCCAATAACAACACGGCATGGTGGGATGCCTCGCAGCTTTATGGCTACGACGAGACTTCGCTGCAGCGCGTGAAGCGCGATCCTAAAGATCCAGCCAGGATGCTGCTGGAGCCGGTTCCGGGGATGCCGGGCAGCTATCTGCCCGTACTGTTGCCGAGTGATCCCGCGCAGCCCCAGTGGAAGGGACAAGAGTCGGTGGCGTTCCCCGATAATTGGTCGATCGGTTTGAGCTTCTATCACAACCTTTTTGCCCGGGAGCACAATTCTTTTGTGGATGAATTCCGCCGGCAGGCGGCGCAAAACCCGCAAGCCGACAGCGGTCTGCGCAATCCTTCCGATCCTGCACGTGTGATCCGTAACCAGGACGTCACCGCGGATGAACTTTTCAATGTAGCCAGGCTGGTCGTCTCGGCTGAAATCGCCAAGATCCACACCATCGAGTGGACGCCGCAACTGCTTTACGATGAACCGCTCTACAAGGGCATGAACGCCAATTGGAACGGCTTGGTCGGCACCGGCGATCCCGAGGTTTCAACCGCCCTATCCGACATTGTGGTACACAATTTTGGCCGATCGGAAGATGTCAAGAAAGCCACCCAGTGGTACTCCGTCTTCGCCTCCGGGCCGGGTATCGTGGGGCTGGGAAGCGCG
>PLYW01000309.1:3760-5829 GCA_003151875.1 Acidobacteriaceae bacterium
CGGCAGCGGCTGGGGCTGCTCACGCTGCACAATCATCCGCAATTCCTGCAGAACATTCGTCTGCCGCGGCTGGACACGCCGACCCAGCAGATCGATATCGCGGCGCTCGATCTGATTCGTGACCGCGAGCATGGCGTGCCGCGTTTTAACGAGTTCCGCCGCCAGTATGGCCTGCGGCAGTTGACCAGCTATGACGATTTCGTGGACCAGACGCTGCCCGCTGATTCGCCCGCGCGCCAGCAGCAGATGGAGACCATAGCTCAGTTGCGCGAGATCTACGGCACGCACGTGTGCGACTCGTCGAAGATCATCACCGACGCGCAGTTGAACCCGGACGGAACTGCGATCAACGACTGTCTGGGGCACCCGAACGGCTCCGTGGTGGACAACGTCGAAGATGTGGATACGGTGGTGGGCTGGCTGGCTGAATACACCCGGCCGCATGGCTTCGCCATCTCCGAGACGCAGTTTGTCGTGTTCATTCTCAACGCGTCGCGAAGGTTGTACAGCGACCGTTTCTTCACCTCCAGCTTTCGGCCTGAGTTCTACAGCCAGCTCGGCATCGACTGGGTGAATCACAACGGGCCCGGAGCGGAGATGATGGAAGCGGGAGCGCCCAACGGACATAGGCAGCCCGTCGCTCCACTCAAGCGTGTGCTGATGCGAAATATCCCGGAACTGACTCCGGAACTGCAGCACGTAACCAACGCTTTCGATCCCTGGGGGCGCGAGCGAGGCCAATACTACTCGCTGGAATGGCGAGCGCGGCCCGATGCCGTATCCGATCCCGCATTCAAGCAATAGAGAGTAATAGCGGCAATGGCCCGAGCTCATGAACGGTTTCAGAAGCAGTAAGTCCAGCGCGGCTGCAAGTTTCATCCCCGCTGCCCACCCCCTCGACCTGGCTGTGGCCTGGCTGTCGCGGCGTTCCAAGCTGTTCTCCCATGGATGGGGCGATGAGGCGCTGTTCGCGCGGCTGTCCGACAGGGTCTCGTACCTTGACCCGCCATCGCGCATCGCGCTCCACTGGAGCACCGGCCGCGAGCATCGCGGCATAACGCGGTGCGACGGCACCTTCCTCTCGCCCCTGGAATTGCTGCCGGAGCACACGCGCACCGTCCACGTGCGCGCGTGGACGCGCGCCGAACACACCGCCGCCTGCGTAATTCTAGCTGGCTCGCGCGACGAAGGCTTTCGCGCGCGCGAGCATATCTTCGGAGGCCTGATAGCGCGCGGACTCGATCTTCACTTCCTGGAGAACCCGTTCTACGGTAGCCGCCGCACCCCGACAGGACCTTCGCGCATGACCATCAGCGACCACGGCCTGATGGTGCTGGGTATGGTGCTGGAGGCGCGCGCGCTGCTGGAGCACCTGCGCCCCCGCTATCGGAAGCTGGTGGTGGCGGGATACAGCATGGGCGGACATATGGCAGCCATCACCGCCGCCGTTACGCCGCTGGCTGTGGGGTGCGCCGCGCTCGCCACCGGCGCCTCCGCCAGTAGCATCTACACCCGCGGACTGCTCTCCTGGTCGGTGGACCTCGACGCGCTGGGCGGCGCGCCCGATCTGCGCGCGACTGCGCGCGAACGCCTGCATCAACTTTTCGAAGTGGCGGACGTCACTCGATATCCGCTGCCGGCGCGTTCCGACGCCGCCGTGATTGTGGGCTGCAAGCGCGACGGGTACGTATTCAACAGCGAGACCGAACGCCTGCATCGGCACTGGAAGGGAAGTGCGCTGCGCTGGATTCCCGCCGGCCATTTCTCCGCCCTCGTGACCCGCCGTCGCGCGCTGTGCGATTGTGTCGCCGAAGCCGCGGACAAACTCTAAAAATCGGTGGGACCCTCACCCACCCGCCTTATGGCCTGGATTTGTCCAGTAATACAGAGAATAGGGTCGCCGCTGACCGCAAAGATGATGCAGGGATGGTCACTTCTTCTTGCGGACTTTCGTTGCCGTCTTTCGGGCGGCGCGTGACTTTCTCCGAGCTGCTGCGGCAGGTTTTCTCGTTTTAGCCGCGGCAGGTTTTCGCGCTTTAGCTGTGGCAGGCTTCCTCGCTTTAGCTGCG
>PLYW01000200.1 GCA_003151875.1 Acidobacteriaceae bacterium
GGCACTACCAGGTCGCCGTTCTGCAAGTGCGAGGGCATGGTGAGGCGCCACTCCGGGGTTACATCTTCGAAATCGCTGACCGGCACGCTGGGGAAATTATCGCGGTAACCGTTGTAATCGCCTCTGCGGATGACATAGGGCTCATCGAGGCGTTCTCCGTTGCGGTACACCACCCCGTCCTGGAGATGAATCCGGTCGCCCGGGACACCCATGACACGTTTGACCACGTACAGGCCGGGCTGGGCTGGGGAGATAAAGACAAAGACGTCGCCGTGACGAGGCTCACGATAGGGAATCAGCTTGCCGAGCCAACTGGTTTGCGGGGCCAACAACATGCGGTCCACGAATACGTGGTCGCCAATGAGCAGAGTGTTCTCCATCGAACTCGATGGAATGGTGAAAGCCTGCAGCGCGAAGGTGATAATGAACAGCCCGGTCACCAGCACAATGGCGATCGAGGCGATAAATTCCGCAGTTGTCTCCTTCGGCTTTTCCGGCTTCTGCGGCTTCTCAGGTTTGTCTGCTTCCCCAGCTTTGTTGGGCGCAGTCTTTACGATCTTTTTCGTAGCAGCCAAAAGCACTCTTCCTTACGCCTTGAAGGGGCGCACCTGTCGAAAATCATTCACCACGGAGACACAGAGGACACGGAGTTTTTGATTTCTATCGAATTTTCCCAGTGATCTCCGTGCCTCCGTGGTCAATTTTCATTCCTATGGGTGGGCCGTAGGCCCATCTGGTACTCGTAATGACAACTCCAGAGACTAATGCTCAAAACCGCCTCATTGCACCGAGCGCAACACACGGCGCCAGCGCACGTCGTGCAGCATGTGAGTAACGTCGTAGGCCAGACTCGAAAGTTTATCAGACGGAACCACGCCCGCGGCGGCGGAAGCCGATCGCAGCACTGACCAGTAGATCACAAGCGGGCGGCCAACAATGTTCTCCGCCGGCACGAATCCCCAATAGCGCGAGTCGGAGCTGTCGTCGCGATTGTCTCCCAGCACGAAGTAGGAGCCTTCGGGAACGATCAACTCACCGTCGTCCAGCAGCTTGCGAATTTGCAGGTACCAGGGCGACGACATTCCGAGGACCATCAAATTGCCGTCGGGAAAATTGTCGCGGAATCCATCGCGCTGCTCCCAATGAAACGTGGCGTAGGTATCGTCCTGGCGAATCCCGCCGACATAAACGTGTTTGTCGATGAGCCGCACCCGGTCGCCGGGGACCGCCACCACGCGCTTCACAAAGTGCTGCCGCGGATCGAGCGGATAGCGGAAGACAATGATGTCCTGCCGCCGTATGGGCTGATAAGGCATGAGCCATCGCCAAAACGCCGAGTGTCCGTCGTGCGCCTTGTCCACCAGCAGGTAGTCGCCCACCAGCAGGGTGGTCTCCATCGAGGGCGAGGGAATCTGGAAGGCCTGCACAATGAAGGCGATGACGAAGACCGCGATGACGATCGTAGTGGCCAGCGATTGCAGGGAATTCATGCCGCCCGCAGGGCTGCGCGAGGGGTGCTGCGGCCCGGGAGTTTTCGGCTCCTGGGCCGCCGACTCGACGGGCAACTCGGTGCGGACTTGGTTCATGAAGGTGGCGAGAAGTCGCTCGGGGGATCGGTATCCTCTGCCTCAGGACCTCTCTTTAGCGATTGTAGAAAATCCCAAGCCGCGCGCGCCGCTCTTTGCTCGGCCAGTTTCTTGGTATTACCCTCCGCACGGCGGGCAAAGCCCTNNGCGAGGCCGGGTTCAAGGATGGATTGCCGGATGAAACGATGCGTCACGTCCAAGCCGGCATCGAGGAACAGGGCGGCAATGACCGCCTCCAGCGCATCCACCAGCAGAGTCACCTTGCTGCGTCCGCCGCTGCGTTCCTCACCCCTCCCCAGGCGAAGGTATCGCCCAAGTTCCAGCTCCCGCGCCGGCCGAAGCAGGTGGGTGGCGCTAACCAGATGCGCGCGCAGCTTGGAAAGTTCGCCTTCCTGATATTCGGGAAAACCCTGGAAAAGTTCCCGGCTCACCACGAAACCCAGCACCGCGTCACCTAGAAATTCCATCTGCTCGTTATCGGCTGCCGCAGCCGGAAATCCTTCGGCCGCATTCTGCGACTCCCGCTCGCGGGCATAGGACGCGTGAGTGAGGGCTTGCTCCAGCAGAGCGCGACATGCGAAGCGATGTCCGAGAGCTTTCTCCAGCACGGCAAGGTCATGAGGATCAGGATTCATGTGCGTTCGATGGCTTGAAAAGCCGCCGTCCGTGTCGCTCAATGCGGCGGGTTCGGCGGTGCCTGGGCCGGCGGTGGCTGAGCCGGTGTTTGTGCTGCCGGCGGATTCGCAGCAGGCGTAGCTGGAGCAATGCTGCCTGGAATCGCTGTTCCACTGCCCGCCGCCATCAGCTTCTGCATCCGTTCTTGTTGCTGCTTGGCCAGGTTCTGGGCTGCACTTCCTTGCGGCGCGTACTGCAGGGCCTTATTGGCGGAGTCGAGTGCTTCGGGATACTTCTTCAACTGGTCCTGGGCCACCGACAGGCGCAAGAATACCGCCGCTTCCGGTTGCGCCTTGCCGGCATCCACGGCCTTCAAGAACTGCTGCTCGGCCCCGGCAGGGTCCTTTTTGTTCAGATCAATCACGCCCAGGGTGTTGTACGCCATGGTCAAAATGCTCGCCTTGACAGCCGCGATGCGCTCCGGGGTGGCGTCCGCTGGAACCATCAGTTGGCCAACGTTGTCGATGGCGGCGTGGGAATCCTTGGCCGCCTCGGCCAGACGCTGGTCGCGATCCATATCGGTGTCGCGCGTACCCTCCACCAACACGGCGCCGACCTGTACCAGCGACACCGGATTGGTGGGATCCGCGGTTATGGCTTTGCGCCCCAGTTCGATCACCTTCTCCGCATTGCTGGCCTGACCGTACAGATTCATGGCACGAACGAAGAGGGACGCCTTCAGTTCGCTGCTGGGGTATTTCGCAGCGAAAGCGCTCGCGGCAGCATCCACTTGCGCAGCGTCAGTCTTACCCATTGCGTCCTGATAGGCCTTCAACTCATCCTGCGACTTCGCCTGCAGCACCTTACGGCCGCCGGTGGTGGACGACGGCGTCTGCGGGTTGCTCGGGGAGGCGCTTGGCGGCTGGTTCCCAGCTCCGTTCGGCGATTGCGGCGGTGCGCTAGGAAAGGGATTCGGGGGAGGATAAGGATTCTGACCCTGGGGCGGCCTCATCTGCGCCACGGTCATTGTCGCCGCCAGCAGCAGCTCTAAAATTGCGAAATTCGATCTCATTATCGCTTTTCCTTTCTGGGGGAAGACACATTCGCCTTCCCGTCACTGCGAAGCTATTACTGCTCCCGCTTTCCGTTTGGCGGCTGGTATGGTTCCTGGAGCCCGCGTGCCGCCGCCTGCTTGGTGTCGGCCGACGCATCGCCGGCGCTGAGGGCCGCCTGATATTGCGCGAGCGCATTTTCCCGCTCCGCCTGCAAATCCAGAATGCGTCCCAAATAGATGTGGCACCAGGCTGCTATGCGAGGGGCCGGAGTGGCATTCAGCGCCTTTTGAAAGTTCTCCTGCGCACCTTGCATGTTACCGCTCATGGTGGCCGCCCGGGCCAACACGAAATAAGCGCGCGCCGGGTCTTCCTTTTCCTGGAGCGCTTCTTCCGCCAGCTTCTGGGCGCCCGCGGGATCGCCGCTCACCAACTGCCGCTCGGCCAAATCCACCTTCGGTTGAGATGCAGGTTTTGCGGCCCGCATCACCTCCGGTGCGGCTTGCGAAGCAAACTCGATCTGGCTGGCGCGCTTCTTTTCCCGGTCCACGTCAATATGGTGCAGCCAGTCCGGGAAGGCATCCTGCAGGCCGGTGTTTTCCTTTTCGAAGTCCCGCAATTCGTCGTAGAAGTGCCGGGTGAAGATGAAGCCTTCGGCTTCGTCCCGCTGCAACATGGCCTGGCGCTCCTTCTCCGGCAATTTGGGATCGAACGGGGCCCGCGCTTCTATCGCCCGAATTACACATTCGATCACCAGCAGCCCGGGATCGTACTTGTAATCGTCCGCCATGGGCGCTTTCTGTACTGCCACCAATACTGGTTTTAGCTGCTGCAGCGCCGTCGCCCGTTTGGCAATCAGCGGATCGAGCACGAAATGAAGGTAGGTATGCCGCAGCGCGTCGATGTGGATGTTCTCGCCCTTGGGAGAGATCACCAGGCAGTAATAATCCTGAAGATAATTGCGCGAGTTCACCTGCCCCGGCGCGCTCATCGGTTCCAGATACACGGTGAAGCTGCGGCCCAGATATCCGGCGAGGGGCATCCGCAGGTAGGTGTCGGTGGCGGTGATCATGTACGCGACCGGATCGTGGTAGCGGTCGATCAGGGCAAGATACTCAGCCTGGTGCTTGAGCCAGATGGAATGCAGATTAGCGGCAGCGTAATACTGCTTGAGCAAGGGCACGAATCCCAACACGTAGGTCGAATCCGGCGGCAGGTCGGATTCCTTGACTCTGGGAGCGAAATCAGGCGGCGGCCCCAGGTACAAGGCCAGCGAAACGTATTGCGCCAGATCGTGCGCGGCATCGCTCGGCTGGTGATCGCGATAGAACTGGCACATCTGTTTAGCGGCCGCCGCAGCGGCAGGCAGTTTGCCGGCCTCCGCCAGTTCAGCGCGAACTTCCAGGCGGATGGGCGACGACGACTGCAGCTCCTGGTCGTATCCGCAGACGTTCATGGCGGCCACTACGCTGAACAACGTCTCGCTCACGTCGAGCGTGGCCTTGGACTGCGCCGGTGCGGCGCAGGCTAGCGACGCCAGCACGAGCGGCAAGACAAACCAACGGCGACTACAGCCCAGAAGAGCCTCCTGACACGATTTCGGCGGGGAATCAGTTTCTACAGTTTACGAGCAGAGTATGGGGGACGCAAATCGCGGCGCTGCTGAGGCAGCGAGAGACGCGTGGCTCGGTCGCTTGCCCTACCCCTTGACCTGCACTTTGGAAAACGACAGGATCACCCGGCTGGCGGTGGGCTGGCCGAAGGCGGTTGCGGGATGGAAGGTGGTGAAGATCAGCATGTTCTTCAATTGCGGCAGAATGTCCTGCGCGTTTTCTGGCGCCGACAGAACGCGGTAATCCTGTACCCGGCCATCGGTCCCGACGTAAGCTTCCACGATCAGCGACTCCGCGTTGGCCACGCCCGATAATTCAAACGGCGTGAATTGCAATTCCGCCGGGGTGTAAAGCATCGTGGGCACATCGTTGGCTGCCCGCACTTGCGCGGGATAGAGGAAGCTGATCAGCAGTCCAAAAACGATCAAGGTGGTCACTACGCCGGCGGTGGCCGGAACCATGGTCGCATTAAAGGCGTTCTCCCAATGCACCCGCAGCATCTCCCATCGTGAACGCTGGGAGTTGGCCAGTTCCTGCGAAGCGGCGACGCGAAGCCGCAGCGCCAGGTCGGGCGGCGCGGCTTTTCGCCCCAGCGACCCAACCAGCATCTGAATCCGCTGTGCCGACGAATAATCTCCGGCGCACTCCGCGCAGCCTCGCAAGTGTTCATTCACCTGCGCCAATTGGCTGCGCGTCACGGCCGCGTCCAGGTACGACGACATGAGACGCTTCGCAATTAAGCACTTCATGGCATGACCTCAACCTTCTGACCACCCACCGGACCATCCTTGCGCTGTTTTCTATGGCGCGCCACGCCGGGCCCCATTCCGAAATCCTCGAGGTGATCCTCCATGCGTTTGCGCAGCGCATCGCGGCCGCGCACCAGCCGCGACTTCACCGTGCCCAGCGAGATATTCATCACCTCGGCGATTTCCTCGTACGAGAGTTCCTCAATATCGCGCAAAATCACCGTTGTCCGATACGGCTCGTTCAGGGCCTGCAGTTCGCATTCCACCCGGGCCCGTAATTCCTCGTCATAGGCGTTTTGCAGTGGAGACTTGCCTTCATCCACCAGCGTGTCTTTCATTCCCAGGCAAGGTTGCTCGTTTCCGTCGCCGCTGGCCGGCTCGATCGACATCTCCTGCACCTTATGCCGGAACCACCAGCGGCGATGGTTCGACGCCTCATGCACCGCAATCCGGTAGATCCAGGTCTTCAGGCTGGAGTCGGCGTTGAAATTCCTGATCCCGCGAAACACCTTGATAAAGACTTCCTGGGTGGTGTCGGCGGCGTCGGAGGGATCGTCCAGAATCCGGTACACCAGACTGTAAACCGGCTGGTTATAGCGCGCGATAAGCCAGTAAAAAGCATCTTCCGATCCGGCCTTCAGTTCGGCCACGATCGAGGCTTCGGCGGTGCGGACATCCAGCGCACTTGCGAGGTCACTCAAGGTTGTTGCTCCCGCCATGACGGCGTACCTCAATGATAAATAGATTCGGAGTCCGCAACAACTGTCCGCGCCGGTCCCGGCGCTACCACCGCCCCGCTTCGCAGCCAACCACTCAATCTCGCCGTAGCTACACCATGCGCCCCCATTCCCAGGCTAAGGCTTGATGAGATAGACCCCGGATGGGGTGCAAATGTTCCCGCCCATTGGCGTACGCGGTTGCACGGGCAGCGCAGGCCTTATATGGAGAAAGCTCTTGGTGGAAGCCCCCCGCTTCAGCCGGGGGAGCTGGACTTCAGTCCAGCGGAAAAGCAGTCAATTTTGAAAGGGGCTTTAGCCCTGGGTTCTTCACTCCCGGCGCTAAAGCGCGTGATCAAAGCCGACCTTTTCCGGAGCGCTGAAGCGCTCCTTCCCCCGCATAAATGCGGGGGCTCCCACCGGGAAGACACTCCCGGATTTACCTCATGCCCAACAGCTATGGTTTGGGAGCAGAACTTGCGGCGCCGGTGCTGTCTTTCGATTTAGCATCGGAGGCTGGCAAAGGAGAGCCGTCGCCAGGGGCTGCCGGCTTCTTCTTCTTGTTGTGCGCGGTCTTCTTCGCTGGCTGGGTGTCATCGACGACAACCTTCTTGGGAGGCGCTGCCGCCGCGGCCTGTTGGTAGGCGCGAACCTGAGTCCGTAACTGGACCACTTCGGACTGCGTGGAGGAAGTCAATTGCTCCAGCGCATTCCCCAAGTTGCGGCGCACGGAATCGAAGCTCTCCAGTTGCTGGGCTAACGCCTCGTAGTCGCCCTT
>PLYW01000069.1 GCA_003151875.1 Acidobacteriaceae bacterium
ACTGCTTCAACATCCCGCTCATCACCTTCGAAGACGTGCCGGGATTTCTGCCCGGCACGCAGCAGGAGTACGGCGGCATCATCACGCATGGCGCCAAGTTGCTTTATGCGTTCTCGGAGGCGACGGTGCCCAAGATTACCGTGATCACTCGCAAAGCTTATGGCGGGGCCTATTGCGTCATGGCGTCGAAGCACATTCGCACCGACGTGAACTACGCCTGGCCAACCGCCGAGATCGCGGTGATGGGCCCCGAAGGCGCAGTCAACATCGTCTACCGGCGCGAGCTGGAGAAGTCGGAGACACCCGAGGCTGATCGCGCTGCGAAGATCGAGGAGTTCCGCGAGCGCTTCGCCAATCCTTATGTAGCGGCTGAGCGCGGATATATTGACGGCGTGATTCGTCCGCGCGATACGCGCCGCAAGCTGATTCAGGCGCTCGACATGCTGGAGAACAAGCGCGCCAAGAACCCGCCGAAGAAACACGGGAACATACCGTTGTGAGGGGCGACAACTAGCACATCGCTATCGATATTGCTGCGCTTCCAGGCTGAAAATCGCGCTCTTCGGCCACTGCGCGTCGCCGATCGTGATTTTCGTGTGCCTTGCATCCGCGACGCCCATCGTCTGCAGCGGCACGCGCACGTCGAGGGAGTGGTCTCCCGCCTGAATCAACGGATCGGGATCTAAGCCCGCCCACGCCTGGAAGATCATCTGGTCGGAGCGCTCGAGCATAAGCCAATACGCCACGTAATGCCGATGACTGTTGGTGCGGCCACTCTCATCGAACGTGGCCTGGTCTCCGATGTTCGCGGTGGCGTGCAACACGAACTCGCCAACGCCGGAAACGTCGACTTTCATCACCGGCCATCCCATGGGCGGCTTCTCCGCCGGGCTGCCGGGCGCCGGCATCGGCGTCGACGATTCGATCCGAATATACAAAAACGACTCATCGTAAGCTGCCCGCACCTGAAAGCCGTGCTTGGCCGCATCCGCCTTATCGAATGCCGGTGCGACGTTCTGCCACGGCGCCCCCGCGCGCTCGAAGGCTCCGGCGGCCGGCGGAATCATGGCATAAACCGATTCCTCGCGGTACGCCTTATCGCTAAAAGCAAAGTCCTTGATCTTCCAGCGCCCGTCTTGCTTGACGAAACGCATGCTCAGGAATCCGTCTTTGCCATATTGTCCGAGCAACACCGCCTGGTCTCCCTGCACGAAAACCTTGGACGACGTGTAATGCACATCGGGCTGCGGGTGCAACTGGGACCCCATCTTCTCCGCGTCCGACGCCGATTCGCGGGACCACAACCCGACGAAGGTTTTCGCGTCGCCGCTTTGCACCGCCTTCTCCATCTGTTTGTATACGGCGAGGACCTGGTCCTCAGGACGCTGCGCCTCAGGACGCTGCGCCTGGCACCCGATCATGCAGATCAAGAAACAGACAAGAGTTCGCATCTGCTGGATGGTACCAGAGCTGGCAAATCGCGAAGTGAACCCCGAAACGGCGTTCGCGCAGACAAGCGGACACCTTACGGGGATGGTTGGTGAGCAGGCGAATGCGCTTGAGGTTCAAGTCCGACAGGATTTGCGCGCCGAAGCCGATCTACAGATGCCTCGGTGTCGGCCGTTGCATTTCGACGGCGGCTTATTCTCCTGCCACCGTCATGCCGTCAATTCTCAGCGTGGGAGACGCGATCGAGCCGCGGAATTCCAGGTCGTTGCCGATCTCGGCGATGTTGAAGAACATGTCTTTCAGGTTGCCGGCGACGGTGATCTCTTCCACCGGATAGGTGAGTTCGCCGTTCTCGATCCACAGCCCGCTGGCCCCGCGCGAGAAGTCGCCGGTCACCAGGTTCACGCCGAAGCCGAGAAATTCGGTGACGAACAGACCTTCCTTGATGTCGCCGATGATCTCTTGCGGGCTCTTCGCTCCGGGCTGGAGAAAGAAGTTGCCCGGCCCGATGCCCGGCGTTCCCGCCAGCCCGCGCGAGGCGTTGCCGGTGGTCTGCATGTTCAGCTTTTTCGCGGTGTAGGTGTTCATCAGGTACGACTTGAGCACGCCGTTTTCGACCACGATGGTCTTGCGGCTGGGCACGCCTTCGGAGTCGAAGGGGCTGGTGCCGAAGCCGCCGCGTATGGTGCCGTCGTCCACCACGTTGATGTTGTCGCCCGCAATCTTCTGATTCAGCTTGCCGGTGAGGAACGACGCGCCGCGGTAGATCGAGTCGCCATTGACCGCCTCGAAGATGTGGCCGACGAGAGATCCGGCGACGGTGTACTCGAACACGATGGGAACTTTTGCGGTCTTGACCTTGCGCGCGCCGATGCGCCGCACGGTGCGCTGGGCGGCGATCTTGCCGACTTCTTCCGGCGAGCCCAGCTTCTTCAGGGTCATCGCGACCGAATACCAGTAGTCGCGCTGCATCGACGAACCTTCCACCTGCGCGATGGGCACCGCCGAAATCGAGCAATAGGAGCGCTGGTAGTCGCCGACGAATCCGTGCGAATTGGCCAGCACCTTGTAGCCGATGGCGGCGTCGAAGGTGCCGCCCTCGGAGTTGATGATGCGCGGGTCAGCGTCGAGCGCCGCTTTCTCGGCGCGGCGCGCATAGTCGATGCGATCGGCAGTGGAAAGGGAATAAACATCGTCGTAATAGAGATCGAGCTCGCCTTCAAGTTTGCCCAGTTGCGCCGGCTCGGGAATTCCGGCGAAGGGGTCTTCGCTGGTGACCTTCGCCAGCGCCAATGCCGAGCCCACCAACTGCTTCACCCCTTCCGGCGTCAGGTCGCTGGAGTAGGTGCTGGCGGCGCGTTGTCCGAAAAAGACGCGGACCCCGATGGCCTTGGAGCCGGACTCCTTCAGGGTCTCCACTTCGCCGAGACGCACGACGGTGGAGAATTCACTGCCGTCCATGGCGACAGCTTCGGCGGCGCTAGCTCCGCCCTGCATGGCACGGCGGACCACATCGGCGGCAATTTCCTTCAG
>PLYW01000146.1 GCA_003151875.1 Acidobacteriaceae bacterium
CTGTTCCTCGACGAGATCGGCAACACCTCATTCAGTTTGCAGGCCAAGCTGCTGCGCGTGCTGGAAGAGGGGACGTTCATGCGCCTGGGCGGGACCAAGCCGGTGCAAGTGGACGTCCGCATCATCACGGCGACCAATCGAGTTTTGAAGGAAGCCGT
This sequence comes from Acidobacteriaceae bacterium, assembly GCA_003151875.1. GTDB lineage: Bacteria > Acidobacteriota > Terriglobia > Terriglobales > Acidobacteriaceae > Bog-257. The sequence goes on from PLYW01000146.1 coordinate 159, forward strand.
CAGCAAAGGCGAGTTCCGCGAAGATTTGTATTACCGCCTGAATGTGTTGCCGTTGTTTATCCCGCCGCTACGCGAGCGCCGGGAAGATATTCTGCCGCTGGCCCTCGACATCATGCAGCACTTCAACAACGAGCTGAAAAAAAACTTCGTGGGTTTCACACCTGCCGCCGCGGAGTTGCTGCAGAAGTATCCCTGGCCGGGCAACATACGCGAATTGCGCAACGTGATCGAGCGCACCATGATTCTGTGCCAGAGCACGGAAATCGACGAAGAAAATTTGCCGGAAGAAGTTCGCGACTACCACGAAGAACCTGCCACTGAGGAGATGTCGTCGTTCGAAGTTTCGCCCACCGGCGATCAGTTTGTCAGTTTGCGCGAACTCGAAGACCGCTACATCCACGAAGTGCTGAACGCGACCGGCCAGAATAAAACCCATGCCGCCCGCATCCTGGGCATCCACCCCACCTCGCTGTTGCGCCGCCTGAAGAAAACGCCCGAACTGGTGTAGCAGTTCACCTGCTGACCGCGTCTCCTCAAGCCGCGCCCTTTCACAAACTGCAAAATCCATATCAATACTCGCCCCACTGGGCTACATCAATCTCGGAGACTCTGCTATGGCTACTCGCACTACTGCAAATTGCGACGCTACCCCTGCATAACGCAGTAGTTGAACACCTTCGCAATCGGCACGAAGCCGCTAACTCCTTTGCCACCACAACTTTTTTCGGGAAGCGATTTGCCCTCCACGTGCACTAGCAAAGGCGGAGCACGATGCCATAAGGCAGTGGCTGGTGGTTAGTGGATAGTGAATAGTTCCAGCTCCAGGCCGAATTGACTGTCCACTATCCACTAGCCACTGACCACTGGCCGAAGGAGGCTTTATGTCGATCTTATTTGTCCTGCTTACGTTCCTTCTCATTCTTACCGTCATGTATTTTCGTCGTCCACAAGAGGAGGCGGCAACACTGCAAGTGGCAGCGAAGAAGCTGAATGCGCCGGTCATGTTGAGGTACACCGGCGTCGAGGTGCCCGAGAATTATGCCTTCCATCCTGGCCACACCTGGGTGATGGATGAAGGCCGGCAGAACGCGCGCGTTGGCATTGACGCTTTCGCCGGAAACTTGTTCGGCAAGATCGACTCCGTCGAAATCGCCGATCTGAACCGCTGGGTGCGCCAAGGCCAGAAGTTGTGCACGGTGACCCGCGAAGGGCAAAGCATCGATCTGCTGTCGCCGGTCGAAGGCGTACTGATCTCGGTCAATCACGAGGTTTTGAAGGACCCCAACCTCATCGTGGATGACCCTTACAAGAATGGCTGGCTGTGCGTGGTCAAGGCGCCCGAGCTTCCCGTCAATTTGAAGAACCTCTTGCGAGGGCCGATCGTTCCGGCCTGGATGCAGAACAGCATGGCGCGTGTCGGCGCAATGCTGCAGCAACTCAATCCCGCTCTGGCACAAGACGGCGGCCTGCCGGTCAAGGGCCTGCTCTTCCAGGTGGACGCCACCACGCAGCAACAACTGGCCAAGGAATTCTTTCTGACGTAGCGCCGATCGAAGTAAGACAACAGAGGACCCCATGACAAAACAAAAAGCAATGCTCATCGATATCAAGCGCTGCATCGGATGCCTGAGCTGCGAGACCGCCTGCAAACAGCTCCACGGATTCAGCACTGCCCCTGAACCAACCCTGTCGGACACCGCCTTCACGGTAGTCGAGACGCGCGGCGGCACGTTCGTTCGCAAAGTCTGTATGCACTGCAACGACCCGGCCTGCGCCTCGGCTTGTCCGGTCGGCGCCATCGGCAAGACCGCAATGGGTCCGGTAGTGTACAACGCCGACAAATGCATCGGCTGCCGTTATTGCATGCTGGCGTGCCCCTACCAGGTGCCGCGTTACCAGTGGACCAAGCTGGCGCCCTTCGTCAAGAAGTGCGATATGTGCGCGGAGCGTGTCGAGGCCGGGAAACCCACGGCCTGCGCCGAAGCCTGCCCGGTGGAAGCCACCATCTTTGGCGATCGCGACACCTTGATCGGTGAAGCCTGGACCCGCATTCGTGACGACTCGTCGTACGTTCCGCGGATCTACGGGCTCGAGGAACTCGGCGGAGGAAGTGTGCTGTTCGTCTCCGACGTTCCTTTCGAGAAGCTGGGATTCAAGCCGGCGCCCACGGGCAATCAGCCCATGCCCACCCTGACGGCCAGCGCGCTGGGCGATTCGCCCAAAGTTGTCATTATGGGCGGCACTATTCTGTCGGCCTTGTATTGGGTCACGCAGCGGCGCCACGAAGTTGCGCTAGCCGAAGCCGAAGAGAAGGCCACCATCAACCGCAGCAGAGGGAAAAGGAGTTAGCCATGATCGCGCGAATTAAATCCGAAATTACTTTATGGCGCGTCATTATAGCCATCATATTTGTAACCGGTCTTTATGCCACATACATTCGCTTCTTCGAGGGATTTCGCGCCAGCACTAATCTCAGCGATCAGATGCCCTGGGGCTTATGGGTCGGTCTGGGGACGCTTTGCGGCATCGGTCTCTCCGCCGCCGGATTCGGCATTAGCGCCGCGGTTTACCTGCTGGGCATGGAGCGCTACCGGCCCATTCTGCGCGCCTCGATCCTGATTTCATTCCTCGGTTACCTGACCGTCATGGTCGGATACCTGTACGAGATCGGCCTACCGTGGCGCTTCTGGCACCCCATCGTGATGTGGAACCATCGCTCGATGCTGTTCGATGTGTGCATCTGCATCATGACCTACACGACGGTGCTGACTTTTGAGTTCGCCCCCGCGGTGATCGAGAAGCTGCCGTGGAAGGCATTTCGCGAGACCGTGCTGCGCTATCACCACAAGATCCTGATCGCGGTCGTGCTGGCGGGCGTGCTGCTGTCGTCGATGCACCAGTCTTACCTGGGCGGCCTGTTCCTGATCGCGCGCGGCAAGATCCACCCGCTGTGGTATTCGCAATACATGCATGCGTTGTTCTATCTGTCGGCGATCCCCGCCGGTCTGGCGCTCACCGTGATGGCCATCTATCTCAGCATGCGCTCGCTGAACGTGCGCGTGGATTTCAGCATTCTCAGCGACTGCGGCCGGATGATCCAAATGCTGTTGATCGTCTATGCCTTCTTCAAGTTCCTCGACCTGGTTTCGAACCAGGCACTGGGCTATGCCTTCCAGCGCACCAGCGAGGCTGGGTACTTCTGGCTCGAGGTGCTGCTGTTCCTCGCGATTCCCATCTTCCTGTTGAGCTATGACTTTGTGCGCTCCAATCCCGAGCGGCTGTACTGGACCTCTGCCATCGTAGTTGCGGGATTCATGGTTGACCGGCTCAACGTCTCGATCAACTCCTTGCAGACGGCCATGGGAACGCACTATGTGCCCAAGTGGACGGAGTTGGCGTCGAGCGTCCTAGTGATTGCGGCTGGTGTCATCGCATTCCGGTACGCGGTCATCTACCTCGACATTCTTCCCAAGATGACTGCCAAACCAGCGACGCGCTGGATTTCGAATGCAGGGGTGCCGGCGCAAGCGTGAGAAAGCAGTGGTTAGTGGATAGTGGTTAGTCGTTTAGGGCACGACTTCGGTCGTGCCCTAAACCGTCATCCTGAAAGCCTTCTAGGTCGCGGGCTGGTTTTCTTCCGCCTGACGCCAGCGATGTCCGCAGGAATGGCATACCCACCTCTTGCGGTGAAGGGCAATTGGCGCGAGAACATAGGCGCTGACCCAAGCGACCGGCTGATTCAAGTCTTCAAAAGCGATATCCAAGGACTGAC
>PLYW01000103.1 GCA_003151875.1 Acidobacteriaceae bacterium
TGAACAGCGTGCTCGACTACAAGCAATACACCATCGAGACCGAAGACCGATACTGCCTGCAATCGAGTCCGATGGTCGCTTCGGACGAAGACGCTGCCACTTCGGCGACCCGCACTGGCGATCGCGCCTGGTACTTCTGGCAGTATCCCAACCTCATGATCAATCTCTACCAGGGCTACATGGATACCAACCTGGTGCTGCCGGATGATNNAACGATGAAGACGTGGGAATTTGCGAAGCGGTGCAGCGCGGCTTGCACTCGCGCGCCTATGGAGCAGGACGCTTATCGGTGCGGCGCGAGGCCGGGGAACATCTTTTTCATCGGCTGCTGGCGGCGGATTTGAAGCGTGGGCTAGAGAACACGACCCCGAAAGCAGATCCCTCGCTCCACTCGTGATGACAATTCAGCGAAGACTCGTTCACTTGCGCAAATCTTTAAGTATCTCTCTTGCGGCATTGGCGCCGGACATCCCGTTCAGCCCCGTGCCGGGATGCGTCCCCGACCCGCATAAATAGAGGTTCCTGATCGGGGTGCGGTACTGCGCCCAGTTCAGCAGCGGCCGCATAGTGAACAACTGATCGAGGGCCAGCTCCCCGTGAAAGATGTGTCCGCCGGTCAGTCCGTAGGTTTGCTCCAGGTCTTTGGGCGTGATCACCTCGCGAGCTTCAATTAGTTCCGCCAGATCAAGACTGTACTCCGCGAGCGTCCTCATTACCGTGTCGCCAAGGGCATCGCGCTGCGTGTCCCAGTCTGCATTGCGCAGATGGAACGGCGCATATTGCATGTAGATGGACATCACATGCTTCCCGTGCGGTGCGAGCGATTGGTCCCACAATGTGGGAATCGTCGCCTCCAGGTAGGGACGCCGTGAAAACTCCCCATACTTCGAGGCATCGAAGGCCCGTTCCAGGTAGTCGATGTCGGGCGAGGCCTGGATTCTCCCTGACACAACAGCCGCATCGCCGTTCGTGCCGTTGAATTTCGGCAAGCCGCCGAGAGCAAGATTTACCTTTGCGACCGTACCGTTCATGCGGTAATGCTGGAGCTTTTGCAGGAAGCTGGGCTCCAGATACTGAGGATCGACAAGTCCTAATAACGTGCGCTTGGGATCGGCGTTAGAGATGACCGTCCCGGCATCGATCTCGTCACCGTTGGCAAGAACGACTCCCACGGCAGAGCCATCCTTCACCTTGATGCTTACTACTTCGCAGGATGTGCGAATCTCAGCGCCGGCGTCTTTCGCTGCCGAAGCCATCGCCGCAGTAAGCGCGCCCAACCCTCCCACAATGTAGGAGGCTGGCGCTGCCGGATTTCCATCCGACGCACAGCGCAAAAGTAAAGTTGCACTGGAACCCGCAGACCACGGGCCGAGAAATGTTCCGAAGATTCCCTGTGCGGCGATGGTGCCGCGCAGTAATTCAGTATCGAACCACTCGGCGACCAGATCGGCCACGGCCATCGGCCCCCATCGCATCATGCGATAGAGGTCCTTCTCGCCCAGGCCGCGTAGCTTGCGGCCAGCTTTTATCAGTTCCCACAGATTGCTCGCTGTCGGGTCTTCCAGGTCGGGCGGCGTCATCGTCATCAGCAGATTTGCCACTTCACCGATACGGGCCAATGGCTTCTGTAACTCAGCGTAATTCGCGGCGTCTTTCTGCGAAAACCTGGCAATCTCCTGCTGCGACTTGCCGATGTCGCCGTGCAGAACCAGCGGCCTACCGTCAGCCGATAGCGATAGCAAGCGCACATCCGGCGTGTAGGTCTTCAACCCATGCTTCGCGAGATCCATGTCTCTGACAATGTCGGACCTCATCGGTCCGGCGCTGTGTGCCAGCCGGGAGCAGCGAAAGCCGGGATGGAACTCCTCAGTGATGGCGCAGCCGCCGACAGCGGGTGTGCGCTCTAGCACGAGCGGCTTATATCCAGCCTTGGCGAGATAGAACGCGGTGACCAGCCCGTTGTGCCCAGCGCCGAGGATTACGACATCGCGCGTCTCCGGCATCGCTAGCTGGTCCCCTTCGCGTGCTTCAGGATTTCCAGTGCCGCCAGTCGTCCCGGAGCACCCATAATGCCGCCGCCCGGATGGGTTGCCGAACCGCACATCCACAGGTTCTTAATGGGCGTCTTGTATTGCGCCCAGCCAGGCACCGGTCGCAGGAAAAACAACTGTTCCAGGGAAAGTTCGCCCTGGAAGATATTTCCCTCGGTCAGTCCAAATTCGCGCTCCAGATCGAGCGGCGTGACCACCTGGCGGCCCACAATAATGTTCTTCAGGTTGGGCGCAAATTCGGCGATGGTGTCAATCACATTGTCGCCAAAGGCCTCGCGCTTCTCGTCCCACGTGCCCTCTTTCAACTTGTACGGCGCGTACTGCACGAAGCACGACATCACGTGCTTACCCGGAGGCGCCACGGAAGGATCGGTGAGGCTGGGGATGACCATGTCAATGTAAGGGCGGCGCGAGTAGTTGCCGTACTTGGCATCGTCGTAGGCGCGCTCCATGTAGTCCACACTTGGCGAGATAGAGATGGCGCCGCGCAGATGATGTCCTTCGCCCAGCAGGCACGTGAAGTCGGGCAGGCCATCGAGCGCAAGATTCACCTTCCCGGACGAGCCGCGGTACTTATACCGCTTCACCTGGTCGCGAAATTCATCGCTCAAGTGCTGGGGAGCGACCATCTTCAGGAATGTGAGATTGGGATCAACACTCGACGAGATGACGGAGGCGTAGTACTCGTCGCCACTGGTGGTGGCAACGCCGACGGCCTTGCCGTCGCGGACCAGAATCTGCGCGATTGCAGTCTGCGTCTTGATCTCGACTCCAAGCTCGCGTGCCGCATCGGCGATCGCGTTGGAAATGGCTCCGGTTCCGCCGCGAGCGAAACCCCAGGCGCGAAACGCGCCGTCAATCTCACCCATGTAGTGGTGCAGCAGCACGTAGGCGGTTCCCGGCGAGCGCACTCCCAGGAAGGTGCCGATGATTCCAGATGCAGACATCGTCGCCTTGAGCACGTCGGTCTCGAACCACTGATCGAGAAAGTCGATGGCGCTCATGGTCATGAGCTGCACCTGGTTGTACTTATCTTCGCCGCTCAGGTGCTTGAAGCGGCGGCCGAGAAAGAGCAGCTTGAACAGGTCCTTCGGGTTCAGCGTAGTGGGATCGGGTGGCACCATGCCGAGGATTGGCTTCACGAAGCGGCACATCTGCAGCATGGCCTTGCCGAATTCTTCATAGGCCTCGGCGTCAAACTTGGAGTGGCGGCGAATCTCACGCATGGTTTTGCCGTGATCGTTCACCCGCCACAAGTGGTCGCCGTTCGGCATCGGCGTGAAGGTGCCGTCCAAGGGAAGGATCTCGAGACCATGGCGGGGAAGATCAAGGTCGCGGATGATTTCGGGCCGCAGGAGCGAGACTACATACGAACATACCGAGAATTTGAAGCCGGGAATGATCTCTTCCGTAACGGCGGCACCGCCCAGAACGTGACGGCGCTCCAGCACCAGGACCTTCTTTCCTGCGCGCGCCAGATACGCGGCGTTGACCAGGCCATTGTGGCCGCCGCCGATGACGATAGCATCGTATCTTGTTGAATCCTTCGAGCCCATGGTTCCTCGTGCAACTTTCCCTGCGCCCCACTGCGCGTAAAACCGCGTGCAATGAGTATTCCGCCGCATCGCGATTTACGCGGCGCGCCTCATTCTAAAGGTTGTCGGCAGATTTGTCGTCAGTGGCTGAAACCGACGGAAGCGCGGTGGTCCGCTGTGCTTCGTTTACCGGAGTGGGCGACGTCGCCAGGGTTGGTCAACCTTGCCGCATAGCGCTCGCGGTAGCTATAATCCGCGCACGTCGAAACGAACCCAGGAGTCATCGTGCCCATAGGAACAGCCGTCCACGAGCGCACCTTTCCACTCTGCCAGAGCCTGAATTACCGGGAGTGGTCGGGGTTCTATGCGGTCAGCGTTTACGAAACTCATCACGAACACGAATACAACGCCATTCGCAATGCGGCCGCTCTCATCGATGTGACCCCGCTGTTCAAGTACATGATCGCCGGGCCCGACGCTACGCGCTTCGTGAACCGCATCATCGCCCGCGACATCAACAAGGTCGCCGTGGACCAGGTGATCTATTGCTGCTGGTGCGACGAAGAAGGCAAGATCATTGACGATGGCACTATCACGCGCTTGGAGGAGAGCCGCTATCGCTGGACTGCCGCCGATCCCAACCTGCGTTGGTTCCGCCAGAATGCCATCGGACTTGAGGTGCAGATCGAGGAGATCACCGAGCAGGTCGCGGCCCTCGCGTTGCAAGGACCAACCTCGGGAAAACTGCTGAAGAGCATCGCCGACGCGGAAATCGAAAACCTAAAGTACTTCCGCAAGACCAGCGGCAAAATTAGCGGCGTGCCGGTGGACATATCGCGCACGGGCTACACCGGCGATCTGGGATACGAGATTTGGATCCCGTGGCAGGACGCCGTCAAGGTTTGGGACGCGCTGATGGAGGCAGGCCGGAGATTCGATATCCATCCCGCCGGCATGCTGGCCCTCGATGTGGCCCGAATCGAAGCCGGGCTCATCCTCGCCGACGTGGATTACATCAGCAGCAAGAAGGCGCTGATTGCGTCGCAAAAATATACTCCCGCCGAAGTCGGTTTGGGCAAACTCGTCCACTACGAGAAAGAAAATTTCATCGGCCGGAAGGCGCTACTGGAAGAAAAGCAGGCCGGACCCCGGCGACTTTTGATGGGGCTGGAAATCGACTGGAACGAGGTGGAAAGGCTATTTGACCAGATGGGACTGGCGCCGCAGACGCCCGCTACCGCTTCGCGCGTACATGTACCCGTGTACAAGGGGCGCGATCAGGTTGGGAAGGCAACTTCGACCACTTGGTCACCGCTGCTTAAGAAATTGA
>PLYW01000374.1 GCA_003151875.1 Acidobacteriaceae bacterium
CGGGAGGATAACAGCTGCCATCGGATGCATAGGTTTGACGGCAGGCCGCCGTCACGTCCGAACGGCGCGGCGATTGCGCGAATTGCCATGCGTCGGCGAAGGGCACGCCACTGGCGGCGGGCGTTGGCGGCCGCTTCGGGAACACGCAGCCCGGCGATGGACCGCACTGGTCGTTGCTCACGAAGAAATGGATCTCGCGGCCACCGGCATGATCGCGAATGTCGTTGGCCGTCACCACCGCAACGCCATTTGCCTCGCGAAACGGAATACCAGAACAATAAACACCGGCACGATAGCCTGCGCGCACCACGCCATCCACCCAGGCATGAATGTAGGCGCGCTGTTCAGGCAGCATGCGCCCGCCTTGCTCCTGATCGAGAAACAGGGTCGAGCCCCGGGGAAAGCCGTCACGCACGGCCGCCTTCACCGCCGTTGCGGCGTCGTCGCTTCCGACTTGTGCCGCATTTCCTGAAGTCTTGAGCTGCCGGTAATCGCGGCCATCAAACAGTAGGAGAAATCCATAGCCCATCGCCTGAATAACTTTACGCTTGCCTTGCCAGGTATTGCCGGTTGCCCCAGGCGGATTGTTCAACCAGTATCCCGTGAACGCAAACGTCTTTCGCAAGGTTGCCATGTTCGCATCGCCGGGATAACCGTTGCGATCCATTCCAAGATAAGTCTTTTGCGCTTGTGCTGACATCAGCGGAAGGCAAGTCGCGATAACCAAGCTAAGAGCGAGTAGCACCAGTCGAATTGGGGGCCTCAACCTCACGCCATCGAATATCGCACACTTGCTGAGAACTCTGCGGAATTCACACTCAATATCTGTCATCCTGAACGACGAATACGGTCGCCGTGGCGACCGTACGAGGAGTCGAAGAACCCCTATAGCTGCAAGAAAATCTAGTTCATCGTCGCCGTCCGTGCGGCGGGCTGAACCACGATCAATTCCGTCGCCGGACAGATGCTGCGATACGAACAGAAGCGGCAATGCCTTCCTGGCTTGGGACCGAAGTTCCCAGCGGCAATGTTGGCTGCGGCCTCGCTCACCCTAGCCTCTTCCGCTGCAAGTTCCTTCTCCGACCGCCGCGATTCAATTGCGCTGCAATTCGCAAGGTTGACGATCACCAGTGAGTCGGCGGCAAAGCCCATGCTCTTGGCCGCCAGCGCGTAGATGGAAAGTTGCAGGCTCTCGTCGGCATCCTCCTGCGTCTTCGGCTTTCCCGTCTTGTAATCCACGATGCTGACGCGGTCTCCGTCGATCCGCTCCAGGCGGTCCATTCTTCCCTTCACCAGGGTGCCGCCAATGTCGGCGCGGAAGAAGCGCTCGTTGTTGAGAATTTCTCCCGCCGGCTGGGCCAGATCGGAACGCAAAAACTGCCGCAATTGCTCGCAACCATCCTTGTCGTAAAGCTCGCGCTGCGCGTCCTCCTCGATTTTCGCCTTGCTGAACTCGTCGCGAAAACACGCGATGACGGCCTCTTCATCCGGTGGATGCCCGGCACGCACGCCATCGAAGTATGCTTTGAGTGCGAGATGCATCGCCGAGCCAAATTGCATCATGGCCGCCGGTTGCTCAGGGATGCACCAGTCGCGGCTGAGTTTGAATGCCAGCGGACAGCGTTCGTACTGCTCGATGGCGCTGGCGCTCAACTCGCCGAGGGGCGCATCGCACCGCGCGGGAAGCTGCACCCATTGCGAGATCAGCGGCTGTGGCTCGGCCGCGGCCTGCAGCGTGGGAACGATGTCGTCCGGTGGCAACACCCGGCACTCGATCGCGCCCTGCGGCGCGGACTTTCCCGCGTTCACCAACTCGCGCATGTACTGTTTCGGAGCGGGATCGTTCTTTGCGCGACTAACCCTGGCGCACAGGTAGAGCTCGTCCTGGGCGCGCGTCATGGCAACATAAAACAGACGGCGCTCTTCCTCGTCGTGAAGGATTTTGGGCGGGCTTTCGGCGGCGGTTTCCTTGCGGCGCAATTGCTGCGGAAACTCGACCAAGGGTTCCTGGTAGTTGTGAGGAAACGACTGTGAATTTACGCGCAAAACAAAGACGCACGGAAACTCCAATCCTTTGGCGGAGTGCGCGGTCATCAATTGCACCGCGTCTTCGAGGGCCGGGCTGCTGAAGTCGGTAGGCGCCAGCGCCGCCACTGGATCGTCCTCCCCGCCATCCTCGGCAAGGCATCCACTCGCCTCGCGCAACAACTCGACGTACTCCAGAAATTCGCGCAGAGTTCCCTGCCCCACCAGCGGCTTAGGTTTGCTGCACCATTGCTCGGCCAGTTCCTGTAAGCGCCGCAGCGGAAGTGAATCCGCGAGTTGGAATACTTGTTGCGCAATTTTCATCGCCGGTCCCAGCAGGCTGTTGGCATTGGCCAGATCATGTCGCGCCTCGCGCACAGTTTCCATCACCGCAAAGCCGCCGGATACTTTCTCCAGCACCGACTCAATGGAAGCCTTCTTGCCGGCAAGGGCGAGCGCTGCGCGAAACTCTTCCGGGTCCACATTGAACTGAGGAAACGCCGCCACCCGGACCAGCGCAATGGGATGGGAAGACTCCATGATCTGCAACGCCGCCATGGCGTCGCGGGCCTCCGGCGTATCGAAAAGATCGACACCTCGAACGTGCACGGAGATGTCGCGACGGCGAAGTTCGGCGAGCACGTCATCACGATTGGCGTGGGTGCGGTACAACACCGCAATGTTGTGGAGCTTCATCGCAGGTCGCTGCTGATGCATGGCCGCGATGGTGTTGGCGACGAACTCCGCTTCTTGCTGGCAGCCGTTATGTATGACGGCCTGCACCGCCGATGCGTGCGCCAGTGCCGGGTCTTCTTCCAGACGCGCGCAGCCCAGCGGTTCGCGCGGCCAGCCGCCATCGTGCAACTCTTTGCTGGCGATGGTCGGATTGAGCTTAATGGTTTGATAAGCGCAACGCAGGATGGGCGGCGTGGAGCGGCGGTTCTTCGACAACGTGGCGCGCTGCACGCGGCCGGGGCCGAAGGTCTTCAGAAACTGGTCGAAGGCCCCGCTGGTGGCGCCGCGAAAACGATAGATCGCCTGGTCGGGATCGCCGACCGCGAATACGTTGGCCTCTTGCCCGCCCAGGAGCTTGGCCAGCTGAATCTGGGCAACGTTAGAGTCCTGGAACTCGTCGATCAGAATGAAGCGCGCATATTTCTGCGCACGTTGCAGCACGGATTGACGGCGACTGAGTAAATCGACCGCGCGCGTGATGATGTGGCCGAACGTTCCCAGGCCTTCCTGCTTCAGCAGATCTTCGACATAATGGAAGACCCGCGCGATCTCCCGGCAGCGCTCCAGCACCTCCGCATCCGGCATCGTCGCGGCATCTTTCGACTTCCCCACGCGGGGCAGCGGATTGTCTTCGCGCTCCACACTCATGAGGTAGGCGTCGTAATCGTCAGGGGTGCGCAACTCGTCATGGCAACCGCGGAAGAATTCCAGCAAATCCTTGAGGAACTTCCCCGGGTCGGACGCCTTGATGAAGCGCTTGAGCGGCAGATCCTGAATGCGGCGCCGCAACAGGATTTGCAGGTCTCTCTCATCGAGCAGCGCAAATTGAATGTTGGCGTCGCGCAACAATCCGTAGCAATAGGAATGAAAGGTGTGAGGCCGCAAGCCGCTGGCCATCAACTTGTGTACTGCGGTCGGCCGGTCGAGGTACGGATAGAGAATCTCTCCAACTTTGGTGATCAGCTGCGCGGCTGCATTGCGCGTGTAGGTGACGGCAAGAATTTCCTTCGGCCGGGCCGCTTCGCTCTCGATGAGGTGGGCGATGCGTCGCGCCAGCACCGTGGTTTTGCCCGTGCCCGCGCCCGCCACCACCAGCATCGGGCCATGCAGATGCTCAATGGCCCGGCGCTGCTCATCCGTGGGCTCGAAGTCGAATGGTAGGTAGTTCTGCAATCTGCTCTCGCTATACGAAGAAAAAGCGAACATGCTATTATGCTTGGTCGGCGAGAGCTTGGCAAGAGAATTTAGCAGCTAGTTCCCTCACGCTTTGAAGGGGCACGGCTTCAGCCGTGCCGTAAGTTGCTGTCGTTACGATGGCTTTAGCCACTGAGGGGCTTCGATGTTAGAGCTACCCGCGGGCCACAACGTTAACTTGGAGGAAGCACAAATATGACAAGACGATTCATGCCCATCACGTTGTTACTCTGGCTTGCTGTTTTCGCCGCAACCGGTGTCGCACAATCGAAGCCCGCTACGCCAGCGGCTACCGCCGAACCGCTTGCGCCTGTTTCGTGGTTGGTCGGGGGAACTTGGGTTTCAGACATAAAAGATCCCTCCGACGGAACCGTAACCCACGTCGAGAACCGCATCCGCTGGGCGCCGAACTACCAGGCCATCGAGTTCAATACCGACTTCAACGGCAAGCCGCACTATTACGGCTTCTACGCCTACAATCCCGTCGCCAAAACCATCTCCTTTTACTATACAAATTCTAACGGTGAGATGACCATCGGCACAGCCACTCCCGATCCCGATGGTAAGACGCTCCTCCACGAGTTCGACATCCTGCACGTCAATGGCAAAACCGGGCACATTCGCTCTACCGTAGTGCGCGACGGAAACGACGCATATTGGTTCACCGTCTTCACGCAGAAGGACGGAGCGTGGACGCAGGAATTCAAGATTCACTACGAGCGGAAGTGAGCCAATTTCGCGCTGCTATACTTGTGTAGAGGTTTTCTGACGTGCTTGCTATTCGTCTGCCCGAAAAAATTGAGGAGCGGCTGGAGCGTCTTGCCAAGCGTACGGGGCGCACCACAGCTTATTACGCCAGACAAGCGATCATCCAGCACCTTGAAGACCTTGAAGACGTGGCGATTGCCGACAAACGACTGGAAAAATTCCGTACTGGAAAGACGCGCTCGGTGCCATTGTCGCGGCTCCTGCGGAAGTACGGAGTCGACAGCGGACAGCCCGGGACGTCATTAAGCCGAAAACCGCGGAATGGCTCGGGCAAGAACTGAGGGCAAATTTCTACGGCCAACCGAGAAGCGGCGTCTGAGAAATGTTTTCTGCAATAGCTTCCTCCAAGCCTTTAAGGCACCCCTATGTGGAACATTGAAGTTCTGCCGGAAGCTGCTCGCGACCTCGATAAACTCGACCGGCAGCACACCACTCGGATTCTAAAGTTTCTTCATGAACGAGTGGCCAAGTTGGACGATCCAAGAGCTATTGGGGCGGCCCTCAAGGGTTCGAAATTCGGGGAATACTGGAAATATCGAGTTGGCGATTATCGCATTATCAGTAAAATCGAGGATGATCGACTGCTGATTCTCGTAGTCCGGATAGGTCATCGGAGCCAAGTGTATCGCTAAGCCGTCCCCTGCAGCATCACTACGAGCGGAAGTGAGGAGGTATTGACCAGTTGATTCTCACGAAACAGTTGAACGACGAAAACAAACTCATTTCCGCGAGTATCACGCACTACTACGACGTGATCGGAGAAAAGGAAATGGAAGAAAACCGAACTTGGGGCCAGTCCGCCCAAACCCAGTTACTTGGGGACCCGCGCAGCCCAGCCTCATTACTAAAGAACGCCGCTCCGAAACTGCGTAAAGCGCGGAAGTGCAGGTAAGCTGTCTCTTCTCGCAGGGTATAATCGTGCCTTGCGCACTTCATTCCCATCACTACAGGAACCCACGTGAGTCATCAGCATTCGCACATGCCCGGCCAGCCGCAAGCTGGGCCGCAGCCGCTTCCGGGAGTCAACAGCATCATCGCCGTAGGCTCAGGCAAAGGCGGCGTCGGCAAAACCACTCTGGCGGTGAACCTGGCCATCGCACTAGCGCGCCTGGGCCATAAGGTCGGGCTGCTCGACGCCGACGTGTACGGCCCTAACGTCCCGCTGATGCTGGGCACCACCATGGCCCCGAGCGTGGTCGGCGAAGACCGCATTCTGCCGCCGGAGCGCTACGGGCTGAAGGTGATGTCGGTCGGCTTTCTCAGCCCGGGCGACAAGCCTCTGGTTTGGCGCGGTCCCATGCTGCACTCCATCGTCAAGCAGTTTCTCGGCCAGGTGGAGTGGGGACAGCTCGACTACCTGGTTGTCGATCTGCCGCCGGGCACCGGCGATGTCGTGATCTCGCTGGTGCAAACCGTGCCGCTGACGGGCGCAGTCGTGGTCACCACGCCCAGCGACGTTGCCTTGCAGGACGCGCGCAAAGCCATCGAGATGTTCAAGCAGGTGAAGGTGGACATTCTCGGCATCGTGGAGAACATGAGTTTCTTCATCTGCCCGCATTGCCAACATGAAATTGACATCTTCTCCAAGGGCGGCGGCGCGCGCACCGCGCAGCAGTTCAACGTGCCGTTTCTCGGCAGCATCGAACTCGATCCCGACATTCGCAAGGGCGGCGACAGCGGGCATCCCATCGTGCTTGAAGGCGACCAGTCGCCGCACGCCAAGTCGCTGTTCGCCTTCACCCAGCGCGTGATCGAGCGCACCAAGGAATTGCAGGAAGCCGACAGCGGCAGCGTGATCGAGATTCAGTAAAGAACTGCGACGTTTGAGGCAAGGATGGCTGATCCTACTCCGCAGCAAAAGATTGTCGACAGTTGTGAAGTACACTTTGACGCGCACAGCCACGACTGCAGCGGCTTTTTGAAGGCCGTGGCGGGCGATCTGGGAATCGTGATAACTGGAATGGCGAACGACATCGTAGACGAAATCCAGACTGCGCCGTGGACAATGCTGCCCGATGGCATCGCGGCAAAGGCCCAAGCCGACCAAGGCTTTTTCGTTGTGGGAGGCCTGAAAGACACTCCGCATGGCCATGTCGTCGTGGTGGTGCAGGGACCGCTGGCGCACGGAAAATATCCCACGGGGTACTGGGGTCGATTCGGTGCGAGCGGAATGAAGAACACCACCATCAACTGGGCGTGGAACGCCGCCGACCGCGATCGGGTGACCTACGCCTTTCTGGCGCTTCCGGCGCAATGAGATTGCTCGGGTAGTACGGCGCTTCAGCGCCGTGTCCGCCGCCGATGAACCCCACGTAAGCCGCTGAGGTCGCGACGACCTCAGCGGCTTACGTGATTTTTCTTTCTGCCCATATACGCGGGCCTGAAGGCCCGCACTACCCGTCCTCTTCTACCGCGTCGCCTTCTCCAGAAGATACATATACGAACGGTAGATCTGTCCGGTGGCGCGGCTCATGCCGATCTCGCAGGTACGGCTGCTGGAGTAGCACTCATCCGGCTGCTTGGCTTTCACTTCATCGGCTTCGTGCCTGGTGGCCGCCTGGGTCAGCTCAGGAAACAGAAATCCGCGATCGCCCGCAAAGCCGCAACAACCTGCGTCCAGCGGAATCGTGACCTGCTCGCTGCAGGCGCGCGCAATCGCTTCCAGCTTCGCCCCGATGCCCATCTTGGTGACCGAGCACACCGGATGCAGGGCCACGAAGCGCGACTTGGTTTTGACCGGTAGCTTCGGCAGCAACTGGTCGTGAACGAACTCGATGGCATCCACGAATGTCATCTGGTCGAAGCGCTCCTGGTTCTCTGGCGTCAGATACGAACGCGCCGTCCTGAATCCGTAGGTGCAGGGACTGGTGTCAATCACGATGGGCAGACTTCCCTGCTCGGACCACTTCCAGAAGCGCTCCACGGCTGCATTGATGGTGATGGCGTGAGCGCTGCTGAATCCTTTCGACGAGAACGGCGTGCCGCAGCAAGTTCCAGCGACGTCCCGCGGGATGTGCAGCGGAACTCCGGCGCGGCGTCCCAACTCGACGGTCAACTGCATCAGGGAACGGTCTTTCGGTTCGCCGGGCAAGCGTCCCATCACGCGAGAAATGCAGGCGGGAAAGTAAATGGCCTGCGCTCCGGCGCGCTTGGTCCTCGGCAGCCGGCCAGCCGCATGAGGAGTGTCGGGCATCCATTGCGCCAGGTTGTCTCCGGCGAAACGCTTCAGCGTCCGAGTCAAACGGCGCATTCCCTCAACTCCAACTACGGACTCAGCAGCATGTCCCAGCCGCAACGCCCAGCGCAGTGCCCATTCGGTCAGCTTGAAATGCTGGCTGATGCGTTCCGCCCACTGCTTCGCCGCAGCCGAGGAACGCATTCCGCGGAAGCGCTTAACCAGTTGCCCGGTGTCGATACTCACCGGACACGCAGTGGCGCAAAGCCCATCGGTAGCGCAGGTGTCGAGCGCCAAGTACGGAAATTCTGCGTCGAGAGCGTTATAGAGAAGCAAATTGCCTCCGCTCTCCTGCAATCGTGCCATCTCCCGCCGCACTACAATGCGCTGCCGGGGCGTCAGCGTCAGTTCGCGGCTGGGACACTTGGGCTCGCAGTAGCCGCACTCGATGCACTTGTCGATCTCGGGCTCTACCGACGGCAACTGTTTCAGATTGGCCAGGTGGGCTTGCCGGTCGGGATTGATGATCACGCCTGGGTTCAGCAGGTTGTCGGGATCGACCAGCTCTTTCAGACGGCACATGATGGCGTAGCCATCGCTTCCCCACTCGGTTTCAACGAACGGGGCCATGTTTCGCCCGGTGCCGTGCTCCGCCTTAAGAGCGCCGTCATAGCGCCACACCACCAGATCGACCACGTCGTCCATGAAGCGGGCGTACTGGTCAATCACGGCCTGGTTGTTGAAACTCTGGGTGATGACGAAGTGCAGATTTCCGTCCTTGGCATGACCGAAGACGATGGCGTTCTCATACTCATGTTTGCGGAAGAGCCGGGTGAGGTCGTGGGCCGCATCAGCCAGGGTTTCGATGGGGAACGCGACATCTTCGATGATGACGGTGGTGCCGCTCTGGCGCACCGAGCCCACCGACGGAAACAGGCCGGCGCGTATNNAGTGAGGGCGGCACACCGGCCTGATTTTCCACCGAGCGCAGCGAGGCGCGGTCCATGATCTCCAAGGTCTTGGCGCCGGCTTGCCGCAAGGGCACGATGGAATCTGCGGCGGCGTACAGATCCGGGTAAAGCAGCAGTCCGGTGTACTTCACGGGAAGATCGGGCACGGTGTTGAGCACGGCTTCGGCGATGAAGGCCAGCGTGCCCTCGGAGCCAATCAGCACGTGCTGGAAGATGTCCACCGCCCGTTCAAAGTCGAGAAACGCATTCAGCGAGTAGCCGGTGGTGTTCTTCATCCGGTACTTGTTGCGCACCCGCTCGCGCAAGCCGGGGTTGGCTCGCAACTGCGATTTCAGGGCGAGAATGCCGCGCGCCAGTTCCGGTTCGCGCGCATGAAATTCCTCATCGGCGCCGGGCAGCGCCGTATCGATGACGGTCCCGGAAGGCAACATGAACTTCATCGAGTGCAGGGTGTGGTAGGCGTTCTGCTCAACGCCGCAACACATGCCGCTGGAGTTGTTGGAGAGTATTCCGCCCAGGGTGCAAGTCGCGATGGAGGCGGGATCGGGTCCGATCTTGGCGCCATAAGGAATCAACACCTGGTTGGCGCGCGCCCCGATAACGCCCGGCTGCACGCGGATTCTTCGGCCACTCTCCTCCACGCGCAATTCCCGCCAATGGCGCGCCACGTCCACCAGCAATCCATCGGAAATCGACTGCCCCGACAAGCTGGTGCCGGCAGCTCGAAAGGTCATCGGCACCTGCGTCTGTTGGCTGAAGGCAAATAACCCGCGGACCTCATCCAGGCCCTGCGCCTGCACCACGGCTTTGGGGATCAGCCGGTAGAAGCTGGCATCCGAGGCGCAGGCGATCA
>PLYW01000219.1 GCA_003151875.1 Acidobacteriaceae bacterium
CCGCGCATCATCGTCAGCTTTTCCAGGGACCGCGTGACGCAATGGACGCTCGGTATCTTTCTTGGCGCCTTCTCGTACTGCATGGCGGCGCTTCCGGCGGCGCACTCGCTCCCTCACCCCTTCGCGCCAGTAGCCACCGTCCTGGGCGCGATGGTGCTGGCGCTGGCCTGCGTCGGTTTGCTGCTCTTTTTCATTCACCACATCTCGCAGGCCATCAGTGTCAATCACATCGTCGACCGAATTGCGGAAGAAACCGAAGCCATGATCGATGAGATTATGCCCTGGCCGTACCGGCCGAACCCCCTGAAGGATGCTGCACCGCTCCGACCCGACCCGAGCGAGGTGGCCGTCTTGAGCGGTGCTTCCGGCTACATCCGCTTCATCGATAAGCGACGCCTGGTCGCCTTTGCGAAGCACTATCACGTCAGCATCCGCGTTCTGCGCCGGGTCGGCCACTTCGTTCCCGCGGGAATCCCGCTGATGATGGTCTCAAAGGGGAACCGTCTGCCCGCCGAAGGAACCGCCGCTCTGCTTGCCGCCTTCGATTGTGGCCCGACCAGAACGTTGCAGCAGGACGTGGAGTTTGGCGTCCTGCAGATTGTCGATGTGGCGTTGAAGGCGATCTCGCCCGCCGTCAACGACCCCACCACCGCTATCACCTGCGTCGATCAGTTGAGCCGCATTCTGATCCGCTTCGCGTCCCGAGAGCCGCCCGAGGATCTGCTCTACGATCCGCCGGGCATCGTTCGCGCCAGCATTGGATGGATCCACTTCGAGCGCCTGCTGGAGGCGGCCTTTGAGCAGATTCGCATGTATGCGAAGGCGGACGTGGCCGTTAGCTTGCGGTTGCTGCGGGCTCTCGGTGACATCGCCGCCTCGACGCCCGATCCGGAGTTCCGCCGGATACTCGTCGAACGCGGAATGCTGATAGTTGCAGGCTGCTCCGAAAAGCTCGGCGAAGAGGAGCTGCGAGAGTTGCGCGTTCGCCAGGCCGCGCTGGAGAGCTTCACTGCGATCTCTCAGCTGTAGATTAGAACAGCTGGTGGGGGTGATGCGGCTACCAATGAATTCGGGCGCCCCCAGCTATTAGCAGCCGTAAGGCCGTCGGCACGGCTGCCTGGTCTCTACATCGCTCACCAATTTTCCGTTCTGGTCTTTACGAAACATTTATGAATTCTTTAGACGGGACTTATGCGCGGCGTGCTCAAATCCTATTGGTAACCACGCACGGGCACGTGTGGTAAAGGCAACTATGAGCACTCTGTTCTTAATCATTTGCGGCGTAGCCGTCGTGTTCTACGTAGTGTTCCTAATTGAATGTTCGCGGCCCCGGCACGCCGCTAAGAGGGTGTCCGTTACCGGGCGGCAANNTTATCTCCGGGGTCGATTTTGGTGGCAAGCGGTTGAGAGCAATTAACCGGTCATCTCTGGCGACTCCGAGGTGCAAGGTTTACGGTGTCGTACAAGAGGTGGCCAGATGTTCAGAGCGATCAACAGAAGCGTTGAGCAAGTTATAGCAATGTTCCTCCCAATGAGTGTTGCATTGGCGTGCTTTGTCCCGGTTCAAGCGCAACAGGTGGAAACCAAAGCCCAATCGGCGGAGACTGTGACGGTACCTGCACAAACCATGGAGCGGCTGCAACAACATCTCGCGGACCTGGAATCTGAAGTGCAGCAGTTGAAGGCACAGATGCAGGACATGCAGTCCACGAATTCGGCATCGAGGCTGGCTGCCGCTTCCTCAGCCGACGATTCCGCTCACAGCACGGCAGATAGCGTCGCAAAAAGCGCATCACCGTCACAGACAAGTGCGCTGCTATCGGCGGATGATCGCAGTGTGCTCGACTACCTGAAGGGAACTACGATCAATGGCTCCATTGACGGATATTATGACTGGAATTTCAACCGGCCGGTCGGACGGGTGAATCTTCTGCGCGCCTATGATGTCAGCAGCAACGCCTTTAGCTTGAACCAGGCCGCGGTCATTTTCGAGCGGGCTGCTGATGTCGCTGCCGGCCGCCGCTATGGAGCGCGCCTGGATCTGCAATTTGGACAGGCCACGGCTACCTTGCAGGGCAATCCCATCAATGAACCGCGCCCCAATATCTACCGCAACATCTTCCAGGCCTACGGCACTTACGTCGTGCCTGTCGGCAGCGGTCTTACGGTGGATTTTGGGAAGTGGGCCAGCTCGCTGGGCGCGGAAGGCAATTACAGCCAATTTCAGATGAACTATTCGCGCGCGTACTGGTTCTACTTTTTGCCGTTCTATCACATGGGTATTCGCGCGCAGTACGCAGTCAACAAGAAACTGGCCTTGAACTACTGGATCGTGAACGGGACTAACCAGGTGGAGCCGACCAATGGCTTCAAGGACGAGATGTTTGGATTTGTGCTGACGCCGGTCAAGACGGTCAGTTGGACGATGAATTATTACCTTGGCCAGGAGCATCCTGATGCGACGCCGGTTTCCAATTGCGGACCGGTTCCGGTGCAGCCCGGCCTGTGCTTCCAGAAGATCAGCCCTGCGCCCGACGGAAAGCTACACATCCTTGACAGCTACGTGACCTGGCAGACGACGCCGAAGCTGACGCTGCAACTGGAAGGCGACTACGTCATCCAGCGCCTGTGGGCCAACGCGGGACCCGGCCAATCCTCGGCTCCGGCACATACCACGGGCGGCGCTGGTTGGGCAAAGTATCAGCTCACGCCGAGGACTTACATTGCCGGCCGCGGTGAATATCTGTCCGACCGTGGCGGGCTGTTCAGCGGCGTCACCGAGGCGCTGAAGGAGTTCACGGCGACCTACGACTTCACGCTGGCCAACGGATTCGACATGAAGTACGAATACCGGCGCGATTGGTCCAACCAACCGATCTTCCTCACCAGTGCGCAAAACGTCTTTTCCAAGGACCAGAACACGGCGACCCTGGGTGTGATTTGGTGGTTCGGCCGCAAACAAGGGGCATGGTAGCCCGCTCGAGACTCAGGAGATGAACATGCAGGACATCCTATTTGTCGCAATCACGATTGTTTTTTTCGCCCTGTCGCTGGGCTATGTCCACTTCTGCGAGCGCATGAAGTAAGGGGGAGCTATGCACACGGAATCAACCATCATGATGGTCGTCAGCGCGTTGATGATGATCTACCTCTTCTACGCGTTGTTGCGACCGGAGAAATTCTGACATGACCGCCAATGGATGGATTCAAATCGTCATATTTCTCGCGCTGATCCTCGCCGTCACCAAGCCCATGGGCGTGTTTATGACGCGGGTGTTCAATCGCGAGAGGACCTTCCTGGACCCGGTGCTGCGGCCGATCGAGCGGCTGATCTACCGGCTGACGGGCGTCGACGAAAATCACGAGATGCGCTGGACGGAATACGCCTTTGCCATGTTGCTGTTCAGCGCTGCGGCCATGCTGCTGCTGTACCTGATGCAGCGCGTGCAGGGACATCTTCCCTTTAACCCGCAGAAGTTTGCCGGCGTCACGCCTGAGCATTTGGCGTGGAATACGGCGGCTTCGTTTACTACCAATACCAACTGGCAGGCCTACTCGGGTGAGTCCACGATGAGCTATTTCACCCAGATGGCCGGCCTGGCCTTCCACAACTTCGCTTCGGCAGCGACCGGCATTGCGCTGGCAATTGCGTTCATTCGTGGCATTGCGCGCCGCCAGATGCAGACCATCGGGAACTTCTGGGTGGACATGGTCCGCTCCTGCCTGTGGGTGCTGTTGCCCTTCTGTATCGTCGGAGCGCTGGTACTGGTCTCGCAGGGCGTCGTCCAGAACCTGAGGCCTTACGACACGGTGAAGTTGCTTGAACCGCAGCAAGTCCAGCATGTGGGCGCCGACGGCAAGCCGGCAGTGGACGCGAAGGGCAAGCCGGTGATGGATACGGTCACCACCCAAACCATAGCGCAGGGACCAGTGGCGTCGCAGGAGATCATCAAGGAATTCGGCACCAATGGCGGCGGTTTCTTCAATGCTAATAGCGCTCACCCGTTTGAGAACCCGACTCCTTTCTCCAACCTGCTCGAGATGTTCGCCATCTTCACGATTGGTGCAGGATTGACCTACACGCTGGGGCGCATGGCTGGCTCGCAACGCCACGGATGGGCGGTGTGTGCGGCCATGGCGATCCTGTTCCTGGTGGGCGTAACGGTTGCCTACTGGGCTGAAGCCCGTGGCAATCCGCTTCTTGCCAGCGTGAATCAGCAGGTGACGGCGACCCAGGCGGGCGGCAACATGGAAGGCAAAGAGGTCCGCTTCGGTATTACCAACTCCGCGCTGTTCGCCACTGTCACCACCGACGCGAGCTGCGGCGCCATCAACGGATGGCATGACTCCTTCATGCCCCTGGGCGGAATGGTGCCCTTGGTCAATATCATGTTGAGCGAAGTGATCTTCGGCGGTGCAGGCTCCGGCTTGTACGGCATTCTGATCTACGTCGTGCTGACGGTGTTCATCGCCGGACTGATGGTAGGCCGCACGCCGGAATATCTCGGCAAGAAGATAGAAGCCTATGACGTGAAGATGGCCATGCTGGTGGCGCTCATCTTTCCACTGGTGATTTTGATATTCACCGGAATTTCCTCGATCCATGGCTTTGGCACTTCCAGCATCAGCAATCCTGGGCCGCACGGCTTCAGCCAGATGTTGTACGCATTTGTTTCCGGCGCCGGCAACAACGGCTCCGCTTTTGGCGGCTTGAATGCCAATACGGTCTGGTACAACACGACCATCGGCTTCACCATGCTGATCGGGCGTTTCCTGATGATCATTCCCATGCTGGCGATCGCCGGCAATCTGGCGCAGAAGAAATATGTTCCGCCGTCATTGGGCACGTTTCCGGTGACTACACCGCTGTTCACCGTGCTACTGATCGGCGTGATCCTGATCGTCGGCGCGTTAACGTTTTTCCCGGCGCTCAGCCTGGGACCAATCCTTGAGCACCTGCTGATGGCAGCAGGCAAGACGTTCTGAGGCCTCCAACATGGCAAGAGAAAAATCGAAATCGAAAGCGGTCTGGCAGGGCAAAATCGTGCGGCGCGCGATCGTGGATTCCTTTCTGAAGCTGGATCCGCGCCACATGATGGGCAACCCCGTAATGTTCGTGGTGGAAGTCGGCAGCGTGATCACCACGGTATTGCTGTTCCGCGGAGGAGCAGATTTCAAGTTCAATTTGCAGATCACGTTGTGGCTGTGGTTCACCGTCCTGTTTGCCAACTTCGCGGAAGCCATGGCCGAAGGTCGCGGCAAAGCGCAAGCCGACACCCTGAGGAAAGCGCGCTCGGAGACGATTGCCAACCGCATTATCGAAGGCGACCGCACCGAGCGGGTGCAAAGCTCGAAGCTGCGGGCCGGCGATGTAGTTCTGGTGTCAGCGGGAGAATTGGTGCCGTCAGATGGAGAAATTATCGACGGCGTCGCTTCGGTGGACGAGTCGGCCATCACCGGCGAGTCGGCCCCGGTCATCCGCGAGTCGGGCGGCGATCGTTCCGCGGTTACCGGCGGAACGCGCGTGCTCTCGGACCAGATCAAAGTGAAGGTGACATCGAACCCCGGCGAAACCTTCCTGGATCGCATGATCGCCCTGGTGGAAGGCGCGGAACGGCAGAAAACGCCGAATGAAATTGCGCTGAACATTTTGTTGGCAGGCCTCACCATCATCTTCCTGCTGGCCGTAGTTACACTACAGCCGTTTGCCATCTACGCGGGTTCGCCGCAGACAGTGTTCGTGCTGGTGTCGCTGCTGGTATGCCTGATTCCCACGACCATCGGCGGTTTGCTCTCCGCTATCGGTATTGCCGGCATGGATCGGCTCATCCAGCACAACGTGCTGGCCATGTCGGGGCGCGCCGTCGAAGCGGCCGGCGACGTGAACACGCTGCTGCTCGACAAGACCGGAACCATCACCCTGGGCAATCGCCAGGCGGCGGTTTTCATCCCTGCTCCGGGCGTGTCGGAAGCCGAGATGGCCGACGCGGCACAGCTTTCGTCGCTCGCGGATGAGACGCCAGAAGGCCGCTCGATTGTGGTGCTGGCAAAAGAGAAGTACGGCCTGCGTGGGCGCGAGTTGTCCACCCACGAAATGGAATTCGTACCGTTCACCGCGCAGAC
>PLYW01000282.1 GCA_003151875.1 Acidobacteriaceae bacterium
GCCGAAGCCGGCGTCCGCCACTAAGGAGCGACTCATGCCGACCACGAGTCCAGCCGTTAAGACGGCGCAGTTCGGCATCATCGGTCTTGGCGTCATGGGCGAGAACCTGGCGCTCAACCTGGATGACCACCATCACAGCGTCGCGGTGTGGAACCTGGAGCCGGAGTGGGTTGACCGCTTCGTAGGCAAGAACTCTGACCGGGCTTTCGTCGGTGCCAAGTCGCTGCCGCAATTCTGCCACTCTTTGGAACGGCCGCGCCGCATCTTGATGATGATCACGGCTGGCGATCCGGTTGACCAGACGCTGCAGAAGATCATTCCGTACCTGACGCCTGGCGACATTGTCATGGACGGCGGCAACTCCTTCTTCAAAGACACTATGCGGCGCGAAGCCGGCGCGCGCCAAACCATGGTGCATTACTTCGGTATGGGCGTTTCCGGAGGCGAGGAAGGCGCGCGTTACGGTCCCTCGCTAATGCCGGGCGGACCGCAGGCCGCTTACGATCAGGTTGCCCCGATTCTACAAGCCATTGCCGCCAAGACCGATTCCGGCCCCTGCGTCGCTTACGTTGGCCCCGATGGCGCCGGGCACTTCGTAAAGATGGTCCACAATGGGATCGAGTACGGCGACATGCAACTCATCGCCGAGGCTTACGAGGTCCTTCACAAAGCGCTCGGTCTGGAAGCGCAGGAACTCTCGGACATTTTCGGCGAGTGGAACCGCGGCCCGCTGGAGTCGTACCTGATTGAGATCACCTCACAGATCCTCAGTGTCGTCGATCCGGAGAGCGGCAAGCCGCTGGTCCACATGATTGTCGATAAGGCCGGACAAAAAGGCACTGGCAAGTGGACGGCCCAGGTCGCCCTTGACTTGGCGGTGCCGATTCCAACCATCGCCGCCGCGCTGGACGCGCGCATGCTTTCCGGCATGAAGGACGAGCGCGTCATCGCCAGCCGCCTGATCAAGTCATCCGCGGCGGTATCGTATTCCGGAGCTAAGAAGGAATTGATTCAAGCCGTGCACGACGCCCTGTATGCATCCAAGATTTGCTCGTATGCGCAGGGCATGAGCCTCATCCGCGCCGGGTCGAACGAATGGAAGTGGGACATTAACCTGCGCGAGATGGCGCGCGTCTGGAAAGGCGGGTGCATCATTCGCGCACGCTTCCTCGATGACATCATGCGCGCCTTCGAACGCCAGCCCGGACTGCCCAATCTGCTGCTGGATGCGGAGTTCATGTCCTGGGTGCAGAGGTTCGAGGGAGCCTGGCGCAAGCTGATTGCCACCGCCGTGCAGATGGGAATTCCAGTTCCGGCGATGGCGGCGTCGCTTTCGTATTTCGACAGCTATCGCAGCGCGCAGTTGCCGCAGAACCTGACCCAGGCGCAGCGCGATTTCTTCGGGGCGCACAGTTATCAGCGCGCCGACCGGCCCAGCGCGGAATTCGTCCATACAGACTGGCTCAGCCTTCTGCCTAAGGCGCCAAAGCCAAGCGGAGCGAAATAGAATATGGGCACACTCGTTCAACCGAAGCCGCACAAACTGGTGCAGCCTTCCCTGCCCCAAGGTGATTCGTGTCTGCTGGTTATCTTCGGCGCAACCGGCGACCTCACGCATCGCAAGCTGGTCCCTGCGCTCTACGATCTGGCTTGTGTCGGCTGCACCAGCCGCAACTTCGACGTGCTCGGCATCGGCCGCACCAAGCTCACCGATGAGGAGTTTCGCGAGCGGCTCCGCGAAGGCGCCGCCAACTCAAAAGACGCGCGCAACTTCACCGCCGAGGCCTGGGATGATTTCGCCAAACGCCTGCATTTTCTGGTCGGCGACGCCAGCCAGCCCGAGTTCTATCCTCACCTGAAGGCGAAGCTGGAAGAGATGCAGAAGAACGGCGCAAGCAAGAATGTGCTGTTCTACATTTCGACTTCAGCCTCGCTGGCGCCGCCGATTGTCGAAGGTCTCGGCGCAGCGGGCCTGGCGCGCAATACCCAAGGCTGGACACGAATCATTCTGGAAAAGCCTTTCGGGCGCGACCTGCAAAGCGCGCACGAGCTGAATGAAATTGTCTCGCGGGTCTTCGATGAGCCATCGGTTTACCGCATCGATCACTACCTCGGCAAGGAAACGGTGCAGAACATCATGATGTTCCGCTTTGGTAACTCGATGTTCGAGCCGGTTTNNTTTGGAACCGAAATTACATCGAGTACATCGAGATCACCGCCGCCGAAACTCTGGGAGTGGAGAATCGCGCCGCGTTCTACGAAGAGACGGGCGCGCTGCGCGATATGGTGGCGAACCATCTGCTCCAGTTGCTGACGTTGACGGCGATGGAGCCTCCCGTCGCCTTCGACGCCGACGCCGTTCGCGGCCACAAGGTGGAAGTGTTGCGCGCCATTGACCCCCTGTCGAAGGATGAGGTGGCTCGCCGCACGGTCCGCGGGCAGTACGGGCCGGGACAGATCGAGGGCAAGCAGGTGCCCGGCTATCGCCAGGAAAAAGGCGTGGACCCGAATTCGCGCACCGAGACCTATGTTGCGGTCGAGTTCCACATCAACAACTGGCGCTGGGCGGGAGTTCCCTTCTATGTGCGCGCCGGCAAACGGCTGGCCAATCAGTTGACCGAGATCGCCGTCCACTTCAAGCGCACGCCGCAAGCGCTCTTCTCTCGCAGCCCCAAGGACGTCCACCACAACGTCATCACCATGCGCATTCAGCCGAACGAGGGCATCGCAGTGAGTTTTGGGGCCAAGCAGCCGGGGCCACAGATGCGCGCCATCCGCGTGAACATGGACTTTTCNNACTCGTCGCGATGAAGTGGAAGCCGAGTGGCGCATCATTACGCCGATCGAGGAGGCCTGGGCCGAGTTGCCGCCGCCGCAATTCCCCAACTACGCCGCTGGCAGTGAAGGGCCGGAGGCTGCCGATGGGCTCATCCAGCACGATCGCCATCGCTGGCGGCGATTGACGCGGAATGGCCCTGAGGACTTGTAATGGCTGGCGCGAGCGCCCGGCCGGGCGTGGCATTGGTGGTGTCGGATGTTGACGGCACGCTGCTCGATCCAGAGAAGAACCTCAGTCCCGGCGCGCCNNTCCGAGCCCTCGGCGTGTTTCAATGGAGCGCTCCTGATTGATCCTGACCTCAACATCCTGCACCAGTTGCCGATGACTTCGACCGACGCGCAGACCGTGGCCGACCACATCCGCAAAAGCCAGCTCGACCTGTGGGTCTATACCGAGACGGATTGGTACGTCAGCAATCCGGCTGGTCCGCACGTGGAGCACCAGGAAAAGCTGATGCAGGGTAAAGCCGCGCCATTGCTCAGCTACGATATGTCGCAATTTCACGTGTTGAAGCTGGTCGGCGTCAGCGACGATTACGGGGCAGTAAAGCGCGCGCAGCTCGAACTTGACAAATTGTGCGGCGCCGCAATTTCTGCCACCTGTTCGTCCGACTACTATCTCGACGTGACCCATGC